>CADCWE010000113.1 GCA_902806325.1 uncultured Thermomicrobiales bacterium | reverse complement strand
GGGGGCAAAGGCCCTTCCCAGGGAGTGCGTGCTCCGGCCGGCTCCGCCCGGTTTCGTTCGCACCCGAACGCCCCGGAGCGACGCCGCGGCGGGCGTTACCCGCGACCTCCAACCGCCTGTCCCGCCCGGTGCGGCTCCGCGTTCACCACGCCGGGCGCGAGCACGTCGTGATACAACTCGGCCAGTTGCCGCTTCGCGGGAACGCCGTGGCGGTCGAAGGCGTCCTGGCCGGACGGCGAGAGACGCAGGCGCAACGCCCACGCGCGGGTCGCCTCGGCGCGGTCGAGGCGGTCCCGATGGTCGCGATCCACACTCCACCCGGCGCAGGTTGCTTCCAGCGCCGGATCGTCGAGCGGCAGCAACCGCCGCTCCAGAAACGCCACCGCGGGATCGAGCGCGCCGTCTTCGACGGCCCGCGTCGCCGCTGGCGCCGTCTCGTTTCCGGCGCGTCGGGCGCGCAGGGAAACGATCCCGGCTCCGGCAAGGGCGGGCGGAGGTGGCGCGGTCGCCGGAGCCGCGATCGGACCGACATCACGCCGCGCCGCGTTCATCTCGCCCGCGGGGGTGGCGATTGTCGCGGCAGGACGGCGCGTCCAAACATAGCCCACGAAAATCAGCGCCACGCCAGGCGACATCGCCAGGTAGAGGTACTCCCGCTGCCCGAACCGGGTCAGGGTCCCGCCGGCGGCGACGACCAGGGTCCCGGCGGCGATCAGCAGGCAGCCGACCATCCGGTTGCGCTGGATCCCCTGGCGCCAGAATCGCCAGGCCGAGACGACCAGGCCGCCGACAATCACCAGCGTTCCGAGGCTGTTGACACTCGCCGCGAGGACGATCAACGCCGGACCGCGCTCCAGCGCCTCCCAGCCGTCGGTTGCCAAGCGATCGGTCTCGATGGGCGCCGCCCAAACCAGGGTGATCGCCAGCGCGGTTACCAGCAGCGTCAAGCCGGGCGCGATCGACGCGATCCGCTCCGGCGCCAGCAGATAAAGCTGCCCAAGCGCCAGAAATCCGACCACCAGGATTGCGCCGGTCAGGTAGTAGACCCGGGCCAGGGCGGGGGACCAGCCCAGAAGCGCGTCCGAACCGGCCACCTCCGCCCCGGCCGCGACCGCGAACAAGGCGAAAGCGATCGCCCAGGCGATCATGTCCGGCCGCGGGCGGCGCACCGCGTCGCGGAGGATGACGCCGGCGCAGACCAGACTGATAAATGCGGAAACGGCGGGAAACGCGATCACGAGTGGCGGCGCTCCGTTCGACTCCAATCACGGGCGCGCGACGGCTCGACCGCGCCCGATCCCGATTCTACATCGGGCGGACGGCGCCGAGAAACGACGGCGGCAACGCTGCCCGTTCTAGGCGAGGGGTCGGATCGGCGGGTAGGTGAAGAACAGGACTACTCTCCGGCCAGCGAGCGGATGTGGGCCGCCAGGTCGGTGATCTGTTTGTCGGTGAGTTCGGTGGTGGAATAGGTCGGTTGGTGGGAGGTGCTGCCGGTGCGGATCAGCGCGATCAGGGCGGATCCGGCGAGGCCGGTGCCGGCGGTTCCCGGCGAGAGGATGTCTGGGCCGCGCGGCGTGCCGCCAGCGCGGTGACAGCCGATGCACCAGGTGTTGAACTGGCGGGCGCCGAGGGCGACGTCCCCGGTCGCCCCTCCCACGCCCGGGCTGGAGCTGGAATCCGCGGCGCCGGCCGAGGCGACCGTCGCCGCCGCCGCCGTGGCGGCGGCGATGTCGGCCGCGCTCAGGGTCGGGCTAGGCGTGATCCCGAGCGCGCTCTCGATCTGGGCCGGGGTGGCCCGCCCGCAGGCGGCGACGGTGACCGCGACGGCGATCACGCTTAAGAGCAGGAACGCCCGCTTGGCCATCGCGGCGATGCTCCTCGGTTTGGGGAAGCGGAACAGCGGGCGGAGCATAGCAACGGCCGTTCTGGACTGTCAATCGCACCGCTCGGGTTGGGCGAGTTGGGACAAAGGGGGAAGGGTCTGGCTTGGGCGCCCGGCCTATCATCGATCGCACGCGCCACGATTCGATCTCGCGTCGCACGCAAGGAGGAAGGGGGCGGCAGACGATGGCCGATTTCGTGAGGATGAACCGCCAGGCGGTGCGCCAGACCGGGCTGTCCCGGCGCACGATCCGTCAAACCGACGGACCGCCGCTGGAACAGGTCGAGCTCGTCGTGATCCTGCGCGGCGGGATGGCGCACCGCGCCTTCCTGGCCTTGATCGAGGGCGGCGACATCGCCTTCGAGATCCCGGAGGTAATCCGCCTCCGGACGACGGTCACCGCCTCGACTTGGAGTTCCAGCGGCAGCGGGGATGCGGCGTCGTTTCGCCACGAATTGACGCTGCGCGAAACCGCGGCTTCCGCCGAGGCGCGAGCCGCCGAAGGGCGCGCCGCCGCCGCCCTTCGGGCCGAAGCGGAGGCCGATGACGAGGCGGTCGAGGCCGAGGACCCGGGGGATGTCGATTTAGAACCGACACCGGCCCTGCCGATTTCTCGCACGTCGGCATCGGTGGCGGTGGCGCGGGCTGGGCGACGGCGCTACGGCCGATGACCGGGCGCGATGAAACCAAGACCGCGCCCGAAGCACCGCTGGCCCCCGGCGAAAGGCCGGCGTCGAGGCGGTGCTGGTTGGCCTCCGCTGGAGGCATTGCTGGAAGCGCTGGAGCAGGCCAGTTTGCTGCGCTGCTCCGACGTCGACGACACCTTTTTGCGCTTGATTGCCGAGCGCTTCGTCGCGGAGGCAACGCCGGTGGTCGGGGACGCGATCGCCAAGCGAGCCGCAGCGAATTTGGTCGGTTAGGGCGGAAGAGAAACAGCACCGCGGCCGGAGCGACCCGGGATAGGGAAGGATGCCCGTCCGCGCGCGGCCACTAAGCGGCGTCTCCGGCGTTGCCCTCCGGGGCCGTGGAACCGGCGTCCGTCGCGCCAATCGCGAGCGCGCCGGCGGTCGAATCGATCGCGCGATTACTCCGGAGCGACCGACGACATCAAGGGCGTCGGCTCGTCAATCTCTCGCTCGATGATCGCCGGCGGCGCCGCGTCGCCATCTGCCTCCTCGGCGCCGTCCCCGCGGACCTGGGCAACCAGGTCGGTGGCCCGATCCTTCAGTTGGACGGCCCGCTCGGCGACGACTTCCCGCGTCCGCTCGCCGGTGGCCGGTGAGAAGATCAGCGCCAGCAGCGCCCCCACCACGACCCCCAACCCGAACCCGCCGTGGAACCCGTGGCTCTCGGCCTCGTCCTCCCGCTGGAGTTGATCCCACGCCGCCTGGGGGTCGGCGTCCGCCGCCGCCTCCCGCGCCGCCTCGATCCGCTCCCGCAACCGCTCACTCCAGGTCATCAGGATCCCCCTTTGCGACGAGAACCGAGATCCGTGGACCGAGCGGTCGCCGTCCTTCCGTCTCAGTCCTCGGCCCTCGGTCCGCTCCGTATTATCGCCGCTGCTTCTTCTGATCCTTGCCGGTCACGGTGCGGGTCATCGCCCGCATCTTGGCGTAGGAACTGGCGACCGACAGGATCGGTTTGACGGCCTCCTCGGTCATGAACTCGGCCGTGCCGCGCACCCGCTTCATGGTCCCGGTCAACTCTTCCAGGAGCGGGATCACGCGATCCTTGATCTGAACTGTGAGGAACGCCAGCGCGGCGGCGATCGCCGCGAGCAGCACCACCGTCAGCAGGAACAGCAGGACGACGAAGATGACGGCGATGTCGCGCAGGCGTTCCAACGCCGATTCCCCCGCGCCACCGAGGGTGTACAACCCCCAGATGATCAGGACCAGAATCAGCAGCGTGCCCAGCCCGCCCCCGATCGCGTACCACTTGGTTTTGCTCATCCCCGTCCCTTACCTCGGTGCCGCCCCGGTCGCTGGTGAACAGGCGGCACGCCAGCGCGCCCGATGGGGTGCGTTCCCCGGACGATCCGTTTTCCCGCAACCCGGAACCGCCCGCCACGCGGCCAACCCCGCGTCGGACACGACGCACCAGCCGGAGCGCAATCCCCGCGCCAGCGCGATTCGCGGCACAACTGTACCCGATCGCGTCCGTTCACACCGCCGACGCCGTTCAGGACGCGGGCGCCCGCTCCACCGCGCGGATGGTGCCGCCGCCGAGTACCTCGTCGCCGCGGTAGAAGACGATCGCCTGCCCAGGAGAAGCGATCGGACCCTCGCCGTGGAACGCCACGGAGGCTTCGCCGCTTCCAGGCGACCCAAGGCTAACCGTCGCCGGGGTCGGCGCACCGCGGTAGCGGACCACCGCGTCGCAATCGAACGCCCCGCTCGGCCGCATCCCGCCGGTCATGGCGACCCCATCGGCGCCGACCGCCCGCGCCGTCGCCCGCGCCCGGGGACCAACGGTGAGCCGGTTCGCCGCCTGGTCGAGCGCCAGCACGTAGAGCGGTTCCGGGCCGGCGATGCCGATTCCCCGCCGCTGGCCGACGGTGTGGTGGACCAACCCGCGGTGCACCCCGAGCACGGCGCCGTCCTCGGCCACGACCTCGCCGGGCCGGTTCACCTCCGGTCGCCGGGCGGCGACGAAGGCGGCGTACGACCCCTTGCCGACAAAGCAGATCTCCTGGCTTTCTTCCTTGTCGGCCACCGGCAGGTCGAAATGGCGCGCCAACGCCCGGACCTGGGGCTTGGTCAGATTGCCAAGCGGGAAGCGGACGAAGCCGAGCTGGTCCTGGTTCATGGTGTGAAGGACGTAGCTCTGATCCTTGCGCCCATCAACCGCCCGGAACAGGCGGTGCGGCTCGCCGAGGGCGTCGTCGCCGGGCACGATCCGGGCGTAGTGCCCGGTCGCAAGGCAATCGGCGCCGAGCAGACGGGCGCGGTGGACGAGGTGGCGGAACTTGACGTGGCGGTTGCATTCCAGGCACGGGTTCGGCGTCCGCCCGGCGGCGTACTCGTCGACGAAGCGCTCGACCACCGCCTCTCCGAACTCGGCCTCCATGTTGATCGCGTAAAAGGGCACGCCGATGGTGGCGCAGGTGGCGCGGGCGTCGTCCATCGCCGGGATCCCGCAGCAGGGGTTGACCGCATGCACCGGGTCGGCCGGGGAGAACAAGCGCAGGTTCATCCCGACCACGCGGTAGCCGCGCTCTCGCATCACCAGCGCCGTAACCGCGCTGTCGACTCCGCCGCTCATCGCCACGACCACGGTCTTGCCGGCGCCGTCGCGAGGACCGATTACGGCCTCGGAGATCAGGGCGCCGACGCCGGTTTTGTCGTCGGTGTGAGTGGTGTCCAGCAGGGCGAGGGACATGGCGACCGGAACTCCGTCACGTCGGTCTATCACGGTTCGGGCACAAGAAGGGCGGCATCCCGACGGCTGCCGCGACGCCGGGTCGGACCAAGCGGTCGGTGGGCGGAAGTGTAGCAGTCGAGTCGAGCGCCACGGTCGGAGACTTGGTTTTGCTTCCCATTCTGATGGGACGAAGTTGACCCGTCGTCCAAATCGCCATGACGCCCCCGACGTTGTGCAACCTACACTGTCGGGAGGAATGCGGTGTGGCGCGACGCCGGGCGCGATCCTGCGATAATGGCGTCCGACACCGGGTCAATCCGTGCGGCCGGACGTTCCGCCGGACGGTCGCTTGCAGAGGAGGAAGCACGCATGCCGATCCAGACGATTCACCACCAACGCCCGCTCAGGGGCTTTGGCGTCCTGATCGCGCTGGTGGTCGCCGCCGTCGCGCCGCTGGTTGCCATCGGCCAGGAGGCGACGCCAGGCGCCGGGGGTGGCGCCACGCCGGTCCCGGTCGCCATCGCCACCGAACCGAGCGAGCCACTGGTCGCCCCCCCGGCCGACAAGACCGAACTGGTGATCGCCCAGGCCGCCGACGTGTCCACCCTCGACCCCCAGAAGAGCACCCAGGGCAACGACATCACCGTCACCTTCAATCTGTACGACAACCTGCTCGCTCGCGCCCGCGACCTGACGTTGCAGCCGATGCTGGCGAGTGAGTACCGCCAGGTCGACGACCTGACCTGGGAGTTCACGCTGCGCGAGGGAGTCACCTTCCACAACGGCGAAGCCTTCGGCGCCGACGATGTCGAGTTCACGATCGAGCGCACCTACTCCGGCGAGGAAGGCCTGACCGTCGCGTCGAACTTCACCACCGTCGCGGATGTCGTTGTGGTCGACGACCTGACCGTCCAGTTCAAAACCAAGGCGCCGGACCCCCTGTTGCCCGGCCGGCTCGCCTTCTACGGCGGCCAGATGCTGCCCAAGGACTACTTCACCGAAGTCGGTCCAGACGGCTTCAACAGCGCGCCGGTCGGAACCGGCCCGGTCACGTTCACCGAGTACGTCGTCGGCGACCGACTGACCCTGACCCGCAACGACGCCTACTGGGGCGGTCCGATCGCCTTCCAGACCGTCGTCTTCCGCCCCATCCCGGAGATCGCGACCCGGGTCGCGGCGCTCGAAGCGGGCGAGGTCGACATCATCACCAAGGTCCCGCCCGACCAGGTGCAGCAGGTGGCGGATCTGGAAAACGCGCGCGTCGAACAGGTCCTCTACAACGGCCTCTACGTCCTCGGCGTCAACTCCACCGTCGCCCCGCTGGACAACCCACTGCTGAAGCAAGCCCTCTCGCTGGCGATCGACCGCGAGGCGATCGTCGACGAACTTTGGAGCGGCCAGGGCGAGATCCCGAGCCAGCCGGCGGTCCAGGGCGACTTCGCCTACGATCCGAGCCTGCCGCCGTACGAGTACGACCCGGAGCGCGCCGCGCAACTCCTGGAGGAATCCGGCTACGCCGGCGAGACGATCGTGATCGAAACCACCAACGGCTACGTCGCCAACGACCAGGCGATGGCCGAGGTGATCGCCGCCGGTTGGGAAGAACTTGGGGTCACCGTCCAGCTCGACTTGATCGAGACCGCCGTTCGGGCCGAGAAGAACCGCACCCAGTCGTTCCTCGGCATGTGGTGGTCCGACCCGACCTCCGCCCTCAACGACCCGGACGGCATGATGTGGCGCCTGCTGGCCCCGGAAGGCGCCCAGCCCTACTTCCGCGACGAGGAGTTCGACCGCCTCGGCGCCGAAGCCCGGATCAGCCTCGACCCGGCACTGCGCGAGGCCAACTACCGCCGGATGTTCGAGATCTTCAACGAGAATTTCCCGTGGCTGCCGATCCTCCAACCCCAGGAGTCCTACGGAGTCGCCAACACCGTCTCTTGGTACCCCTACGCCAACCAGTACTTCAACCTGAGGGTGGAGAACCTGGCCCTCGGCGGGTCGTAACGAGACGCAATGTCGGGGAGACGGGAAGCAGAAATCGGGAGGTCGGCGTGAACGATAGCACCGCGCTTTCGGCTACCGTCGTCCGTGCTTCCCGTCTTCCCGTCCCATCGTGACCCGCTTCCTCATCCTCCGCCTCCTCCGCGCCATCGTCGTGATCTGGGGCGTGATCACGGTCGTCTTCATCGTGCTGCGCCTCTCCGGCGATCCGATCGCCCTGCTGGTACCGCCGGAAGCGTCGGCGGAGGAGGTGGACCGGCTGCGCGACGAGAAGGGCCTCAACGACCCGCTGCCGATCCAGTACGGCGTGTTCATCCGGGACGCCATGACGCTCGATTTCGGGGACTCGATCCGCTATCGCCAGGATGCGTTCCGGGTGGTCGTGGACCGGATCCCAGCCACCCTCCAGATCGCGGCGGCGGCCTTCGCCGTCGCGGTTCTGATCGGGCTACCGATCGGGATCCTCTCGGCGGTGCGGCCGAATTCGATCCTCGACAACGTCTCGGTGCTGGTGGCCTTGATCGGGCAGGCGGTGCCGACCTTTTTCCTCGGCATCGTCCTGATCCTGGTCTTCGCCGTGCGGCTGAGCTGGTTCCCAACCTCGGGGCTGGACTCGGCGTCGGGGCTGGTGCTACCGGCGGTCACGCTCGGCGCCTTCGCGATGGCCAGCATCACGCGCCTCACCCGCTCGGCGATGCTGGAGGTGCTGGGGCAGGACTACGTCCGCACGGCGCGGGCGAAGGGGCTCAACGAGCGGGTGGTGATCAACGCCCACGCCCTGCGCAACGCCCTGGTGCCGGTGGTGACGATCATGGGGTTGCAGTTCGGGGCGCTGCTCGGAGGATCGGTGGTCACCGAGACGGTCTTCTCCCTGCCGGGCATGGGCCGCTTAATCATCCAGTCGATTGGCAACCGGGACTACCCGGTGGTCCAGGCGGGGGTCTTCTTGATCGCGATCGGCTTCGTCGGGGTTAACCTCGTTGTCGATGTCCTCTACGCCGTGCTCGACCCCCGGATCCGCCTCACATGAGCGCGACCGCGCGGAACAAGGCCGCCCGCGATCCCGACGCCGCGCCGCCCGGCGCCCTCCCCTTGCCGCCGCTGGCCCGGATCGGCGACCCCCTCAGACCCCGTCGGCGCTTCCAGCCGGGGCGCGTCCCGGTCTACGTCTGGGTCTTCGGCGCGCTGCTGCTTGGGATCGTCCTCTGCGCCCTCTTCGCTCCCCTGATTGCCCCCCACGAGCCGTTCGAGCAGTCCCTGCGCAACCGGCTCGACCCGCCGTTCTGGCTCGAAGGCGGCAGCCGGACCTACCCGCTGGGGGCGGACAAACTCGGCCAGGATGTCCTCAGTCGGATCGTCTACGGGGCCAGGACGAGCCTCCAGATCGGCATCGTCGCCCTGCTGATTGGCGGCACCATCGGCACCGCCGCCGGGCTGATCGCCGGCTTCTTCGGGGGCTGGGTCAACGAGGCGATCATGACCGTGGTCGACATCCAGCTCGCCTTCCCGTTCGTGCTGCTGGCAATCGCGGTGATCGCCGTCCTCGGCGCCAGCCTGCCGCTGCTGATCGTCGTCGTCGGCCTGTCCGGCTGGGTCACCTACGCCCGGGTGGCGCGAGCGCGGGTCTTGAGTTTGCGCGAGACTGGGTTCGTCGAGGCGGTCCGCTCCGTCGGTGCCACCAACGCCCGGATCATCCTCCGCCACATCCTGCCGAACACGCTCTCCCCGCTGATCGTCCTCGCCACCTTGGAACTGGCCCGCCTGATTATCCTGGAGGCGACGCTCTCCTTCCTCGGCCTTGGCGTCCCGCCCCGCACCACCCCCAGTTGGGGCTCGATGATCGGCGAAGGCCGCGAATACCTGGGCTCGGACCAGGGCTGGTGGATCTCGGTCTTCCCCGGCATCGCCCTCTTCGTCACCGCCCTCGGCGTCTCCCGGATCGGTGACTGGATCCGCGACGCGCTGGACCCGACGCTGCGCCAGGCGTAGCCGGACGTGCGAAGCGTGCCGGTTCCCTGTGTTAATCCGCCACCGCCTCCGGCACCTCCACCAGGTGGATGTCCACGTTGTCCAACTGTGCCAGCAACTGATCCACCAAACTCTTTCGCGCGAACCGTTTCCAGCGGTTCTCCGGCGTGTGGCCGAGTACGACCAGCGTCGCGTTCTCGCTCTTGACCAGGGTGGCGATCGCGTCGGCAATCCGGTCGCCTTCGACGATCCGTGGTTGGGCGCCAAGGTCTTCGGCCAGGCGCAGGTTGCGGTCGAGACCGACGCGGCGGACCGGATCGACGGCTTCCAGGCCGCCGGAGGGGACGATGGTGGCGGCCACCAGCTCGCCCCGCAGCGCGCCGGCGAGACGCCAGGCGTTGCGCAGCACGGTGCCGGCGGACGGGCGATGGTCCAGCAGGACCACGACGCGGTCGGTCGCGGGCCAGACCTCCTCGATATGGTGCTCGCGCATGTAGCCTTCGAGCGCCTCGGAGACGCCGACGGCGGTCCGGCGCAAGGCCAGCTCCCGCAGCGCGGTCAGGTTGCCGGCACGGAAGAAGTGCGCAAGGGCCTGTCGGGCGCGATCCGGCGGGTAGACCTTGCCCTGCTCCAAGCGCTCGAGCAGGGCTTGGGGCGGGAGGTCGATCAGTTGGACCTCGGCCGCCTCGTCGAGCAGCCGGTCCGGGACCGTTTCCCGGACCTCGATGCCGGTGATCCCGGTCACCACGTCCTGCACGCTCTCCAGGTGCTGGACGTTGAGGGTGGTGACGACCTCGATCCCGGCCGCGCGCAGGGTCTCGATGTCTTGCCAACGCTTTTCGCGAGGCGAACCCGGGGCGTTGGTGTGGGCCAACTCGTCGACCAGGGCGATCTCCGGTTTGCGGGCCAGGATCGCCTCGGTATCCATTTCCTCGATCAGCACGCCGCGGTACGGCACGGCCAACCGGGGGACCACCTCCAGGTCGCCGATCTGGGCCTCGGTCTCCCGCCGGCCGTGGGTCTCGACGAAGCCGACCACCACGTCGCGGCCTTCGGCGCGCAGCCGCCTGCCTTCGTTGAGCATCGCGAAGGTCTTGCCGACGCCGGGCGCGGCACCCAGGTAGACGCGCAACCGGCCCCGTACCGCTTGCTTCGGATTCATCGCCAGCCCGTAGCGGCGGAGGAGGACTTCCGGGGTCGGGCGCTTCGGCCGCGTCATGGAACCGTCTCGGGCGGCGCCTCGGAGCGGGACCCGGGGTCGCGGGGTGCTGGGCAGAGACGCCGGCCCGCCCCAACAGCGCGCGCTGAGCCGCTCCCACGTCGCGCATCCGCACATCCCGGTGGCCGGGATGGACCGCCGTGTCCGCCGCTCTGCGCGACAAACGCCGCTCGCGGCACGCGGATGCGCCCAACGCCCGCGTCCATCACCCTCCCGCCGCCCCCGCCGCCGGCATCGGTGCTTCCTCGTCCAGCGCCAGGTTCAGGTTCAGCACATGCACCCGCGGCTCGCCCAAGAACCCCAGCGTTCGGCCCTCGGTGTGGTCGTTGACCAGCTCCCGCACGCGCGCCTCGTCCACTCCGCGCTCCCGCGCGACGCGGGCGATCTGGATCGCGGCCGAGGCCGGGCTAATGTGGGGATCGAGGCCGCTGGCGGAGGCGGTGACGAGATCGATGGGGATCTCGATGGCGGCGGCGAGACCGTTCTCCTGGCGCACGACCGCCACGTCCGCCGCCACCCGGTCGATCAACACCCGGTTGGTCGGGCCGTAGTTGGAACCCGAAGAGACCAGGATGCCGTCCTCGACGAAGGCGGCGGAGGGCCGACCGCGGAAGTAGCCCGCCAAGGTGCGGCCGTAGGTTGGGCCGTCCTCGTCGGTCCGGTCGACGAACCCCTGGCCGATCAACTCCGATCCGATCACGACCCCGTCGCGCTCGATCAAGGAGCCGTCGGCTTGGTCCGGGAACAGGACCTGGGCGACGCCGGTGATCGCCAGCGGGTAGGCGATTCCGGTGAGGACGGTCAGGACCACGATCATCAAGACGGCGGTACGGATCTGGGCGAGCATGGTGGTCGTCCTTTGCTGATGCGTGGGGAGCGCCGGGCGTGCGTGCGGGCATTGTGCCGTCTGCCGTCTAGGCCATCCCGATTCCCGTCAGGATCACGTCGATCGCCTTGATCCCGACGAACGGCGCGACGATGCCGCCCACCCCGTAGACGAGGAGGTTGCGGCGCAGGAGGGCGGCGGCGCTCATCGGCCGGTAGGCCACGCCGCGGAGGGCGATCGGGATCAGGGCGACGATGATCAGGGCGTTGAAGATGATCGCCGAAAGGATCGCGCTCTCGGGGCTGGTCAGGTCCATCACGTTCAGCGCGTCGAGGGCGGACGCGTCGTCGCGGTCGGTCGCGTAGGCGCCGGCGAACATCGCCGGAATGATCGCGAAGTATTTGGCGACGTCGTTGGCGATGCTGAAGGTGGTCAGGGCGCCGCGGGTCATCAGCAGTTGCTTGCCGATGGCGACGATCTCGATCAATTTGGTCGGGTCAGAATCGAGGTCGACCATGTTTCCGGCTTCTTTGGCGGCGGCGGTGCCGGTGTTCATCGCCACCCCAACGTCGGACTGGGCAAGGGCCGGGGCGTCGTTGGTGCCGTCGCCGGTCATCGCCACCAGGCGGCCTTCCGCCTGCTGCTCGCGGATGATCCGGATCTTGTCCTCCGGTTTGGCCTCGGCGACGAAGTCGTCGACCCCGGCCTCGGCGGCGATCGTGGTCGCGGTCAGGGGGTTGTCGCCGGTGATCATGATCGTCCTGATGCCCATCGCCCGCAACTCGTCGAAGCGCTCGCGCATCCCCGGCTTGACGGTGTCCTTGAGGTAGATCACCCCCAATGGCCGGTTGTCCTCGATCACGGCGAGTGGGGTACCACCGGCGGCTGCGACCCGGTTCGACGCCTCCTGGATGTCGGCCGGGATCGTGCCGACGATCCGCCCGACGGCGTCGATTGCGCCCTTCATCGTCGCACGGCCGTCGCGCCGGATGCCGCTCATCCTGGTCTCGGCGGTGAACGGAACCAGTTCGGCTCCCTCGAGGTAGGCGCGGTCGGCGCGCTGCCCCATCCGCTCGGCCAGGAGGACGATGGATTTGCCTTCCGGCGTCTCGTCGGCCAAGGAGGAGCGCAGCGCGGCGGCGGTCAACTCCGCCTCGGAGACGCCCGCCGCCGGAATGAACTCGGCCGCCATCCTCGCCCCGTAGGTGATGGTGCCGGTTTTGTCCAGCAGCAGCACGTCGATGTCCCCGGCCGCCTCGACCGCCCGCCCGCTCGTCGCCAGCACGTTACGCTGGACTAGGCGGTCCATCCCGGCGATGCCGATCGCCGAGAGGAGGCCGCCAATGGTGGTCGGGATCAAGGTCACCAGCAGGGCGACCAGGACCGTGATCGAGGCGGGCGACCCAGCGTACTCGGCCAACGGCGAGAGCGTGACGACCACGATCAGGAAGACGATCGTCAACCCGGCGAGCAGGATGTTCAAGGCGATCTCGTTCGGCGTCTTCTGGCGCGACGCCCCTTCGACCAGCGCGATCATCCGATCCAGGAAGGTTCGTCCCGGTTCGGCGGTGATCCGCACCACCAGCCAGTCCGAGACGACCTGGGTGCCGCCGGTGACCGAGGAGGCGATGTCGGTGCCCGGCTCTTTCAGGACCGGGGCGGATTCGCCGGTGATCGCGGCCTCGGAGACGTAGGCGACGCCCTCGACCACCTCGCCGTCGCTGGGGATCGTGTCGTTGGCCTCGACCAGGACCAAGTCGCCGGCCCGGAGGTCGGCCGAGGCGCGCCGCTCGATCCGCGCGCGGTCGCCGCCGATCATCACCTGGGCGAGGGTCTCGGTCCGGGTCCGGCGCAGCGCTTCGGCCTGCGCCTTGCCCCGCCCTTCGGCCATCGCCTCCGCGAAGTTGGCGAACAGGACCGTGAACCAGAGCCAGGCCGCGATGGCGGCGACGAACCAGATCTGCTCCTCGCCGTCGCCGGCAATGTTGGTGGCCAACGCCACGGTCGTGATGACCGCGCCGATCTCGACGATCAGCATCACCGGGTTGTGCCAGAGGTGACGGGGGTTCGTCTTGCGCAGCGACTCGGCGAGCGCGGGTCGCACGATCCCTGGGTCGAACAGGTTTCGCTTCGGCGCCTTCTTGCCCGAGTCGCCGGAGGACGGGCGCTGCCCGGCCGGCGGCAGGCCCTGGCTATCCGGCCCCAACCCGACCTCGCGGATCGAGCCCCCCGGCGACCCGCCAGTGGCTACCGCTCCGCTGGTGATGGTGTTGCGTTCGGTGTCCATCGTCGTCGTTCTTTCCCTTATCGATCGGCCGTTGCCGGGCATCGTTGCCCCGGGTGAGGGCGACAACCGAGGGCCACCCCTCCGGACGTCTTCCCCCCTCCCGGCTACTCCAGCGAGAACGTGATCCCGTTGCGCATCTGGAAGTGCTCGACCACCGGACCGAGCGTGTAGGCAGGAAAGTAGGTCAGGGCGCCGACGATCAGGATCACCCCCACCAGGAGACCGATCCACAACGGACCGGTGGTCGGGAAGGTGCCGGCGGTGACCGTCGCGCGTTGCTTGTGGGCCAGGTTGCCGGCCAGGGCCAGGATCGGCACGATCATCAGGAACCGGCCGATCAGCATCGCCATCCCAAGGGTCGGGTTGAAGAACGGGGTGTTGGCCGAGATCCCGGCGAAGGCCGAGCCGTTGTTGCCGGTGGCCGAGGTGAAGGCGTAGAGAATCTCGGAGAGACCGTGGGCGGCCGGGTTCCAACGCGAGGCCAGGGCCTCGTCGGTCGCCATCGCGACCCCGGTGAACCCGAGGATCGAGAGCGGCAGGACCAGGGTCACCAGCATCGCCATCTTGACGTCGTACGGTTCGATCTTCTTGCCGAGGTACTCCGGCGTCCGGCCGACCATCAGCCCAGCGATGAAGATCGCCAGCACGGAGTAGACGAGGATCCCGTAGAGTCCGGCCCCGACGCCGCCAAAGATCACCTCGCCGAGGCCGATGTTGGCCAGCGGGACCATCCCGCCAAGCGGGGTGAAGCTGTCGTGCATCGCGTTGACGGCGCCGCACGACGCCGCGGTGGTGATCACCGCGAACAAGGACGAGGCGGCGATCCCGAACCGGGTCTCCTTGCTCTCCATGTTGCCGCCGGGGGTGGATTCCCCGTTGACGGTGGTCTCCTGGCTGGCCCCGGCGTCGGTCAGCAGCGGGTTGCCGCTCTGCTCGGCGACCGTGGTCACCGCCACGCCGACGAAGAAGAGCGCGCTCATCGCGGCGAAGATCGCCCAGCCCTGTTTCGTGTTGCCAACCATCCGGCCGAAGGTATAGGTCAAGCCGGCCGGGATCAGGAAGATGGCGACCATCTGGACGAAGTTGGTCAGCGGGGTGGGGTTCTCGTAGGGGTGGGCGGAGTTGGCGTTGAAGAATCCGCCGCCGTTAGTGCCGATCATCTTTGGCGCCTCCTGGGAGGCGACCGGCCCTTGCGGGATCAGGACGGTCTCGCCGCCCAACCCCACCGCCGCCGTGTAGTCGTTGAGGTTCTGCGGGACCCCGCGTGCGACCAGGAACACCGCCATCACGATCGACAGCGGCAGCAGGACGTAGAGGGTGGCGCGGGTCAGATCGACCCAGAAGTTGCCGATCTCGCGGCTCGAGCGACGGGCGAAGCCGCGGACCAGGGCGATCGCGACCGCGATCCCGGTCGCGGCGGAGACAAAGTTCTGAACAGTCAGGCCGGACATCTGGGTCAGGTATCCCATCGTGATTTCGGGGTAGTAGCCCTGCCAGTTCGTGTTGGTGACAAAGCTGACGGCGGTGTTGAACGCCGACCGCGGCTCGATTCCCGAGAGCTCCCGCGGGTTGAGGGGCAGGCCGCGCTGGAGTCGCTGGAGCAGATAGACAACCAGAAACCCGGCCAGGTTGAACAGCAGCATCGCCACCGCGTAGGTGGTCCAACGCATCTCCTTGGTTTCGTCGACGCCGGTCAGTCGGTAGATGCCCCGCTCCACCGGCGCCACGACCGGATGGAGAACCGTCCGCTCTCCCGAGAACACCCGCGCCATAAAGAGGCCGACCGGCTTGGTCATGGCCAGCAGGACGCCGAAATAAGCGATCAGCAGCAAGGCGTTGGACACGAGCGTACTCCTGCAACGGCGCGATGCATTGGCGTGGTTCGTCGCGCCGAATCCGGCATCGGGGCGTCTCAACATGGTTCCGACGTTCGGTTACGGCTCCGGGAACAACACCGTCACGGTCCTAAACGCGAGCGCGGCGGCTCGCGCCCCTCTGCGCGCTGTCCCGACATCAGAACCGTTCCGGCTTCAACAGCGCATAGGCCAGGTAGACCAGCATCCCCAGCGCGATCAGCCCGCCGATCAACTCACCGACGCTCATCGGGTTCCCTCGCTCAACGAATCGAGTCCGGCCAGGAAGGCACGAATCTGGCCCCGCATCCGGCGCCCGGCAAACGACAGCCGGGTCGCCCCAGCGACTCTGGCGCGATCCCTCGCCGTGCCGCCGAGTCGGCGCGCCCAATCCCACGGCGCGTACCGGGCACCCGGTTCTCCCGTAACTGATCGCCCTGGCGTGACGCCGGGGACAACCAGGGGGCGCAGGACGACGCTGCAGCCGGTCACCGTCAGCGTGAAGCCGCAGGATTCGGCGCGCCGACGATAGCGATGAATCTCGCGGTAGGTCGGACGGTCGCTCATCTCGACGTGGAGCGAGCCGATCGCATCCCGGTCCGCCAAGGTGCAGGCGACCGAAAGCGCCACGTCGAGACGGGCGGTCCGGCGCCCATCGGGACGGTTCTGGGAAACACCGTTCATCGCGGTTCCCTCCGGGTGGTCGCTCTTGCTTGCCGCGGCGCGGTGGATCGCCGCTCAGAGGCGCTGACAGCCGACCACGTAGGCGATACAAGCGGCGAAGAATCCGACGGTCGTGGCGACGATCAACAGATCCATCGGAGGTTGCCTCCTGCTTGGTTGCTCATCCAACACGTCGCGCACCGTCCCGCCCGCCGGTCGGCGGATCCGCGGCCAGGCGAACCAGGCGGAGCAGCGCCTCCATCGGAAACGGCTTGTGCAGCACGCCAAGGGGCCGGAACTCCCGCACCCGGGCCGCGCTCGGCGGCACCGCCGAGACGATCACGGTCGGCAGGTTTCGCCCGGCGGTGTCCAACTCCCGCAGCACGTCCCAGCAGGTTCCGTCGGGCAGGTTGACGTCCAGCACAAGCAGGTCCAGATCGGCCTCAGGAGCGGTGGCGGCGGCGACCGCCTCGCGGGTACTCGCCGCCTCGACGACCCGGTGTCCGCGCGCCGCGAGCGAGCGGGCAACGGTCCGGCGAAGCCGCGCCTCGTCGTCGACCAACAGGATCGCCATTGCCGGTATCCCGTCCCCCATCCCTGGCGTTCTCCCGCCGGACCGCATCCCCGCCGTGCGATGGACCGAGGATAGGGCGGGAGGCGTTAGGGCGGCGTTAGGACGGGACGAATGGGCGTTAGAAGGGCGTTAGGATCGGCGCATGGACATCGACGGCGGGGAATGTGGCCGCGGGTCCAAGAGATGTGTTCCGTAGCCCGGTTCGTGGAACAGGGGCGGTCGCGCTGGGGAGACCGCCGCCGAGGGTCGGCGTGCCGACGTTCACCACGCAACGTTGCCGGAAACCGGCACAGCAAGCCGGGGCGACGCTCCGTGGCCCCAGAGCCCAATCGAGCCCAATCCACGTCGTCCGGGTCAGAAGACCGGCATCTGAGGTGGTTTTGCGATCGAAGCTTCGGCCCCTCACTCCGACCGCAGCCGGTACCCCACCCCCGGCTCCGTCACGATCAGCGCCGGGCGGGTTGGGTCGAGTTCCAGTTTCCGCCGCAGGTAGTTGACGTAGACCCGCAGCTGCTGCGAATTCTGCGCGGCGTAGGTTCCCCAGACGCGCTCCAGGAGTTGGCGGTGGGTGAGCACCTTGCCGGCGTCGGCGGCTAGCACCCGGAGCAGGTCGTACTCGGTCGGGGTCAGGTGGACTTCCTCGCCGCCACGGGTGACGACGTGGCGGGCGAGATCGATGGCGACGTTCCCCGCGGTCAGCACGGAGGGAGTCGACGGTTCGCTCCGCCGCAGCGCCGCCCGGACCCGGGCCAGCAGCTCGGCCATCCCGAACGGTTTGGTCAGGTAGTCGTCGGCGCCCAGGTCCAGGGCTTCGACCTTGTCGTGCTCCTGGCCGCGCGCGGAGAGGACGACGATCGGGACCCGAGACCACTGCCGGGTCTGTCGGACCACCTCCAGGCCGTCCACGCCCGGCATCACCAGGTCCAGCACCACCAGTTCCGGAGGGTTGGCGGCGAGCAAGGTCAGCGCGTCCTCGCCATCGTTGGCGAGTTCGACCCGGTAGCCGTGTCCCGTTAGGGCCGTGCGCAACGCGCGCCGGATCTGCGGCTCGTCGTCGACCACCAGCACCCGCTCGCCGCTCATCCCGCGGGCTGCCGCGCGGTTGGTCTTGGGGCCGGGGCGGCGGGAACGGCGGGTCCGTCGGCGAGGGGCAGGGTGAAGCGGAACGTGGTGCCCTCGCCTTCCGCGCTCTCGACTGATATCCGCCCGCCGTGGGCTTCGACGATGCCCTTGGCGATGGCCAGCCCGATCCCGGTTCCCGGCGTCTTGCCCTCCTGACCGGCACGGTAGAACTTCTCGAACAAGCGCGGGAGCCGCGAGGGGGGGATACCCGGACCTCGGTCGGCGACGGCCAGTTCGACGGCACACGGCAACCGGCGCGCCGAAAGCGCGATCGGGGTGCCGGGCGGGGTGTATTTGGTGGCGTTCTGCACCAGGTTGGTCAGCACCTGGGCGATCTCGACGTAGTCGAACAGGACCAGCGGCAGATCCGGTTCGACCACGACCGTCAGCGGATGGTGGTCGCCGGTTATGTCCTCGACCCGGTGGGCGACATCGGCGACCACCTCGGCGAGGTCGTACCATTCCTTGTCCGGGCGGAGGGCGCCGCCCTCGATCCGGGACAGGTCCAGGAGGTTGCCGACCATCAAGGTCAGGCGGTCGGTCTCCTCGTCGATCGCCGTCAGGAACTCCGTGCGGTCCTCGTCGGACCAAGGCACTGCCGGATCGAGGAGCGAGGTCGCCGACGCCTTGATCGCCGCAAGGGGCGTCCTCAGGTCGTGGGAGACGGCGGCCAGGAGGGCGGACTTGAGTTCGTCGGATTGGAGCAGGGCGGCGGACTTGGCCGCTTCGGCGGAGAGGCGGGCGCGCTCGAGGGCCAGCGCGGCTTGGTCGGCGAAGGTCGCCAGCAGCCGCTCGTCCTCCTCCCCGAACCGGCCACCGCCCGGTCGGCCGCCGACCTCCAGCACGCCGATCGCACGCGCTCGGGTCGCGATCGGCACGTAGAGCAGGTCCAACGCGGCGCCTCCGGCCGGTTCCGGCGCGGCGCGTTCGAGGCCGTGCGGCATGCGGACGCGGGGCACGCCGCCCCCCCGGCCGGCCGGCGCGCGGTTTGTCATGACCCACTCCACCATCGGCCGCGCCTGGCGGTCGACGGCGACGCCGACGCCGGCAGGGAACCACGCCCGGACGACGAGTTCGCCCTCGCCATCGTCGCCGTCCGGGAGCAGGATCCGGCTTCGTCTGGCGCCGTAGACGCGAACGACGCGCTCAACGATCAGATCCAGGATCGCGTCCACGGTGACCCCGGAGACGAGGGCGGCGTTGAGTTCGTAGAGCTGGGCGGTGCGGCGACCCTCCCGGCGAGCCTCGTCCGTCCGATCGCGGACCCGGGCAACCAGGCGCCCCGTGACGATGGCGACCCCGAGGTAGACGAACAAGGCCAGCACATGGTCCGCGCGATTGACGGTCAGGGAGTAGTAGGGGCGGATGAAGAGAAAATTGAAGGCCAGGAACCCGAGCACCGCGGTACACGCCGCCGGCCACGAACCAAGGGCGAGCGCGACCACGAACGAGAGGAGCAAAAACAAGAGCAGGATGTTCAGGACGCCGAGCGCGCCGCGCAGCGGCAACAACACCAGGCTCGTCGCCGCGACCGCCGCCGCGGCCCAGGCAACGTCTCGCCGTGGTCCACGCCAGCGCTCGCGTCCGGCGGGGATGCCCGGCCCCGGCGGGAGGGCTTGTGCCGTCGCCCATCCCCGCGCCAGATCCTTGAGCCGACCCACCGGTTGCCCCACCGCCCCTGCGCCCACCATCGCTCCGGCCGGGTGCCACCGCGTCACCGAGGCGGTTTGAGTACCGCCGGGCGGCGGGTGGCACCGTTTGGCTCAGGAACGCGGGCGCCGCCGGATGCTACGCCTTCGCCTTCGCGGCGTCCTTGTTGCTAACCATTCGGAACAGCTTGGTCCCGCAGACCCCGCACTTGCCCTGGATCGCGTTGCGGCCGTTCTTCATCGTCACGTTCTCAGGTTCCTGGATCTCGCGCTTCTCGCGGCACTTGACGCAGTAGGCTTCCGTCACCTCGGCCATTCCCTCACCTCCCCAGGTGTCTGCGCGGCCCGCCCCTCCGTCCGGCACGGGCCATCCGCGGGACGACCACGTCGCCCCTTCTCCGGCCACCGATGCCGCACACCTGCCGGGTCCCCGCCCGACCGCGCCGATCGCCGGTGCCGGGCGCATCTTAGCCGACGGATCGCGTTGGCGACAGGGGGACGGAGATCGCACGGAGGGTGAATGGTCCGGCCCCTACCGGGACCCTCCGGTGATCCCCAGGCCGACGGTGCCCGCGTACGTTGACGGGTGTGAAGGCGTGCCGAGCAGCGGTGGAATGGGATTGCCGTGACGGTGATGGGCGAGCTGGGCGATTTCGACGTCGCGACCCTGCTCCAGGTGCTGGTGCTACGGCGGGCGACCGGCCGCCTCTAAGTGGCGACCGACACCGACGATGTCGGGCTGCACGTCGTCACCGGCCGGCTGGTTCTGGACACCTCCAGCCGCCTGCCGCTGCGCCTCGGCCGGGTCCTCTTGCACCGGGGGTTGATCTCCGTTCGCCAGCTTCACAAGGTGCTACGGGACCAGGAGGCCGACGGCCGGGATCGCTCGTTGGGAGGATTGCTGGTCGATCGGGGCTGGATCACGGCGGACAAGTTGACGGCCTGCGTCGAGGAACAGTCGGTAGCGGCGCTGTCGCGGGTCCTTGCCGCAAGGCAGGCAAGTTCCACTACGCGCCCGGCGTCCTCGCCCCGATCCGGGTCGAAGCGACCCCGCTCGATGCCCGCCGGGTTTTGATCGAGGCCGCGAAACGGGTCGAGGAACTCGGCCGGATGCGCGCTATCCTGCCGCCACCGCGCGCGCCCCTCGCGCCGAGCTCCCAACTGGATGTGACCGTGGTTCCGCTGAACGCCCCCGAACGGGCGGTGGTCGCAGCGCTGGAGGCCGGAGCCGGCTGCCTGGCCGAATTCCGCGACCTGCTCCCGGTCGAGGAACCGGCGTTGTTGCGTACGGTGCTCAGGATGTGTTCTCGCGGTTTGCTGGTCGCCGGGTGGAGCGCGCCGGGGGTCGATTTTGGCATCCCCGGCGCTCCGCCGCCGTCGGAGAACGACCTGGCACGGCTCCTTGCGGTTTAGCCTTGATGCTCGAGCCGGCCCCAGTCGTGCGTTGGCGGGCGTCGCTCCCGACGACGGATCACGGTCTCCGGCACGATCCGTCGCTCCGGAGGTCCAACCAGTTCGCCGCGCAGGCGATCACCGCATCGCCACCGGGTTCATTGAAGATCTCGTGGCGCAGTCCCGGCCACCGCTTGAAGGTCTTATCGGCGGATCGGGCGCGGTCGTGGAGCAGTTCGGACCCGGCCGGGTTGGTCAACCGGTCCTCGGCGCCGTGCATCACCAGCAACGGCAGCGTTAGGCGGTCGAGGTGGGCCTGGGTCTCCTGGGCGGCGCGCTGGAAGGCATGGCCGAACCCGGCGCGTAGGCCGCCAGCGTAGCAGAACGGATCGGTGTTGAACCGGCGCTCCACCTCGGGATCGCTGCTCAACACGCCGGGGCGCGGCGGCACCACCGGGAGATGCGGCGCCAGCGCCGCGACTAGCCCGCCCAGGCGGCGCAGCAGGGGCGAGACGTCGTCGCCGATCCGGATCGCGGCGCCGGAGAGCACCATCCCGGCCAGACCATCCCCGTGCTCCAGCGCGTACCGGGTGGCGATCAGTCCCCCCATCGAATGGCCGAGCAGAAAGACCGGCACGCCGGAAAATGCCGCCCGCGTGCGCTCGACGAGCAGGCCCAGGTCGTCGACGAAGTCGTCGAACCGGTCGCCTCGCCCGATCGCCGCCCGCCGACCACCGCTGCGGCCGTGGCCCCGGTGGTCCAATCCAACCACGACGTACCCGCGCTCCACCTGGGCCGCGACGACGCGGGTGTACCGGCCCAGGTGCTCGCCATATCCGTGGACCAGGACCACGATCGCCTTCGTCGATCCCACGGGTCGCCAAACGGCGGTGAACAACCGCAGCCCACCGCGCCCGACGATTTCGCCACCGTCTTGATCCCCGTCCACGCAGCCCTCCGTCCGCCCAGTGACCGTTCACCTCAAGGCAGCATACCGCGCGTCGTAATCGCCGGTGGCCAGGTCAGGAGGTCGAGGTGCGACGAGATGCAAGCCAAGGGGACATCCGTGATGAATCTCCCATCGACGTTGTCCAGTCGCCACGATCCCCACGCCGAGCACAACGGCCATTCCGCGGGCGACTCCGTGGTGCCGCAACACGATGCGCCCCCAGATCGCCCCGATTGGAGTCCGGCCCGGCGCGACGATACCGCACCCTGGCACCATTCAGCGGGTCCGAGGAATCTTGTCGCCGGTCGCGGAGAACGGCGTTGCGCGTACCCCGGGGCGATAGGCCAAACTCGAGCCGAACCCGCCTGTTACGAGCACGTCGCCCCGCTCGTGCCGGTTCTCCCCGCGCCGAAGGTCCTGGTGGGACAATACCTGCAACGTTCCGGGCCATCGCTTCGTGGAGCGCGACCGACGATGGCGGATCCCTCCCGCACCACCGCCCACCTGGTGATGGTCTCGGTTGCGGAAGCGGCCGAGGAGTACGCGATCCCCGTTGCGACCCTTCGGAGGTGGATCGCCGAGGGCAGCCTGACGGCGATCCCGGTCGGCGCCGCCCAGATGGTCAGCGCCGAGGAGGTGGCCGCCCTGCGCCATCGCCGGATCGGCGACTTGGATGGTGGGCGCCGGTTGCGGTCGGCGACGGGGCGGCGATTCCGGGCCATGGGCGCCACCAACCTGGTCGCCGGTCTCCTCGGCGGGATGGTCTTTGCCGGGATCGGCCCGGCGGGGCTGCGCGATCCGTGGTGGCTGGGGTTGTGTTTGGCGAGTATGGTCGTCGGTCTGCTGATGTTGGGCCTGGTGGACCGGCCACGACGGAGCCGACGGGTGCGGAGGGATCATGGTCGAGGCTGAGTCGCCCGACGGCGCGTCTCCGCACGATGCGGACGATCGCGCCGACCGCCGCGCGCCGGCGCTGGTCCTGGTTGGCGGCGCGCCGGGCAGCGGGAAGACCACTCTGGCCGCTCGATTGGGCCCGATGTTGCGGCTGCCGGTGCTGACGCGGGATGGATTCAAGGAGGTGCTGTTCGAATCCCTCGGCTGTTCGGACCGCGCCCGCTCGCGCGAACTGGGCGCCGCCGCCTACGCGCTGCTCTACGCGACCACCGGTCAGCTGTTGCAAGCGGGCACCGGGGTCGTCGTCGACAGCAACTTCTGGCGCGGACGGTCGGAGGCGGATCTCGCCCCGCTGCTGGTCCGCGCCAACCCGCGCCTGGTCCACTGCCGGACGACGCCGGCCGAAACCGTTCGCCGCTACGTCGCCCGCGCGGAGGAAGGGGAGCGGCATCCGGGGCACCACGACGCCGCCGCGTTGCCCGACCTCCTGGCCAACCTCGCGGACGAGACGTTTTCGCCGCTCGAACTCGGGATTCCAACGTTGATTGTGGACACGACCGCCGGCTACGCGCCAGATCTAGACACCGTGGTGGCGTTCGTCCACGCCGCCCCCGCCGAACCTTGACTCCGGCGTATCATTGGGGAATGCCACCGCATCCTATCCGCCGCAACTCCATTCGCCGCGTCACGGACGCCAACGTCGGAAGCGCGCCCAGCGTGGCCCTCGCCACGCTGCACGGCGACATCGCGGGTTGCACCCGGTGCGTCACGGCCGGGTTCTTGAAGAAGAGCCACCCGATCTTCCGGGGCGCGGTCGGGAACCGGGTGATGGTGGTCGGGCAGGCGCCTGGTGCTTTGGCGCATGAACGACCGGCGCCGTACATGGGGAATACCGGCAAGACGCTTCGCGCCTGGCTGGCCGTCGCGGGATTCGACGCCGATGCCTTCTACGGCCGGTTCTACCTGACCAGTCTGACGAAGTGTTTCCCCGGACCGAGTACCTCCGGCAAAGGCGACCGCGCCCCGTCTGCCGCCGAGATCGCGCTCTGCCGGGGAAACCTCGACCGCGAGATCGCCCTGGTCCGACCTGAGTTGGTGCTGGCGCTGGGACGATTGGCCGCCGTGGCGTTCCTCGGCCCGGCGCCGCTCGCGGAGTTGGTCGGCGCGGTGCGTGAGGCGGAGCGGGCGGAGCATCGGTTTCTGGTATTGCCGCTGCCCCACCCGTCCGGCGTTTCCCGCTGGCTCAACGATCCGGCCAATCGAGAGCGCCACGCGGCGGCGCTCCGGCTGCTGGCGGAGTTGCGCGGCGAACGGGGGTGGTGACCTCCCAACCCCGCCCTTCCCCCGCGATCGCGGGGAAAGGGCGGGGTTGGGGGGTCAGGGCGGGTCATCTATCCTCGTAAATCCGCCACCAGGACCAAGCGCTCGGTTTCCGGCTGCCAGAACAGACGGGACAGCTCGGCATCCTCCGGCACCTCGTAGAAAATGACGCCAGTGACCGTGTCCCCTTCCTCGACCTCGGTGGTTTCGAATTCTGGCGGATCGGCGCCGTCCTCGCGGCCGACGTAGGCGCCGCCGCCGAGGAAGAACCCGTCCGAGGTCTGGATGCCGAAGTCGAACGGGTCGGCCTCGACCTCGCCGCCGGTGCTCTCGACGGTGATCTCCAGCGCCAGGTAGCGCACGCCCTTCTTGGGGTTGAAGAACTCCTCGAAGTCCTCGAAGGGGTCGGTCAGGTCGATCGCGGTGACGACGGCGATCTCGTCGCCGTCCTCGTCGAGGTACTGGACCTCGTCCCCGAGCACCGGGTCGCCGGCACCGCCGCCGGAGGCGGGCGTTGCGCCCTGCCCGCGGGCGGTCGCCCCCGCAACGGCGAAGGCGCCGCTTACCAGCAGGGTCAGCACCGCCACCAACGCCACGTTCCGCTGCTTCAGCATCGGATCCCTCCCTGGGTGGTCCCCGCACGGCCCATCGCCGCACGGCGATCCGTTCCGATCGTCACCCCATAGACGATGGTTCGGTCGGACGAGCATCTCGTCCCGCAAGACGATTGCCGCGTTCCGCCGGGTGCCTGGTGTTTGCCGGTTGCCAAGGAAAAGGCGACCTTTACCGCATTGGGCTGGCGTCCGCTTTCGCCCGAGTGGCGGCGATGGCGCCTTCGCGAACAACGCCGCCGACGCGGATCGTCAATTCGCCGGCCATGCGGGAGCCATCGCGAAGCTGGACGTTGTGCTCGATCGTGGCGCGAAAGACGACGCGCCCGTCACTGGGCACGACGTTGACGCCGGCGGAGAACAAGCCGTTGGGCACGTTGCCGTCGCCGATCCGGGCGTTGGCTTCGTCGCCGGCTTCGAAGAGGGGCCGCAGGGCGTCGGCTTGGTCTTGGATCGTCCCCTGGCACCTCCAAACAGCTCTGGTCGGTCGAGACCTTCCGCGCCGTCGGTTTCGACCACTAGTCCTTTCCGGCTCCTACGAGGTTACGTTCGGCTCAGACCAATCGGCGCTGACCTCGCTGCGGAAATGGCCGGTCAACTCCCATACGTTGGCGGCGTCGTTCGGCAACGGGCTGGCCGGCGACGCCCGCGGCGCGGTGATCCTCGAGGCCGTCGGCAGCCTGGCCGCCAAACTTCGCGATGGACCAGATTACCGACGGGATCGAGACGGCAGACAAGATCGTGGGCGCGCGCGTCCGTGGCCGCGAGGTCGGCCCGGGGGATCTTCTTCGCCCCGCCGGTGCCGAGCGCCGCGGTCGGCCACTTCTTGTCCGAAGGTGGCACCGACGACGTGCGGCGCGACGCCCTTGCCGCGAGGGGCCAATTCCAGGCCGGCGACGACGACTGCCCCCCGCCGCGACAGGTCGCCCGCATAGCTCCGGTCGGCCCTGGCCTACAATGTCCCCCATGGAAACGCCAGCCGGCGCCATCGCGCCAAGTGCTCCGTTCCTCGGGGCGTCGAGCGGCGCTTTTTACCCCACCCCGACCGAGCGCGCCCCGGCGTTGGCCGCCCGGCTGGGGCTGAGCGATCTAGAAATCATGCTTCAGACCGCCGGGGAGTACGCGCCGCGATTTGCCCGCCGCCTCGCGACCGCATGCGATGGTGAAGGGAGGCGCGTCCACGCGGTTCACCTCTGGCAACAACTCCACCCCTTGCTTTCGCCCTACGCGCGGCGGGCGCGAGAAGGGCGGGTCGCCTTCGAGCGCGCGATCGAGGTCGCGCGAACCCTGAGCGCGGCGGTCCTGGTTTGGCACGGACCGACGCCGGCCGAGCTGGCGGTCCCGGACGGCCGGTCCCGCTTCGCCGACGCGGCTGGGACGCTGGGCGCGCGCTGCGGAGAGGCCGGGATCCGGCTGGCGATCGAGAACGTCTCCTGGTGCGCGTTGGCGCAGGCGCGCGAGGTGGCCGCCTTCGCGACGCGAACATCCGGATTGGATTCGGCCGCGCGACCCGGGTTCGTCTTCGACCCGTTCCAGGCGGCGGAAGCGGGAGCGAACCCGTTCCTGATCCTGGCCTCGATGGGCGACCGGCTGGTGGACGTCCATCTCAGCGACCGGAGCGCGGACGATCCGACCGCACGCCATCTGCCGCCCGGCGACGGCGATCTGCCGTGGGCGGCGCTGCTGCGCGCGATCGTTGGCACCGGCTACCGCGGCCCATTGATGATCGAGGCACCGCTGGACCCCGACGGCATCACGTTGGCCCGCGTTCGCGCCCGCTTGGACCCGCTCCTGGCGGCGCTGGTCGCCGGAGGCGACGGCCGGGATGGAGCACCGCCGCCGGGGGTGGTCGAGGGGATCGCCCTCTTCAACGCCCGGCGCTTCTACGACGCCCACGAAGCGATCGAGCTTGAGTGGCACGCCGAGCGGGGCGATCGGCGGCGGCTCTACCAGGGAATCCTCCAAATCGGCGTCGGGTTCCACCACGTTTTGGGCGGCAACCACCGCGGCGCCGTGCTCCTGCTTACCGACGGAATCGCCAAAGTATCTCGCTTCGTCCCCCGCTGCCTCGGCCTAGACACCGGCCGCCTGGTCACCGAGAGCGCGGCCTGCCTGGCGGTGATCGAGGACTTGGGTCCGGACGGCCTAGGACGGTTCGATCCGGAGACGATTCCCATGGTGCATGCAGCCGCCTGAGGCTCCCGTGGTGCCTGCGGCACCGGACCTCAAATCCCTGCGCCGCCGCACCCGAACCGGGGACCGCGACCACGAGGACACGAGCATCGGCCGATTGTGTCCGTACACCTTGGCACGGGTCCTGCATCAACGTTCCGGGCGGGATCCCTCGATCCCGGATCGCACTCCGCGATGGCGCGGGGTGGGGCTGAGGACGGGCACCATACGTGCCGAGGAGCGAATCCTAGGTGGCAATGACGAGTCCGCGGGAACTGTTCGTCCACGAGTTGGCCGACGCGATGAGCGCCGAGCACATCATCTTGGGCATGCTGCCCGAGTTGGCCAAAGAAGCCAGACACCCCGAACTCAAGCAAGCCTTCAAGGACCACGAGGCGGAAACCAAGCAGCAGATCGAGCAGTTGCAAGAGGTCTTCAAGCTGCTTGGCGAAGAGCCGGAAGACACGACCTGTCACGCGGCCGAGGGCTTGAAGAAGGAACACGAGGCGCTGCACGAGGAGGAGCCGACGCCCGAGGTGCTGGAACTGGGCAACGTCGGTGGTGCGGCCAAGACCGAGCACTACGAGATCGCCACCTACACCACGCTGGTCCAGATGGCGAAGGACCTCGGCGAGCGCGACGTGGCACGGTTGCTCAAGGCGAATTTGGATCAGGAAAAGGCGATGGGCAAGCGGCTCCAAGGCTTGGCCAAGGAACTCGGTAAGGCCACCAAGGAGCAAGCCACGGCGACCGCGTAGGGAACCTGATCCGGACCCACACCACGGCCAGCGAAGGGGGTAGCCGATTGGCTACTCCCCTCCCAAGCCGCTTTGACGTTGCCACAAAACGCAGCCCGCCGGAGGCGGGGCGGTCGCCACCGGCGACCTGCCCGTCGGTGGATCGAAGCCACGTCGTTGAGCCGTAGCCGGCCGATCGGCAAGCGGTGACCCCCGTGCCAAACGCGGCCAGAAGGCACCGGCGGGATGTCGCCCGTTTCGAGCCCGACGAGGGCCGGAGGGGAAAACCCCTCCGGCCCTCGTCGCGTTGCGTCTGTTGAGCAACGACTATTCCCGGTTAGACGGATGGTCGCGTTCGCGGATTACGCGCGGCGCCTAGAGCGCCGGTGCAGGACGTACCCGGCGCTGCCGAGGCCAAACAGGAGCAGCATCGCCGCCAGGGACCAGAGGTTGGCACCGGCCGGTGCTCCCGGCACGCCCGCGCCGGTGTTCGAGGGACCGGCAACCGGCGCCGGGGTGACCGTGGCTACCACCGCCGAGGGCGTTATCGGGGCGGGCGTTTCAGTCACATTGCCCACGGTGGCGGTGGTGGTGGCGTTGGCGGTGTTGGTCGCCGTGCCAGTGGCGGTGCTGGTTGGGGTTTCGGTGACCGGGTTCTCGGTCTCGGCGCCCACCGGCTCGGTCGGCGTCGCGGTCGCCGTGTTGGTCGCCGTATTCGTGGCGATGTGGGTGGCCGTCGCGGTGTTAGTCGGCGTGTTCGTCGCGGCGTTAGTGGCGGTGGCGGTGTTCGTGGCGGTCGCCGTGCGGGTGCTGGTGGGGTCTCGGTGGCCGGGGTCTCGGTCACCTCGCCAACCGGCTCCAACGCAGAACTGGTTGTTGCTGATCCGTTGATCTCTCTGCGACGACCCACTGCCGCTGGTGCCGTTGATCTCGAGCGTAAAGGTATCGTTC
>CADCWE010000112.1 GCA_902806325.1 uncultured Thermomicrobiales bacterium | reverse complement strand
TTACCCTGCAAGCGGGCGACGCCATCTACTTCGAGAACGCCACCTACGGCTTCGCGGCGGTGGACGGCCCCGCCGAGGTGAGCTACGCCGTGGCCCGCATCGGACCGGAGGACAACTGGGCGGTGACCTGCCATCCCTGCCCAACGTATCCCTAGCCGCGGTGACGTTGGGTCGCCTTGTACTCTTCCTGCCAAGGAGAGCGGAACAAGCAAACCGAAAACGGACACTGGCGATCCCTGGCACGCTCGATGTCGCCATGACAGGCGATCGGCGTAGGCCGGGACTCCCGCTTCCCCGGAACAAAGCCGGAAAACGCGAACGGTCACGATTGTCGTTGGTCCTGGCGTTGGCGGTCGCGCTCCGAGCGGCGGCGGTCGTGTCGGTTGTCTCGGTCGACGCTGCCCAGGCTTGCCAACCCTGCCCGAGATATCCGTAACCGTCGCCCCCGGTCCTTCCCCCGCGCTCCGGCCACGGAATGTGGGGGAAGGCCAACCGTGGTGATCACGCCAAGCCGTTGCGGACGGCGTAGACGGCGGCGAGTTGGCGGTTGTTGACGCCCAGCTTGAGGAAGATGTGCTCGACGTGGCTCGATGCGGTGCGCCGGCTGATGAACAACCGCTCGGCGATGTCCCGGTCTCCCAAGCCGACGGCGATCAATCGAAGCACGTCGCGTTCGCGCCGCGTCAGGTTCGGGGCCGACCGGCCGCGGCCGATCCTGAGCGGCTTGGCCCGCCGCTCGTGGCCGTTGCCGACGGTTGCCGCGAGCGCGGCGGCCTCCGCCAACGGCATCGCGCGACCCGCCGCCCAAGCCTTGGTCGCGAGCGTGGCGCTGGTGTGACCGCGAGCCGTCGCCAGGGTCTGCTCCAAGTCCGCCCGATCGGGAGCGGACAGGACGTGACCGGTCGTCTCCCGCCAAGTCGCCGCCACACCGGCAAGCCGGATGGCCCGTTCGTGGTGGCCGTTGCGGACCGCGATGCTCGCCATCCCTTCAATGCAATCGACGAGGGTATCCCAGTCTTCGGTGTCCATGGCGAGGGCGATCGCCTCCCGGAATCGGTTCGCCGCGATCTGATCATTCCCTGCTGCCTGCGCTACCCTCCCTAATTGGCAAGCAGCGTCCGAAACGCCGAGCCGATCCCCGACCCTCCGCAGCATTGTCAAGCTGCGGTCAATCAGGTCCTCGGCTTCCTCGAATCGTCGATTTCGCCGCGCCACTTGCCCGAGCGCAAGGGTGGCATAGGCGATTCCGCTCTCATTAGTCAGCGCACTCCAGCGCAGCAATGCTTCGTGGTAAAAGGGTTGCGCTTCGGCGTTGTTGCCTTCGATTTCCGCGAGCCTTCCGCGGTGGTAGAGGGCGTGGGCGATCCCGTAATCGTCGCCTTCTTGCCGCTTGATCGTCAAGCTCTCGTCGAGCAACGGTTTGGCCGCGTCCAGGTCGCCCAACGACCGCGCCACGATGCCCAACCCCATGAGCGCGCTGCTGATCCCCCGCCGGTCGTCCAAGGCTCGCCACAAGGCCAGGCTGGCCTCGTAGTGGGCGCGGGCCTCGCGCAGTTCATCGAGGTCGCTGGCGACGTTGGCCAGATAGAGCAGCGCCCTGGCCCGGGGCACGGAGGCCGTCTCCGGCCCAGAGTCCAGCGCCCGCCGCAGCCAGTCGCGGCCTTCCCGCAGCCGGCCGCTCCACGACAGGAACATCCACGCCGACGCGCTCAGGCGGAGGGCGGCGTCGGCCGGGGCGGTGCTGGCGGGGTCGAGCGCCCAAGCCAGCGCCGCCCGCAGGTTGTCCACCTCGGCGTCCAAGCGGCGCATCCAGCGGCCCTGCTCCGGCCCCCGCAAGGCGGCGTCCCTCTCCTCGGCCAAGGCCAGGACGTGGGCCAGGTGGGCGTTTCGCGCGGCGGCGGTCTCGCCCGCCGCGTCCAGCCGCTCCCCCGCGAAGGCGCGGATCGTTTCCAGGAAGGCGAAGCGGGTGTCGGGGTCGGCCCCGGCACCGACGCCGTCCAGAGGCGGGTCGCAGACTTGGACCAGGCTCTGATCGACGAGGTCGGAGAGGAGATCGAGGACGGAGGACGGGGGATCGGGCGGCGCAGGGCGCATGCCATCCGCCCCTACCCCGCCCGATCCCCAATCCCCCGCCACCGCCTCGGCCGATTCGAGCGTGAACCCGCCCGCGAAGACGGCCAACCGGCGGAAGAGGGCCTGCTGCTTTGCGGTCAGCAGGTCGTAAGACCAGGCGATTGCGTCGCGCAGGGTTTGGTGGCGGGCGGGGAGGTCGCGCGGACCGTGGGTCAGAAGATCGAGGCGGCGGGTGAGACGGGCCAGCAGGGCATCCGGGGAAAGGATGGACAGCCGAGCGGCGGCCAACTCCAGCGCCAGCGGCAGGCCGTCCAGGGCGCGGCAGATCGCGACGGTCGCCGGGGCGTTGGCGGGCGTGAGGGCGAAACCGGGCTGGGCCGACGCGGCGCGGGCAAGGAACAGCGCCACCGCCGGGGCGTCCGCCGGGTCGGGCGGTGGTTGCGGCTCCGGGGGTGGGGCCTCGGGGTCGGCGTCTTCGTCGTCGAACACCGGGGGGCGCGGTTGGTTCGGCGGCGGTGGGTCGGTCTCCGGCAAGGCCAGCGGCGGCACCGGGTAAAGGGACTCGCTGGAGATCCGGAGCGGGGCGCGGCTGGTCGCGAGCAGGGTCAAACCGGGGCAGGCGCGCAGCAGGTCGGCGAAGCGCGGCGCCGCCGCCACCACCTGCTCGACGTTGTCCAGGATCACCAGCAGCTCGCGCGGGCGCAGAAACTCCCGCAGGCTGTCCTCGGGCGGCGCCCCGCCGTCGTCGCGCACCCCCAGGGCGCGGCCGACCGCCGGCAGCACCAGCCCGGGGTCGCGCAGCACCGAAAGATCGACGAACCAGACCCCGTCCGGGAATTGGTTCCCGTCCCGGATCAGCCCGCCGACCCGAACCGCCAGCCGGGTCTTGCCGACCCCGCCCGGGCCGGTCAGGGTGACCAGCGGCACCTCCGGCCGCAGCAGCAGCGCTGTCACCTCCGCCGCCGCCTCCTCCCGCCCGATCAAGGCGGTCAGGGCGCGCGGCAGGGTGTCGCGATGGCTGGGGGTGGCGGCGGTCTCGGTCATCGGCGGCCTTCGGGGGCAACGTCCCCGCGCGGCGCCGGGGTCGGGGGCTAGTATCGGGCACGCGACGGCGGGGGGGAATCCCCCTCCTCCCACCGTGAGCGCCCCAGCCCCCCTCCCCAACCCCTCCCCCAATGCGCCACCGCCCAAAGGGCACCCGGGCACCCGGGGGAGGGGCTTTGGCCACCGCGCTTCCCAAGATCACAACCCGTTGGCTCCCCCTTTCCCCCTGGCCAGGGGGAAAGGGGGGGGATAGGGCGATTCCCCGCCACCCCCGAATACGTGGTCCTACGGATACCGGCGCCGGAAGGATCGGCCACAATGGAGCCAGACGCCGAACCCGCCGGAACGACCCGGGCGATGCCGGTCGGGCGGCGACCGCGCGGTCGCGGCGCGCCGCGACCGCTTCCGCGTCGTCTGGAGGAGGAGAACCATGCCACCCGTGGTGAGGTCGTTGGTCGCGTTGGTGGTCGCTGGGGCGGCGCTGCCGCTGTCCGTGCGGACGTTCGGGTTGGACGCGCTGGCGGAAGCGGCGACCGAGCCGGACCTCTGCCCGGAACCGCCGCCGGCGGTGCTGGCGGATCCGGCTCTGTCGGCGGACGGGGTCACCTTGGAGCGCCTGGGCGCGAGCGAGGTCAACAAAAGCAACGAGTACGTCCTCGCGCTGAGCCGGGTCACGATCGAGGCCGGGGCCAAGATCGCCCAGAACCGAACCAACGCCAGCGCCGCCCCCCGGCCGTGGGACCAGAGCGTCGTCCTGGTCGTCGACTGCGGGTCGGTGGCGATCACCCGGACCGCCGCCCCCTCGCCCCACGCCGATCCGAGGATCGTGGTCCCCGACGCGGGAACTTCCGGCGGCACCCGGGAACTCGCGGTCGACGACTCGGCGACGCTGCGGACCGGCGACCAGGCCCTGCTGGAGAACGCCGGCTACGAGATCGCGGCGGTCGACGGGCGGGCCGTGCTCCTGCTGGCGGTGCTCGGCGAGCAAGAATTGCCGTGCAACCCCTGTCCCCGCTACCCCGCTTAACCCTTGGAGCCAGTCGCCGTGATCGAGCGCGCCGCCTGCACCCTCACCGCTCCGGCGCGGATCGCGCCCGGACAAGCCGCGACCGTGGATTTCGCCATCGTCGCGGAGCCGCCGGAGGACGGCGCGGCCGGTCCCGGTCTGGACCTGGTGGTCGCGGTCCAAGCCGGGGAGTTCGCGGTTTCGGCCCCGGCCGGGGAACCGCCGAACCACGCCCGGGTCCGGCTGGCGACGGGGTCGGAGGCGCGCGGGACGTTCCGCCTGGCATCGAAACCCGCTCGCGACCGATCCGGGCCGGCCCGGATCACGCTGCACGTCTTCAACGGGGGCGTGCCGATCGGCTGCGTCTCGGTTGCGAGCGCGATCCGGGCGGGCAACGGGACGGCCCCCCAAGTCCAGGAGACCGTTGAGCTACGGTTCGGCCCGGCGGTGCCGCCGCCGGATCTGACGCTGTTCGCGCTGGACCGGCCGGGGTCCGCGGGGGTGGTCGACCTGGCCGTCGCCGTGACCCGGCCGGATCGGCCGTTCGCGTTCCGCGACCTGGGGTCGCTCGACCTGATCCGGGAACGGGGACCGGGGTTGACCGGGGCGCTCGGCCGGGCGCGGGAGCGCGCCGGCGCCGTCGAGCGGCGGGTCGGGGGAACGGTGGCGGATTTCGTCCGCCGCATCCTGGGGGCGATCCACGCCACCTCCGACATCGTCGAAGCCGACAAGGCGCGGCGGGAGTGGGCGATCGCCGACGAAGGCGGCAAGCTCTGGCGTCGCCTGCCGAAGGCGTGCCAGGACCACTACCAGCGGACCATCGCCGGCGATCCGGCCTTCGGCTCGCTGTTGGTCTGCTCGGAAGACTGGCGGTGGCCGTGGGAACTGGTCCAACCGCCCCAATCGCTGCCCGCCCGGTTCCGCCCGGGCGGCGCCAAACCGCCGATGCTGGGGGCGCGGTTGGCCGTCGGGCGCTGGCCGCCGAACCGGCCGCTGCCGGGGTCGCTCGCGGTCGGGGCGGCGGGGGTGGCGGTGGTGTTGGGCGACGACCCGGCGCGGTTGCCCGCCGGGTCGCGCAAAGAATTGCGGGTGCTGACCGAGCGGTTCGGGGCCGGCGCCCCCCGACCCGGTCTCGGGTCGGCCGGGTTCGTCGCGCTGCTGGGCGGGGGCACGCTCGATCTGGCGCACGTCTTGACCCACGGCGGTCCGAACCAGGAGATCAACCTCGCCCTCGGCGCCGATGCCGGTGCCGCCAACGGGCACGCCGATCCCGACGCGACGATCCTGCGGCCCGCGGATTTGGCCCGCCACAAGGTGGATTTCCGGGCCTCGGCGCGGTCCCCCCTGGTCTTCCTCAACGTCTGCGAGGGGGGCGCGGTCGGCCCGGACGCGGCGGCGGCGGGTGGCGGCTGGGGCGAAGCCTGGGTCGGCGCCGGCTGCGGCGCCTTCGTGGCCCCCTATTGGATGGTCAACGCCTCGATCGCCCACGACGTGGTGACCCGCTTCTACGCCGACCTGGCCGCCGGGGCGACGATCGCCGACGCCTTGCGCGGCATCCGGATCGCGTTCGCGGAGAACCGCCACCTGCACCCGACCTGGCTCGCCTACGCCCTGGTTGGCCACCCCGCCGCCACGGTCGCGCTGCCGTGACGTCCGGTCCGGTCAGACCAGATCGTTGCGGAGCGCGTAGACGGCGGCGGTGACCCGGTTCGGGACGTCGAGTTTGGCCAGGATGTGCTCGACGTGGGTCGTCACCGTGCGGCGGCTCACGAAGAGCGCGTCGGCGATCTCGCGGTCTTGCCGTCCGGCGACGATCAAGGCCAAGACTTCGCGCTCGCGGGGGCTGAGCGCGC
>CADCWE010000111.1 GCA_902806325.1 uncultured Thermomicrobiales bacterium | reverse complement strand
CGCGCGGGACGGCGGGGCGGCGACCGATCGCCGCCGCCAGAATCACCCGCCTCGCGCTCGCCGCGGCCGTCGTGATGGCGGCGACCGTGCTCGTCGAGGCGGGCGGAGCCGCCGCCCGGGGCGCTACCCCGACCGCCAACCCCGCCGCCGGCGCCCGGGAGTTCGTCACCCGCCTCGAAACGGACCAAAACCCCCGCGCGTTCGCGCTGAGGGGCGGGGGCTAAACGGTCCCGCCGGGCGTGGACGGGGGTATTCCCACCGCGCGCCGACGGGTGTAGGCTGGGCGGTGAGACGCGGGCGGGACAGGAAGCGCAAATCGGGGAGGAACGGCGATGGACCGGCGCACGCTCTACGGGATCGGGATCGCGGTGGCCGTGGTCGTCCTCATCATCGTCTTGGTCGCCTGATCCCGGAGGGACGGTCGTCCCTCGCTCCTCGCGGATTCATCTTGTCGCCGCGACCGAACGGGCAGAGCGCGCCCGCTTCGACCCGGAGTGGGCGTCGTCGGGCTCTCCCAACCTCGGCTGGTTAGACCGGGTGCCGCAATGTCCTGACCTCGTGGACGAACGCCCACGGCGCGGTGGGGCGCTGAACGCGCGGAGCTAGTGTCCGGTGCTCCACGAGGAGGCGTACCCCATGGGCGAGGCCCGGCGGAGTCTTCCGGGCGCCCACGCCGGACCGGTGGCGGGCGCGCTGGCCGGATTCGAGCGCGACCTGATCCGGGACCGGACCCGGGCGGGGTTGACCGCGGCGCGAGCGGGAGGGCGGACGGGCTGGCCCGGACGAGCCCGCTCGGCCCGAGGCGGTGCCCGGGGCGATGACCCGCGCCGGCCGAGGCAGCGACCTTCCCCAACCTCCTCGCACGTCCGGGCCACGATCCGGATCTCCACCCGCCAGCAGCCGGGGAGGCCGCCCGCGGGTTAGGCCAATCCCCGCGCAAAGGCCTCGGCCACCGCGGCCGAGCGGCGGTCGACGCCGAGCTTGGCGAAGATGTTGGCGACGTGGGTGCCGGCGGTGCGCGGGCTGATGCCGAGCGTCTCGGCGATCCCGGCGTTGGTCAGGCCCCGCGCCAGCAGCCGCAGGACCTCGCGCTCCCGCTCGGTCAGGCCGGATCGGTCGCCGGACTCCGGGGCCTGTTGTTGCTCCGTTGTCCTCGCGGCGGGAAGCACCGGTTTGGTCGCGCCCACGCCGCGTTCCGCCTGCTCCGTGGCCCGGGTTGCCTCGGCCACCGCCTCGGCCAGGGGCAGCGTGCGCCCGGCCCGCCAGGCGGCGACGAAGGCCGGGGCGCCAAGGAGATCTTGGGCGCCGGCGACCGCGCGCGCCAGTTCCCCGCGGTGGTCCGGCGGGTGAACCATGCCGAGCGCCTCGTGGAACGACTCGGTCGCCCCCAGAAGCCGCACCGCCCGCTCGGTTTGGCCGGTCGCGAGGGCCACCCGCGCCGCCCCGAAGAGGCAGCCGCCGAGGTGGATCTTCTCGCGCAGGTGCCCCCAGCGCTCCAGGCTCTCGCGGTAGCGCGCCGCCGCGACGGCGACGTCGCCGCGGGCCAGCGCCTCGTCGCCCAGCTCGCGCAGCGCGGCCGGGACGCCCCAGGGGTGGTCGATCGCCCGCCACCGCGCCAGCGCCTCCTCGTGGTAGGCGCGGGAGCGCCCGTGGTCGCCGAGCTGGGCGGCGACCACGCCGAGGTCGCGCAGCAGCACGCCGTGCCAGACCCGCTCCCCGAGCGCGGAAAGAGCGGCGAGCGCCTCCTCCATCGCCGCCTGGGCGGCCGCGAGTTCGCCGCGGCACTGGTGCATCACCCCGAGTTGGCGCCGTGCCATCGCCTCGGCCAGGGGGTCGGCCGCGCCGCGGGCCAGCGCCAGCGCCTCGTCGGCGAGCGCCTGCGCCCGCCCAAGGGCGTCCTGGAATACCGCGAAGTCGGCCGCCCAATAGAGCGCCACCGCGCGGGTCCGTGGCGCGGAGGCCCCGGCCAGCGCGACCGCCCGGTCCAGCCAGCCGCGTCCCTCGCCGATGGCGCCGAGGACGACCCAAAATCGGGCCATCTCGGCCACCAGCGTCTGCGCCGCCTCGGCGTCGCCGCGGTCGAGCAGCCAGGCGAGGGCGGCGCGCACGTTGTCCTGCTCGCGGTCGATCCGGTCGATGGCCGGCAGGCGCTCCGGCCCTTCGAGCCGGGGCCGAGTCGCCGCGACCAGCGCGACGACGTGGGCGGCGTGAGAAGCCCGGGTCGCGTCGCCCTCTCCGCTCGCCGCCAACCGCTCCAGGCCGAACTCGCGCACCGTCTCGAGCATTCCGAACCGGGGCTCCGAGTCGCTCGCTTCGAGCGACCGGACCAGGCTCTTGTCGACCAGCGAGGCGATGCCGTCGAGGACGGAGTCGGCAGCCGGGAGCCGGGAGCCGGAAGGAGACCGTCGGACGGTCGGCGGTCCCTCCCAAACGTCCGTCTCTTTACCCCCGACCCCCAGCTCCCAACTCCCGGCTCCCGCGACGGCCTCGGCCGCGTCGAGCGAGAAACCGCCGGCGAAGACGGCGAGGCGGCGGAAGAGGGCCTGCTCGGCCGGCGAGAGGAGGTCGTGGGACCAGGCGATCGCGTCGCGCATGGTCCGCATCCGGTCGGGGAGGTCGCGCGCCCCGCCGGTCAGCACCGCCAGGCTGCTGCCGAGGCGGGCGAGGAGGGCCGCCGGGGACAGGACCTTGACCCGGGCGGCGGCCAGTTCGATCGCCAGCGGCAGGCCGTCGAGGCGGCGGCAGATCTCGGCGACGACGGGCGCGTTGGCCTCGGTGAGCGCGAAATCGGCCCGGACCGAACGCGCCCGGGCGACGAAGAGGGCCACGGCCTCGCTCGCCGCGATCTCCGCCGGCGGACCGCTCGCCTCGGCGGGAGGGGCCAGCGGCGGCACCGGGTATTCCTGCTCGCCGCTCAGCCGCAGCGGCGACCGGCTCGTCGCCAGGACGGTCAGCCCCGGCGCGCCCCGGATCAGGGCGGCGACCTCGGCGCCGGCGGCGTCTACCTGCTCCAGGTTGTCGAGGACCAGGAGGAGGCGACGGTCGCGGAGGACCTCGACGAGGGCGGCGAGATGGGGCCGGTCCGTCACCTGTTGCACGCCGAAAGTCGCCGCGATGGCCGGCAGGACAAGCGCCGGATCGCGCAGCGGGGACAGATCGACGAAGGCGGCGCCGTCGCCAAACGCGGCCACGGCCTCGCCGGCCGCCGCCAGCGCCAGCCGGGTCTTGCCGACGCCGCCGGGGCCGGTCAGGGTCAAGAGGCAGACATCGTCGCGCCGCAGCCGACCGGCGATGTCCGCCAGCTCGCCCGTCCGGCCGACCAGTGGCGTGCGCGGCTGGGGCAGGGGCGGCAGGTCGAGCCGGGGCCGACCGCCGGGAGACCCGTGGCGGAAGGCGTCGACCGATTGGGTGGCGAGCACGAATCCGGTCCCCGGCGCGCGGGCCGCACGGTAGCAACGAGCCGATCAGTCCCTATTAATGATCGGAGACCGGGCCGTCGCCGTCAACCGGACCGCGCCCGCGATCCGGGGCGGTGTCGACGTCACCGTCGTGACCGGCGAGGTTGGCGAGCAAGCGGCGCGGTCGACCGAACCGGGCGGGTGGGTGGCCGGGCGCGGTCGGCGACGCGTTGGTGGGAGCGGACCGGCTGCCCGTCCGGACCCCGCGCGAATTCCCGACCTCGACACCGCCCTCGCCGACTTCATCCCGGTCGCCCTGATCCTCCTCCCGGTCGGCGCCCCGCGACGAGAACCGGACCCGTCCGGCGGTAGGATCGCCTGGGCCACGATGCGGGCACTCCGATCGCGGCCCGCCGGGCACCAGGGGCACGACCCGCGGCCGGATCCGATTCGGAAACGGGCCAGCCTATTGAACAAGGGGCCCGCCGGATGGGTGGATGCCGGTCCCTCGGCAGGACCCGCAACGCGGAAGGGGCGGCCGGCGACGATGGGGATCGAGGAGCGGGCCCTCGGGCCGTTGCCGCCGGTGTCGCTGGAGGACCTCGTCCCCCGGACCGCTTCGACCGGCACCTGGCGCGCCCGCTCGATCCCGTCTTCGTGCGGGAACCGGTGGGCAGGACCTTCGCGGATGTTGGCCGACCCTCGGGCGACCCCGTCGTCTTCGTTCGGCAGCGGTTCATCCTCATCTTCAAGGGGGGGCGCTCGAAGCGCCACCTTCCGCTGGTGGTCGGCGACCGCCTGGGCCGATGCTGGTCCTTTGGCCACGACCTGGGCGAGTCCTTACCCGACCCGCGCGCTGGCGCCGGCCTCCTCATTCCGAGGTGGTGATCCGATTGAGATGCTGGCGGGGGTGTTCCCACGAAGCGCAGGTGCGTGTAAGCTGCGTGCCCAGACGCGGACGGGATGGGAAGCACGGATCGGAGGGAACGGCGATGGACCGGCGCACGCTCTACGGGATCGGGATCGCGGTGGCCGTGGTCGTCCTGATCATCGTCTTGGTGGCTTGATCCCACCGGGAGGGCCGGTCGGCGGCGAAATGGACGCGGAACCGCGCCGGGACGTCGCGGGACGGGTCCTCGTGTCGGACCGGACGCCGGCCGTCCGGATCGAGGTCGCCGCCGGGTTCGCCCACCTCGGCCGGCTGCGGTTCGTGCTGGCCGACGTGGCGCGCGTCGAGGCGTTCGTCTTCGCCGCCGGCGGCGACCGGGGCGGGCGGCTCCTGGTGGTCCAGTTCGAGGGCTACCTGGCGGACAACGACCACGTCTACGACTACCCCCTTGCCGAACCGGTGGTCCTCGGCGGGCGGCCGTTCCTGACCGACGCGGCGGTCGTCGCCCTGGAGCCGCCCCCGCGGCCCACGTCGGACATCGGCCGGGTGCTGGACCTGGTCCGGGCGCGGGGGTACGCGCTGCCGGTCCGCGCCGCCGTCCGGCGCTTCGTCCACCTGCCGGACGCGGCGCGGCGCGATGAGCTCATGATCAACTACGCCGAGGGGATCGGCGACGAGGCCGACGCGGCGCCGACCGCGGCGGCGGTGCTCGAGCGGGCGCTGGCCAGCTTCGCCGTCCGCTTCCCGAACGGGTCGGGCGCGGGGGCGGGCACGCGCGCCTGAGCGGTGGGGCGAGCGGACCGGGCGCCCGTCAGCGGCGACCCGGCCGCCAGACCGCCCGCCGCGCCGGGGCCGACCGGTTGCGCCGGTACCAGACCCAAATCGGCTCGGCGGGGGTCCAGGTCAGCGTCCGCGGCGACGACGCGACCGGCGCGGGGATCCGACGGGGCGACCGGTCCTTGGTCGCGCCGACCAGGGCGAAGGCGAGGGCGAGCAGGCTGACGGCGAAGGCGGCGAGGTCCATGGGGCTTTCCGGTGGGTGGGGCGAGGTGGCACGGGTCCGGGGACCGCGCGCGGGCGGCCCTCCCGGACACCATCCACGGTACGGGGTAGGCGTCACGCGCCGCCGGCCCCGCTGTCACGCCGCCGTGACGGATTCGCGACGGCCAGGACCTGCTCCGGCCGCCCCTTCCGGCGCCCCCAGCCGACGGAGTCCGCCACCGGTACGCCCCGGTTCTTGGCCGCCCCGGCCGACGTGGCGGCCCAGAGCACGCAGCCGACCAACGTCGGCCAGCTCGTCTCCGGGCTGATCAACGTCAACGTCGGCGCCGTCGCCGTCAACGTTGGCGATATCACGGTCGAGGACGTGGTCGACGTCAACGACGTGCTGAACGACAACAACGTCGAGATCCTCAACAACGTCCAACAGCCCGATCCTCAGCACCACAGCGACATCCTGACCAACCTGCTGCGCGACGCCGACATCCTCACCGATACGCAGGTTGTCGTCGGCGTGCTGAGCGGCCCGATCTTCGTGATCCAGGACCTGGCCGCCTAAGCGAGGGCATCTTTATGGCGCGCTCCGGGACCGGCCCGGTTGGTGCCCGTAGAACCGTCGGCCATCTCGTGCCCCACGGGACCAATAACCGAGACCAGGGGCGACCTCTTGAGAGGTCGCCCCTGGTTCGCATGGTCCATGGCGCGGTGATCGCGAAGGGAGTCGTCGCACCGTCCGA
>CADCWE010000110.1 GCA_902806325.1 uncultured Thermomicrobiales bacterium | reverse complement strand
GGGGGGTCTTCCGGGGCGAGCACTACGCCATCGAGGGGCCGATCAACGAGCCGAAGGGCGTCCAGACCCCGCACATCCCGCTCTGGATCGGCGGCGGGGGGGAGAAGGTGACACTGAAGCTGGTCGCCCAGTACGGCGACGCCTGCAACATCGGGCGGGACGCCGAGACGGTGCGCCGCAAGCTGGAAGTCCTGCGGGGCCATTGCGAGACCGTCGGCCGGAACTACGACGAGATCATCAAGTCCGCCGAGGCCGACGTCTTCCTCCTCGAACCTGGCGCCGACCCCGAAGCGGCCACCGCCCTCGCCCGCGGCCATCAACCGTATGCCGAGTACGCCGCCGGCACCATCGTCGGCGACCCGGACACGGTCCGCGCCCACATCCAAAGCCTGGTCGACGCCGGAATTGACTACGTGATCGTCTACATGCCCCGCCTCGCCTACGACCAAGAACCGCTCCACCGCTTCGCGCGGGAGGTCATCCCCCACTTCGTCTGATGCCTACGTGATCAGCGGATCCGCGGGCGGTGCCGCTGGCAGCAGCGTCGGCCCGCCCGCCGCCGCTAGCGCCAGGGCGCGCTTCCCGACCACCGCCTTCAACCGGAGCAGGCGCTGGATCGCCCAGTCCATGATTTCCGCCAACGCTGGCGCTTCGTCGATGGAGCCGGGGCGGTAGACCGCGATCCGGCACGACTGCTTACCCTCCAGCGGCTCCCACTCCAGCACCTCGCCGAAGTTTGCCTCCAAGGTCGACCGCTCGGCCCGCAGCTGATCGAACATCCACGAGTTCCAGGCGGCGTCCGGGCGCTCGATGACTGCCTCGACCCGGACCTTGCCCCCAAGCGCGAACGTCACCCCGTAGGAGAGACCGTTTAGGCCGGACGTGAAGTAGTACCAGTTTTGGGGCTGCCCTTTCTGCGCCTTAGTGAAGGCGTATTGGGTCCGCAGCCGGTCGACCAATTCCTGGAAGAACGCGAGGTGCGCCTGTCCCTTCGGCGTTGGCCCGCCGCCGGTCGTCGGCACCTTGGCTTTGCGCCAATCGTTCGGGAAGGCGACCGGGCGGAAGTTGCAGGCCAGACGCGACTCGTCGATCTGCAACGCTTCCACGACGACACCGAAGAACTCCATGGTTGCGTCGCTGCGCCCGTTGAGCCAGTCCAGCGCCTGGCGGTGTTCTTCGCGGAAGGACGCGGCGATCCAGACCGCGACCGCCGCCTCGTGCCCGGCGGCGTAGGTCAGCAGCTTGCCGAGGTGGTCGTGGTCGGTCGGTCCGATCTGGTTCTCGATCACCACCGTCCGGTTGCCGCCGACATCGCGCACCAGCAAATCGAGCGAGAAGGCGCCGACCGGTGCCTCGATCAGCACGAGTTCCAGGTCCATCCCCAGCACCTCCCCGAGCAAGGACAGGTTCTGGGCGAGCCAGGGCGTGAAGTCGGACGCCTCCTTCGGCCACAGCTCTCGCACGTCGACCCGCTTCAGGACGCCGAATCCGCCCATGTCCGGTTGACCTCCTACCCGATCGCCGAACGACCACCACAGTACAGATGGTATACCGCCGGCCACGCTCAACGGCCCTCGTTTGGTGCCTGGCGGTTGGACCGGGTCGCGAAGGCGTTGGTCCAATGCCGTTGTCGCTGTCGGTGAATTTGGAGACCCGGCGCCTGAATCTGCAACGCAACGGCGACCGGCCCGTTCAACGCCTTCCGGACCCCGCGAGCCGAGGGTTGGTGGCCTCGTTGACGCCGTCGGCGACGAGGTTGACGCCGACGACCGTCAGGAGCAGGGCCAAGCCGGGAAAGACCGACATCCACCACGCGAGTTGGATGAACGGCTGCGCGTTGTTCAACATGGACCCCCAGCTGACGTAGCTCTTGTCGCCCAGGCCGAGGAAGCTGAGGCCCGCCTCGACCAGGATCGCCCCACCGACTTGGAGCGAGGCGTTGACCACGATCGCCGGCAGCGCGTTCGGGAGCAGGTGCCGGGTCAACAGCCTCGGCGCCGAGACGCCGATGGCGCGAGCGGCGACGACGAACTCCCGCTCGCGCAGGGACAGCAGCTGGGCCCGCAGCAGCCGCGCCGTCGAGGGCCAAAACGTCAGCCCCAGCAGCAGGACGATGTTGAGCAGGCTGCCGCCGAACATCGAGGCGATGATGATGGCGAGGAAGAACCTGGGCAGCAACTGGACCAGCTCCGTGAATCGCATCATGCCGTCGTCCACCCAGCCGCCGAAGAGGCCGGCCAGGCCCCCGACCACGATGCCGCAGGCGGTCGAGATGACCGCGACCGCGATCCCGACGAACAGCGAGACCCGCGCGCCGTGCAGCACGCCGGCGAGGACGTCGCGCCCGAGCTCGTCCGTGCCCAGCCAGTGCGTCCGCGACGGCGATTGCAAGGCCGGCCCGTCGCCCACCAGGGGGTCGCCCGGCACCAACCGGGACGCGAAGAGGGCGCCGAGCGTGATCGTCAGGACCAGCGCCAACCCGGCGGTCGCCGTCGGCTGCTCCAGGAAGCGGACCGACCAGCGGGGCAGGCGCGCGGGCGCGCGGGCGCCCTCGGCGAACGACGCCCCCCCGCGAGTCAGCACGTGGCGCATGGCCGCGGGGGCCTCACGAGTATCGGACGCGCGGATCGAGCCAGGCGTAGACCACGTCTGTGACGATGTTGGCGACGATCACGCACGTTCCCACGAGCAGAAAGATGCCCATTAACAAGGGGTAGTCGCGGTTGAGGGTGGCATCGTAGAGGAGGCGGCCGAGGCCGGGCCAGGCGAAGATGATCTCGGTCAGCACCGCGCCGGTGAACAGCGTGCCGACGTCGCCCCCGACCACCGTCACCACCGGCAGCACCGCGTTGCGGAGGGCGTGGCGGGTGGCGACCCGACCGGCCGGGAGCCCTTTGGCGTGGGCGGTGCGGGCGTAGTCCTTGGACAATTCCTCGCGCATCCCGGTCCGGGTCAGGCGGGTAATCAGGGCCAGGTGGAGCAAACTCAAGGTGGCGACGGGCAGGGCGAGGTGGCGGAGCAGGTCGACGAGGCGGGCCAGCCCGCGGTAATCCTGCCGGGCGTCCTCCATCCCCTGGACGGGGAACCAACCGAGCCGGACGGAGAAGAGCAGCACCAGCAGTTGGCCGGCCCAGAACGCCGGCATCCCGTACCCGATCAGGGTGCCCACCAGGACCGAGCGGTCGAGCGCCGACCGCGCCCGCCGGGCGGTGACGAGCCCCAACCAGACCCCGGCGACGGTCGAGAGGGCGAGCGACACCCCCATCAGCAGCAGCGTCGGCGGGAGGCGGGCGAGGATGACGTCGGAGACGGGACGGCCGTAGGCGAACGAGTAGCCGAATTCGCCTTGGAAGGCGCCACGGAGGTAAAGCGCCAATTGGACGACGATCGGCCGGTCCAGGCCGTACTTGGCCCGCATCGCCGCGAAGTAGGCGGCATCGCCGCCGTCGCCGGCCAGGAGGGTGATCGGGTCGCCCGGCGCCAGGTGGATGAGCGAGAAGTTCACCACGACGACGCCGAGCAGTAAAAACACGGCCTGGAGCAGACGGCGCAGGACGTAGCGCGTCAGGTGGGGCGACATCGCATTCGCCGCCGGTTGCCGGGGGAAAGGCGCTCCCCCCGCGTGACCGTCACGTTCAGCCGCCGGCCCCGGTCCAGGCCGTTTCGGCAAAATGGCCCGACCAGTGTTGGAAGTCGTGGAACTCGGCGCTGAAGGCGCGCAGCCCCTCGGTCTCGATCAACCAGACGTAGGGGACCTCCTCGGCGAGGATCGCCTGGATTTCGGCGTAGGCCGCCGCTCGCTGAGCGGGATCGAGGGTGGTGGCGGCCTCGTCGAACAGGCGATCGACGTCGGGGTTGCGGTACGCGGCGCCGTTCGAGAACGGAATCGGCCGGATGTTGCGCGAGTCGTAGACCCGGCGGACGCCGATCTCGGGGTCGGTGCCGTTGCAGTAGGAGACGATCCCGAGGTCGAAGTCGCGCTCGACGAAGACGCGGTCGGTGGCCGCGTTGAAGTCGAGGGAAACGTCTTCGACTTCGATGCCGACCTCGCCCAACTGCTCGCGGATGATCTCCCCGTACCGGTCGAAGGTGTTGGGGTGGGGGAAGACGAGCGTGGCCCGGGTGCCGTCCGCGTCGGCGGTCAGGCCGGCGCCGTCGAGCAACGCGTTGGCGCGATCCACGTCGTAGGCGTAGGTCGCCACGTCCGGGTTGTAGAACGCGTCCATCCGGCTGGAGATCGGCCCGGTGGCGACCCGGCCGGAACCGAACTGGATCTGCTCGAGCATCCGCTCGCGGTCGATCGCGTGGTAGATCGCCTGGCGGACCTCGGGTCGGTCGAGGGGGGGGTGCTCGAGGTTGAAGACCAGGGTGTTGATGCAGAGCGCGCCGCCCGGCGAGGCGGGGGCATTGACCGTCGCGATGCCCTCGGCGGAGGCCAGGATCTCCGTCTGGGCCGGGGTGGTGTTCCAGGCGTAGTCGACCTCTCCCTGCTGCAGCGCCTGGAGCGCGGAGTTCGCCTCCGGGATGACCCGGAACACGACGCGGTCGAGGTACGGCAGCCCGTCCTTGAAGTAGTCCTCGTTCCGCTCCAGGGTGACCTGGTCGCCCTGGGCGTACTCGACGAAGCGGTACGGTCCGGTGCCGACCGGCTCCAGGTTGGCCTCGGCCGTGGTCGGATCCGTCCCCTCGTAGACGTGCTTGGCGACGATCGGCGCCTCGGTCACGTCGAGCCGTTGCAGGAGCGGGGCGTAGGGTTGCGTGAAGCGCATCACCACGGTCAGGTCGTTCGGGGCGTCGATGCCGGCGAGCACGGGCGTCAGCCCGGCGGCGGTGCGGGAGTGGTATTGGAGCAGCACTTCCTCGAAGGAGAACTTGACGTCGGCCGAGGTGAACGGCGCGCCGTCGTGCCAGCGAACGCCCGGGTGGAGATGGAACGTGTAGGTGGTGCCGTCCTCGCTGATGTCCCAGCGGTCGGCCAGGTCGGGGACGGGCTGGAGGTTCTCGTCGAGCCCGACCAGGCCGTTGAAGATCGAGTCGGCGACCACGTGCTGGGTGAACCCGGTCGTGATCGCGGGGTTGAAGTGCCCAGGGTCGCTCGCGATCGAAACGACCATCGTGCCGCCGGCCACCGGTGTCGGCGTCCCGTCCTGGGCGGCCGCCACCGGGATCGACGTCAGGACGCCGACGACGACCAGGTAGACGACGCGCCACGAGCCGCCGCGGCGCGTGCCGAATCGGAATCGACGGGCCATGGTTCCATCCTTCGTTGATCCGCCACCGGTCCGAGGAGACCAGGCCCGCCCGGGTCGCCGCTCCGGTCGACCCCGGATGGCCACCGAGGGTCGGTACGGTACCAGAGTTCGGCGAAACGTCAATCGCGCCGGTCGTATGAACACGTTTTCGGAGACGATCGGGAGCGAGGGCGGTGTGTCCCGGCCATTTCCTCACCAAGGGGGGCGGTATCTTAGGTTGTGTCCTAAGAGGCGGGCGGTCGCCACGGGGTACCGCCCGCACGGGATCCGAGGTGGCAAGGCGGCGAAACGGACGCCCGCCGTGGCGCCGGTGGCGTGGCGGTCGCTCTGCCACTCGTCCGCGGCTGGTGCCGCCCCAAGATTTGACGGGCACCGTCACCGGTGGTACAAGAGCGCCGCGATTAGCCGCGGGCCTAAGCGGCAGCCAACGAGCGAGACGGTCGACGATGCCCACCAAGGCGCGGCCGAAGGAATTGACCTGGGTGAAACGGGTCCGGGTGCCGGGGATCGCCCCGCCGGCACCGGTCCGGCTGCTGGGCGCGGCGCCGACGCCGCGGGAGCGCCTGGTCGCCGCCTTGGCGGATCGGCCGCGGACGGTGGCGCAGCTCGCCCAGGCGTTCGGGCTGTCCCAGCCGACGATGCTCGAACAGGTGCGGCGGGCGCTCCGCGACGGGCTGGTGGCCGAGGTCGAGGTCGCCGAGGGGGAGCGACGCTTCCCGGCCGAGCGCTACTACGCGACGGCGGTGCCCGTCGTCCGCCAGCCCGACCGCGAGCTGCTGGAGACCGCCTGCCGGGGGGTGGCGGAGGACGTCGCGGCGGCCCTGGCCAAGAACTGGGGCGACCTGCACGCGGCCTTCGCGCTGACGCACCTGGCCCGCGAGGGATGGACGTTCGACGACCTCTGGCCGTACCTGCAGGCGACCATGAGCCATCGGGTCCTCGAGCGGGTCGGCGGGGCTGGCGACGCTCGCCGGGCGCCGCCCCACGGGCTGGCATGGGTCGAGGAGGTCGACGAGACCGGCACGGGAAGCGATTCCGACGCGGGATCGCCGCAGCCCGAGGAGGAGACGGCATGAAGGTCGCGGTCGCCGGCAAGGGCGGTTCCGGCAAGACGACGATCGCGGGCACCCTGGCCCGCATCCTGGCCCAGGGGGAGCGGCCGGTCCTGGCGATCGACGCGGACCCCAATCCGAACCTGGCGGTCAATCTCGGGATCGATCCCGAGACGGCGGCCCGCGTCGAATCGGTGCCGCTCTCGTTCGCCCACCACGCCAAAGACGCCGACGGGCGCTACTCGGTGGGGATGGACATCTCGCCCGAGGAGATCGTGCGCCGCTACGGCACGCCCGGGCCGGACGGCGTGACGTTGCTGCTGGTCGGTCGGGTCGAGGCCCACCAGGCGGGCGCGGGCTGAAACTGCGCCGCCCATACCACCGTGCGTGGTATCCTCGAACACCTCCAAAGCAGCGAAACCCTGGTCACCGTGACCGACATGGAAGCCGGGCTTGAGCACCTCAAGCGCGGCACGCTCGAACACGCCGAAACGCTGCTGATCGTCGTCGAGCCGTACTTCAAGTCGCTGGAAGCGGCGGGGCGGATCGCCGCGCTGGCGCGCGGCCTGGGCGTCCCCAGGATCTCCGCCGTGGCCAACAAGGTCCGCTCGGAGCGGGACGAGGTCGCGATCCGCGACTACTGCGCCGGGCACGACCTGCCGCTGCTGGCGGTGGTGCCGTTCGACGCCGACGTGGCCGAGGCCGAGCGCCTCGGGCGGGCGGTGCTGGACACCGCCCCGGCCGCGCCGGCGGTCGACCGCCTGCGCTCCCTGGCGAACCGGCTGCTGGCGGCCGATCTCCCGGAGCGGGCGGAACGCGTCGCCGACTAACCGTCGCCAGCCGGGGTGCGGGCGGACCGCACGGAGGGCCAAGCCCCATGGAATCGAGCCTGCTGCCGCGCGCTCCGCTCGAGCAGGAGCACGCCGACGAGGTCGTCGACGCCCCGATCGACTTCATGACGTCGTCCGCCGAACGCGAGTTGACGCGGCTGCCGGGGTCGGAGCGGGAGGGGGCGCTGCTCGGGCCGGTCAAGGTGGTCCACGCCTTCTGGTTGGCCGGGATGAGCTGCGACGGGTGCACGGTGGCCGTTACCGGCGCCACGTCGCCGAGCGTGGAAGACCTCCTGATCGGCCGCTTGCCGGGCGTGCCGCGGGTGGTCCTGCACCACCCGGTGACGTCGGTCGAACACGGTCACGCCTTCATGCGCAACTACGAGATGGCCGCCAACGGCGAGCTGAACGCCCCCTACGTGGTCATCTTCGAGGGGTCGGTCCCGGACGAGTCGCGGGCCGCCGAGACGGGCGGGTACTGGTGCGCGATGGGATCGGAGACGGTCCCGAAGCCGATCCCGACCACGACCTGGCTGACCCGGATGGCGCCGGGGGCCGCGGCCGTGATCGCCATCGGCACCTGCGCCACCTGGGGCGGGATCCCGGCCGCCTACGGCAACCCCACCGGCTCGATGAGCGTGATGGATTTTCTCGGCAAGGACTATCTCAGCGCCCTGGGCCTGCCCGTGATCAACGTCCCCGGGTGTTCGCCGATCGGCGACAACTTCACCGAGACGGTCGCCGCCACGCTGCTCTTCCTCAACGGCCTCGGCCCGCTGCCGGAGTTCGACGAGTTGGGCCGACCGGCCTGGCTCTTCGGCCAGACCGTCCACCAGGGGTGCGTCCGGGCGGGCTTCTACGAGGAGGGGACGTTCGCCGAGCGCTACGGCGACCCGGAGTGCCTGGTCGAGATCGGCTGCTGGGGTCCCGTGGTCCAATGCAACATCACCTCCCGCGGCGCGATCAACCACGTCGGCGGCTGCATGAACACCGGCGGCGTCTGCATCGGCTGCACGATGCCCGGCTTCCCGGACCGCTTCGCCCCGTTCTACAAGCGCCCGCCGGGCACGATCGTCTCCTCGACGACCTCGCGCTCCGTCGGATCGTTCATCCGGCCGTTGCGGCGGATCACCATGCAGTTCAACAACCGCGAAGTCTTGTGGGACAAGACGAAGAAGGTGCCGAGCGGGTGGGGCCACGTCGCCGAGCCGGGACCGGTCAAGAAAGGGATGCACTACTTCTACGAGAAGTGGCAGTTCCTGAACGCGGAGAAACCCGGCCGCAAGCGCGGGACCGAGATCCCCCTCGACGAGGGCGAGTTCGCCAGCGCGGGGGCGGGCAAGATCGTGCCGATCGACCTCGAGCGGTGACGACGGCGGCGCGCGGCGCGCACGGACCGGGGATGCCATGACCGAGCAGCAGTTCCTCCGCCGCTGGTACGCCAGCCTCGCCGCCGCGGTGACGGTGGTCGCCGCCGTTGCCGGGTTGCTGCTGGCGATCATCGGCACGGCGCGGAGCATCCTCCACCACGCCGGGCGGGCGATCGGGATCGCCGACGAGATCGTCGCCAACACCCGTCCGATCTGGGATCTGGACACGACGAACGCCGTCGCGGCCCAACTCCTCGACGGGGCGAAGGCGATCGAGCGGCACGCCACCGAGGTGGCCGACGCCCTCGACCCGCCACCGGCGACGGGTCACGGCGGCGCGACCTAGCGGCACCGGCAGACAAGGGGGCGAAGCGATGCGTTTCAACGGAAAGCCGGCGAGCCCGACGCTGATCGCGCGGTACTGGCGGGCCAGTCTCGGGATCGGGATCGTCGTCACCGGCGCGGTGGCGGTGCTGCTCAGCACGCTGGCGGCGATCGTGGCCCGGATCGAGGGGGGCGCCGCCGAGATCTGGCGGATCGGCAAGCTGATCGCCACCAACACGGTGCACGTGCCGTTGCTGGTGCGGACCAACCAGATCGTCGGCGGCATCCTGCCGGCGGCCGACGGCATCGCCCGGGCCACCGCCCGGATCCAGCGCGCCGTCGGCGGCGACGCGGCGAAGTGAGGAGCGACCGGTGACCACCAGGCTGACGATTCTTTCGGCCCTCGAGGTGCTGGCCTTCGTCGGGGCATTGGTCGTGATGGTGGGGCGGATCGTGTCGGCCCTGGAACGGATCGGCGGATCACCGACCAGCTCGCTGGCCAGGGTCGGGTTCGGCGTCCGCGCGATCGAGAAGGAGACGAGCCACCTGGCGCCGCAGGTGACGCGGCTCAACGAGGGGTTGTCCTCGCTGGGCGCCAAGCTGGGCGTCGTCGATGGGCACCTCGGCGCGGTCGCCGCCGCGTTGGCCGGGGGGAAGGGGGACGGATGAACCGGGTCGTTGGCGTCGTCTGGTCCGGGATGCTGATCGTGACCGCCGCCGGGGTCGTGCCCGTGGTCGTCAACCTGCTGCGGCGGTTGCGCGCGGCGGCGAACAACATCGAGCGCTACTCGGCCGAGATCCTGGCCTCCGGCGTCGGCATCGCCGGCCACACGGCGCACACCACCGCCCTCAAGGACACCCTCTCCGTGGCGCCGCAACTCCTCGCCGGCGCGCGGTCGATCGAGGGGCACGCGGCGGCGATCGAGCGCGCCCTCGGGTCGGACGCCGGTTCCGACGCCGGGAAGGCCGACGCCGCCGGTGCCGCCGGCGCGAGTCCGGCGGGAGGGGCGGTCCGGCCATGACGACGCTCTTGACCCGGGTCACGGTCGGCCTGGTCTCGGTGATCGTGGTCGTCCTGGCCGGTCACCTGATCCTGGTCGCCGCCGCCCTGTTCCGGGCCAACCGGAACCTCGCCAAGCTGGTGGGCGGACTGGAGGCGATCCGCGACAATACGGCGACGCTGGGGGAAGACCTGACCGCCATCAACGGGGCCGCGGTCGCGCTGCGGGATGGACTCGTGGCCGTGGACGACCACCTCCGGGGGGTTGCCCGAATCGTCCGAAACGCACCCTAGGAGGCGGTCGCCGTGTGCTTCAAGAACCTGCCGATCGCGTTCGACGAGCGCGGGAATGCCACCCTGATGGAGGGCGTGCGCGACCCGTACGCGTACGAGACGCGCTCGATCGCCGACCAGGCCGACAAGATCAAGGACCTGCTGGCCCGGAACGGCCACATCAAAAGCGTCGACTTCGACCCGGTGACCCGCGTCGCCGGCGCGTTGGCCTTCCACAGCGTGGTCGATCTCAAGGAGCGCAAGGTCCTCGAAACGAATTCCATGGCGACCCTGTTCCGCGGCTACGAGGTCATCCTGAAGGGGCGTGACCCGCGCGACGCGGCCTTCATCAGCAGCCGTGCCTGCGGCGTCTGCGGCGGGGTCCACTCCTCGACCTCGGCGCTGGCGATGGAGATGGCCTTCCCGGTCGCGCCGCCGCCGCTCGGCATCGCCGTCCGCAACCTGATGCTGGGGCTGGAGTTCTGGTACGACAACCCGCTCCACCTCTTTCTGCTGGCCGGCCCGGATTACTCGCAGGCGATCGTCCAGACCACCAACCCCGAGATCTGGGACCGGGCCACGCAAACGTCCACCCAGCACGGCGACATCCACGGCTACCGGACCATCGGCGAGATCATGACCGATCTCAACCCGTTGACCGGTGGGTTGTACCTCGGCGGCCTCCAGATGACCCGGGTGGCCCGCGAGGCCTACGTGTTGATCGGGGCCAAGTACCCGCACCCCGAAACGGTGATCCCGGGCGGCATGAGCACCACGGTCACGCTGACGATGTTCAACGAGGTCTACAGCCGGCTGCGCCAGTTGTTCGACTACTGCAAGCGGACGGTGGCGATCTGGGACGACATCTGCGACTTTTTCTACGACGTCAACCCGGAGTACAAAAAGGTCGGCGCGCGGCCGGCCAACATGATCGACTCCGGGATTTGGGACGACCCCTTCGCCTACGACGGCACCTACGAGCGCTGCGACGAGTGGGGCGAGCGCCGCTGGGCGACGCCGGGCGTGATCGTCGACGGCCAGGTGGTGACCACTAAGCTGCAGGCGATGAACATCGGGATCGAGGAGTTCGTCGAGCACTCGTACTACGCCCCGTGGGGCGAGCCGCGCTACGGGACCGACCCGGCCGGGAACCCGATCAGCCCGCACCACATGTGGAACAAGGAGACGAAGCCGCAGCCGACGGGCCAGAACTGGCGCGAGAAGTACTCCTGGTCGACGGCGCCGCGCTGGGACCGCATGGCGATGGAGGCCGAGTGCTCGACCCGGCTCTGGCTGACGGCGGCGGGCGGGGTGATGCCGCACACGCGCTTTCTCCAACCGACGGGGACGAGCCTCAAGATGCACGTGCCCCAAAGCACGCTGCCGGCGATGGACCTGGAGTGGAAGATCCCCGACGTCTGGAACGCCTTCGAGCGCAACCGGGGGCGGGCCTACCACCTGGCTTACACCACCGTGATTGCCCTCGACAACTGGATGATCGGGATGGATCTGCTGAAGCAGGGGCACACCCGGGTCCACACCCCGTTCGAGCCGCCCCGCCAGGGATCCCAGATCGGGGTGGGATTTTGGGGGGCGGGCCGGGGCTTCCTGACCCACCACGCGACGATCGACAACGGCGCCCTGAGCAACTACCAGATCCTGACCCCCTCGACCTGGAACGCGTCCCCACGCGACCCGTGGGGGAACCCCGGACCGTACGAGGAGGCGGTGCTGAACACGCCGATCCTGGAGCAATTCGGCAACGAGGAAAGCTACAAAGGAATCGACATTCTGCGCACCATCCGCAGCTTCGACCCCTGCATGCCCTGCACGACCCACATCCACGTCGATGGGACGAACCACGTGGTGACGCGCGAGGTGAACACCTGTGGCTGCGGGATCGACGCCTGACGCGGTCGGGACGCGGGTCCTGATCGCGGGCGTCGGCTACCAGTTCATGCGCGACCTGTCGGTCGGGCCGGTGCTGGTGCCGGAGTTGCAGCGGATGGACTGGCCGCCGGGGGTCGAGGTCGACGACTGGAGCATCGGCCCGATCCACATCGTGCAGCGGGTCGAGGCCCAACCGCGGCCCTACGACCGGATCGTCCTCTTCGCCGCCGTCGAGCGGGGGCGCGAGCCGGGCCGGGTGTCGTCGTACCGGTGGCTGGGGAACCTGCCGGAGCCGGAGGAGATCCAGCAACGGGTCGGCGAAGCGGTGATGGGGGTGATCCACCTCGACAACCTGCTGATCGTCGGGCAACAATTCGGGGCGCTCCCGGCGGACGTGGTGGTGGTCGAGATCGAGCCGGAGGACACGGGGTGGGGAGCGGGATTCACGCCCCGGATCGAGTCGGTGCTGGCCGAGACGGTGGCGACCGTCCGGCGGTTCGCGCTGGACGGGTACGATGACTGACCCGCTGGACGCCCTGCGCTGGCGGGACGAACTCCTCCAGGTGCTGTACTGGCTCCGCGGCGAAGGGCTCGGCGAGCGCGTCGCGCCGAACGAGGTGACGACGTTCCTCGGGGCGGAACCGGACGAGATCCGGCACCGGCTCGAAAGCCTGGTCGACGAGGGGTACGTCGAGGTCGTGGAGAACGAGGCGGGCCGCTACCGCCTCACCGATTGGGGCGCCAAGGAGGGCGGCCGGCGGTTCGCCGACGAGTTCGCCGGGCTGACGGGCCAGGCGCACGGCGAGTGCAACAATCCCGACTGCTCGTGCCAGACGCTCGGGCCGGGGGCGTGCGACGCGCACGCGGCCCACGCCCATTGACCCCCGGTGCCGACGAGCGGAGGCGCGGTGACTGACCCTGGCCCGATGTCGGACGACGAATTCCGCACCGTCGCCCTGTGCCTCGACGAGATGGTGCGGAACTTCGAGACCTTGCCGTTCCCGGAGATCAGGGAGCAGGTGTTCGAGTTGCTGCAGACGGTCGACGCGTTGCACCGGGCGGGCCTGTCCCGCCTGGTCGACATGGTCAACCGGCACGACGGTGGCGCGGTGCTGCGGCAGGCCGCGGGGGACGCGATCGCCGGAACCCTGCTCGCGCTGTACGACCTGGTGCCGGAACCGCCGGTCCCGGCCGCGGCACCGGGGTCGGTCAGCTTTATCCCCTTAGACCAGATCGGACGGGCGCCGGCGCGCGCGCTGCGGCGGCCCCGGTTCGTGGACCTCGCCCGGTTGGAGGACGTCCCGCCGGGGACGATGACGGGGGTCGAGGCCGAGGGCGTCCGGGTGCTGGTGGCAAACGTGGCCGGGGAGATCTTCGCCGTCCGCGACTCCTGCCCGGCGGGCGTGGTGCCGTTGAGCCTCGGCGCCTTCACGCCGCCGGTGGTGGTCTGCCCCTGGCACAACGAGGCGTTCGATGTCCGGACCGGGAAGCGGGCCGACGGGGAGGACGGACCGAGCCTGGACGTGGTGCCGGTCTCGGTCCAGGACGGCGCCATCCGGCTGGCGATGACCGCGATCGCCAAGGGCAACGGGTCCGGGCGGCCGGTGCCACGCCCATGAGCCGCGTGCTGGTGGCCGGGATGGGCAACGTCCTGCGCCAGGACGACGGCTTCGGGGTCGAGGTCGCGCGGCGGCTGATGGCGCGCGACGGCTTGCCGGACGGGGTCGAGGTGGTCGAGGTCGGCATCGGCGGCATCCACCTGGTGCAGGAGATGATGGACGGCTACGACGCGCTGGTGGTGATCGACGCGGTGGAGCGGGGCAGCGCGCCGGGAACGGTCCACCTGCTGGAAGCCGAGGTCGAGGACCTGGCGCGCTGGTCCGATACCGCGCGGGCCGATTTTCTGGCCGACACGCACTACACGACGCCGGCGAAGGCGATGATCCTCGCCAAGGCGCTCGGCGTGCTGCCGCCGCGGGTCTACATCCTCGGCTGCCAGCCGGGCGAGGCGGACGCGCTCGGGATCGGCCTGACGACCCCGGTCGAGGCGGCGACGACGCGGGCGATCCGGGAGATCGTCCTGCTGGTGGATCGCTTGGGCGCGGAGATCGGCGACGGCCCGGCCGCGATGTCCACGCCGCATCCCGCCGGCTCTGGCGGTGACTGACCCGATGGACCGGGACGGCGCGTTGGAACCGATCGCCCCGCTGGTCGAGTACTACACGCGGGAGATGGGCCAGCTCGCGGGACGCCTGATGGCGGCGTTGTCGCTGCTGGTCGATCTGGAAGACTCGTACGGCTGGGCCGACCAGTCGGCCCAGGCCCGGGAGACCGTGCGCTATTCCCGGGCGCTCGTCGCCTCGGTGCTCCGGGGCGTCTCCACCGCCCAAGCCGAGCGGGGGGACGATGCCGGCCTCGGCGAGGCGATCGATGGCACGCTCCAGCGGATGTTCGCGCGCCGGAACGGGCAGCACGAGGGTTGAGTGGGAGAGCGACGAGTCGCATGGCCGAGCAACGCCGCACGTTCCCGGTCACCGCGATCGGGGTGATCCACCGGCCGGGGTGGCCGGACGACGCGACGACCGGGGAGGGCGACTACTTCGACCCCTTCGCCGAGTCGGTCGTCGAGATCTACCCGGAGTGGGCGGTTGGCCTGACCGGGATCGAGGAGTTCAGCCACCTGGCCGTGGTGCTCTACATGGACCGCGCCGCGCCCCGACGCCCGGACGAGCCGCTGACGCACCGGGTGGAGTCGCTCGACGGCATGCCGGAGGTCGGCCTCTTCGGCACCCGCAGCCCGCGGCGGCCGAACCCGATCGGGCTCTGCTACCCGCGCCTGCTCGGGCGAGACGGGAACCTGCTCCGCGTCAGCGGTCTCGATGGCTGGCCCGGCACCCCGGTGCTGGACGTCAAGGGGTACTATGTGCGCGACGAACTGCGGCCGGACGCGACCGCGCCCGAGTGGCTCCAACGGCTCTGGGCGCGACACGACGCGGAACGCGGCTCGCAGCACGAGGCGGAGATCGGCCGCGGGCGGGCGACCAAGGCGGGCGATGGGGACGGCAACGATGCGGCGTAGGGCCGTTCCCGTGGCGGGAGCATAAGCCGATGTGTCAAGCGATCCCGCGCCTGGTGCTGCAGGTGGCCGACCGCCGAGCCGAGGTGCTCTACGAGGGGACTCCGATGTGGGTGGCGGCCCATGGGATCCCCGACCTCGCGGTCGGGGAGTACCTGGTCGTCTACGCCGGTCAAGCCCTCGAACGGCTGCCCAAGGACGAGGCGGAGGAGATGTTGCGGTTTTTCGACGACCTGGAGCGGATGGTCGGGGAGGCGGCCGGATGACGGGGGTGCTCGCGCGGCCGACACCGCTCGCCGGCTCCCTGCGCTTCGTCCGCTACGCGTTCATGCCCAACCGGCTGCGGTTCTGCGGCGGGGACGAGAACCGCACCCTGTTCGAGTACGGCACCGAGCGGGTCGTCGACGGTGGGCTGGACCCGCTGCTGCGCCGGTTTACCGGGGCGCTGCCCTACCTGCAGCTGATCGCGCGCGCCAACGCCATCGCGGACCCGTTCGATGACCGGGTCGTCGAAGCGTACTGGCTCGGCAACGAGCTGCTGGCCGGGGTCGAGGTGCGACAGCTCCACGACGCGCTGGCCGAGCGGTTCGGCAACCAGCTCCGGGGGCGGACGCGCGACTGGGTGCTCGGCAAGGCTCCGGCCGGGGCCAGACCCCACCACAACTTCCACGTCTTCGACATCCACAGCCGCGTCGGCCAGTTGGAGAACACGCTCGAGACGATGGACCAGTGCCGGGTCAGTTGGGGCCGGGTCGTGAAGGTCGACGGCCCCGAGTTGGCCGTCGAGCGCCAGCGGCTGGTCCTGGTGGACGGGAAGCTCGCGCTCGGGCCACCCGCGCCGGCGCGGGTGGTGCGGCAGATCGAGGGGCGAGGCTTCGCCGACGCGGCCGTGGCGGGCGATTGGGTGTCGCTCCACTGGGACTGGGTTTGCGAGGTGCTGACGCCGAGACAGCGGGCCAACCTGGCCCGGTTCACCGACGACCACATCCGGATCGCCAACCAGACGCTGTGAACCCCAGCGCCGCCCAGCGTCCGCCGTTCGTGCCACGCCATCCCGAGGGGGACCCGTGCCCGGCTTGACCCGACGCCAGACACTCCAGGGGTTCGCCGGTGCCCTGACCGGGGCGGCGCTGACCGTCGACCGGGCGCCGATGGCGCGGGGCGCGGCGATGGCCGACCCGGTCCAGGCCGCGCTGGTCCGGTTCGCGTGGGTGAGCGACGCCGGGACGCCGACCCCGTTCCAGGTCTCGACCGTCGGGCCGGGCGGAGCGGTGCTGTTGAGCCTGCTCTACGACACGCTGACCTGGAAGGACGGCGAGGGGATCATCCCCTGGCTGGCGCGGGAGTGGGCGGCGAGCGACGACGGCCTCGCCTACACCTTCCGGCTCGTGGACGGCGCAACCTGGCACGATGGCCGGCCGTTGACCGCCGAGGATGTCGCCTTCTCGTTCGGGTACTACGCCCGGCATCCCTACACCTGGATGACGACGGAGGCGGTCGAATCGGCCGAGGTGGTCGAGTCCGGCACGGTGCGGGTCACGCTGAAGCGGCCCTACGCGGCGTTCCTCGAAGAGATCGCCGGGATCGTGCCGATCGTCCCGCGCCACGTCTGGGAATCGGTCGCGGACCCGATCGCCTACGCCGGGCCGGATCGCTCGATCGGGTCGGGCCCGTTCGCGCTGGCCGAGCACGACCAGACCCAGGGCGCCTACCGCTTGGTCGCCAACGAGGGCTACTGGCGCGGCCGACCGCTGGTGCGGGAATGGCGGCAACTCACGGTACCGGCCGAATCCCAGGTGCGGGCCGTGCAGCAGGGCGAGGTGGACGTCTCGTTCGGCACCGACGCCTCGGTGCGGGAGGTGCTGTCCGGGGACGCCCGGCTGGCGGTGTTCGAGACGGCGCCGCTCTCGATCGTCCGGCTGGCGATCAACACGGAGCGGGCGCCGCTCGACCAGGTGGAGGTGCGGCGGGCGATCGCGTACGCGCTGGACCGCCGCCGGATCGCCGAAACGATCACCCGAGCGCCGGCGATTGTCGGCGGCGTCGGCGTCGTGCCACCGGAAACGCCTTGGTACAACCCGTCGCTGCCGCCATACGAGTACGACCCGGACCGGGCGCGGGACCTGCTGGGCGGCCGGCGCCACACCATAGATCTGATCGCCGACGCGGCCGCCCGGGAACCGGATCTGATGCAGCCGATGCTCGAGGCGGTCGGGATCACCTTGAGGGTCCGGCGGGTGGACGCGGCGACCCGGGGCCAACTGCTGAACGAGGGCGACTTCCAACTGGCGCTGACGTCCCATATCGGCGTCGGCGGCGACCCCGACTACCTCCGCCGGTGGTACGCCGGAGAGGAGGCGAACGCGTTCGCCCAGGGCTCCATCTTTCGCAACGCCGAGTACACCGCGCTCGGCGAGGACCAGGCGGCCACCCCGGACGCGGAGCGGCGGCGCGCGATCGTGTTCCGGATGCAGGAGATCCTGGCCGAGGAGTTGCCGACCATCGCGCTCTACCACCGCCGTTTCTACTGGGTCTACGATCCCAGCGTTTTCACGCCGATGGCGACCTGGGGCGGGCTGATGAACGGGGTGCCGTTCCCGAACAACAAGCTCGCGCTCGTGGGGACCTGAGTTTTCGCGGTGCGCCCGGACTTGATTCGGCTCCTTGCGCGGTACCTCCTGCTGGTTGTCGGTGTCCTGCTGCTCAACTTCCTGATCCCTCGGCTCCTGCCAGGCGGGCCGCTGGACTTCGGCGCGGGCGAGGGAACGGATTCCGGGGTTCCGCTGTCCGGCGCGGCCAGGGCGCAACTCCGCTCGTACTACGACCTCGACGAGCCGCTACGCCACCAATTGGTCCGGTACCTTGGCGACCTGGCGCGCGGAGACCTCGGCCGGTCCATCGCGCGACCGGCACCGGTCGGCGCGTTGATCGTGGACCGTCTTCCCTGGACCGTGGGCCTGCTGCTCATGTCCCTGCTGATCGCGGCGGCCATCGGCACGACGCTCGGCGTGGTGGCCGCCTGGATCCCCGGGCGACCCTGGGCTCGCCTGCTGGTATCGCTGGCGGGCGCCCTCGCGGCGATCCCCGAATTCCTCGTCGCGATCGGCTTGGTGCTGGTGTTTTCCGTCGAACTCGGCTGGTTTCCCCTCCTTGGCGGTCGGACCGTCTTCGCCGCTCGGGGCGGCGATGCGCCCGGTGTTGTCTGGCGAGTGTTGGACGTGGTTTGGCATCTCACGCTGCCGGCCGTGGCACTGGTCCTGGTTGGCGCGTCTTCCTTCGTGTTGCTGGCGCGTGATGCGACAGCCGGCGTGCGCCACGCACCGTGGCTCGCGACGGCCCGGTCGAAGGGCTTGCGCGAGCGGGAGGTGGTGCGACGGCACGCGGTGCCGAACATCGCCTTGCCGTTGGTCACGTTTGCCGGTCTGCGCTTGGGGAGCGTGCTTGGCGGCGCGCTGGTGATCGAACGGGTCTTTAACGTGCCGGGGCTCGGCTTGTTGAGCTACGAAGCCGTCCGAACCCGGGATTACCCGATCCTTCAAGCGGTCTTTTTTCTTTCCAGCCTGGCGATGCTCGCGGCAAACCTGCTCGTGGAGATCGTCTACCTCCGGCTAGCCTGGCGAAGCGGGTCCGCGCATGGGTAGGTGGAGGGGGCGACCGACATCGTTCTGGCTGGGGTGCGGGCTGCTGATGGTCGTCGCCGCCGTGGCCGCGATGGCGCCGTTGTTGGCCCCCCACGATCCCCGGCTTTCGACCGGTCGACCGTTGGCGCCCCCGACTCGCGAACATCTGCTGGGAACCAACGACCTCGGGCAGGACGTGTTGAGCCAGGTGATCCATGGCGCGCGCTCGGTCCTGATCGTCGCCGGTCTGGTGACGGGGGCGTCGACGGCGCTGAGCTGGCTTGTCGGCCTCGCGGCCGGCTTCGTTCGCCGGGCGGAGGCGCCCTTGATGTTGGTTACCGACCTGCTGCTCGTGCTGCCCAGCATGCCGCTCTACTTCCTAGTCTTGACGGTGCTCGGCGCGAGCCGGCGCAACCTGATCGCGGTGCTGGCGTTGCTCTCGTGGCCGGCCTTCGCCCGGATCGTCCGGAGCGTCGTGCTGCAAACCCGGTCCGCGGCGTACGTCGAGGCCAGCCGAGCGCTCGGCGCCGCGGATCTGTCCATCGTCCGCCGCCACGTCCTGCCCGCAACCCTCCAGGTGCTGCCGACGAAACTGGTCCTGACCGTCCGCTTCGCCATCTTTGGGGAGGCAACCTTGGCCTTCCTCGGCCTGGGCGGCAGCGGCTCGATCAGTTGGGGGACGATGCTGGGTTGGGCGTTCGCGGATCCGCTGCTCTTCGCCCGCCCGGTCTGGCCATGGCTCGTTCTGCCGCCGGCGTTGGCGATCGTGGCGGTCGTCCTGGCCACCGTGTGGGTCACGACCGACACCGGCGACGCCGGTGGTCCGGGTTCGTCCCGGCGCCCAGACCGGGCTAACTCGCCCCGGCGGTTTGGGCATCGTTCAACCGCTGCCGGCCCCCTCCGCGCACCCGCGGCCGGTTCCGCTTGGTTGCCCCCGTCGGCCGCGATGCCGCTTCCCCGGGACGAGGCCGTCACGAGGAAGATAGCGGGCCGGGGTACGCAAGACGCCCGGATGCGGGTCGAGGGCGTCAGGTTCACGCGGAGGTGTCCACCGATCGAAAACGAAAACGGCGCTCGCCGCTCGCCTTGATCGAGTCGCGCGTGGCGCGGCCGGACCACGACCGGCGGTTCGCGAGCGCGATGCGGATCGCCGACGCCGACGCGCTCAGTGGTCCTCGCTCGGGAGGCGGTGCCGACCGCGGCGAGGCGCATGTTGGTGGGAGTATCCGTCGTGGTTGTGCCAGACCGGCCGCACGTCGCGCGGGTCGGCCTTAAAGAACAGCTTGGGCATGGTGTAGGCACGCGCCCCGTCCACCCCGCAGGCCGGGCACGGGTCCGGCGCACTCGCCTCGGCCATCGGCCGCTCGCGCTCCCACCGGGCGCCGCATCCGGGGCAGGCGTAGTCGTAGGTCGGCATCCGGGGCCTCCAGGCGGTCGGCGGTCGGGTTCTGTGGCTGGGTATTCTCCTACGCCTCAGATGTCGCCGCTGGCGCCGTCATCGTGCTTCCCGTCGCCCAGGGTTTCGTGTCGGCCGACGGAATTGGATGGTGACGGGGTGCCGGCCGCGACACCGCCGCGCGAACCCCGCTCCCAGCGGACGCGACGTGTCCGCGAGACGCGAACTGCGCCTCCGGCATCTGCGACCCATGTGTCCGCCGGTGTGCGTGCCCGCCGGGCTTGGTAGCCTGCGCCGGGGCGTGCCTGGATCCCGCGTCGTTCCAATCCGACCCCAACAACTGCGGCGCCTACGACAACGGCTGCGCCGACAACCAAGGCTGCGTTGCCGGCCAATGCCAATCGCAGGATCCTTGTGGTCCCCAAGGGCCGCAGGGGCAACAAGGCCCGCAAGGACCCCAAGGGCTGCTCGGTTCGGGTTAATTCCCCGGGCCGCTGTGTCATCGCCTCGCTGGCAACCGATCCGCTGTTCTCGCCAGCGGCGCCGGTCACCTCGTGCGCGGCGCGCGAGGGGCGCCGAAGCGGGCGGGGAGCAGCGGGACGTCGTGCCCGTTCGCCTCTCCCGCGGAGGCGCCGGCACCGGCCCGTCAACGGCGATGGCGCCCTCTCCGCCTCGACGACCCGTCCATCCCGCCGGTCTTCGCCCAGGAGCCGGCCGCGCCCGGTCGTCGGCGCCGGGGGCGGTCCGACCGGACCGGTGTGCGTGGCGATCGGGCACCTCGCCGGCGGACGGCGCCAATTCGGGTCAGGCGATCCCCGTCGTCCGCGCGAACGCCCGCGCCGCGTCGAGGAGGCGCCGCGCCCGCTCCGCGTCCGTCGCGGCGGACGGCTCCCGCCGCAGCCGGTGGAGGGCGAACTGGAGGTGGCACCAGAGGATCCGCGCCTCCGCCGTCTCGTCCCCGGCCAGCGGCGCCGCCGACCGGTGCCCTTCGAGCATCACGGGCACCACGCGCAGAGGCACCGCCGCAAAATCCCAGGCGGGATCGAGCCAGCCCGCCCCGGCCCAGTCGATCAGCGCCAGGAAGCCGTGAACGCCGGATCGGGACGCCGCCAGCACGTTGGCGGCGTTGACGTCGCCGTGGCAGAGCGTTTGGCGCTCCCCCGCCAACGCGGCGGGGGCGAGGCGGTCCAGCAGGCCCGCCAACCAGGCGGCTTGGGCGGCATCGAGCAGCCCCGTTTCGGCCAAATCCGCCACCCACGGCCGGGGATCAACGTCCGGCGATTGGGCGAACACGCGTAACCCGCGCAGCGCGTCGTCGGCCACGGCAGTGGCGTGGACCAACGCCAGATCGCGCCCAACCGCACGCCAGACGCCGGCGGTCACGGACGGATCCGCGAGGCCGGTCGGCACCGGTTCGCCGTGGACCCGGTCGTAAACCGCGTACGGAACGGCGAGCACCTCCCCCGTCTCGCCGAACGCCACCAGCCGCGGGGTGCGCACGCCGAGACCGCGCGCCACGGGAGAGACGGTCGCGTCGGTGCGAACGGCCGCGATGGATGGCTCGTCCCCGTGCGGAACCTTGATCACGACGTCGCCGTACGGGTAGACGCAACTCGTGGCGCCGGACCAGGGAGCCGCCAGCATGCACTCCCCACGCAGCCCGTGCCGCTCGGCGATCGCCCGCGCCTCCGACGCGGACAGGCGACCGCGCCACGCGTCCGTCATCCCCCGTCCCCGGCCACCGGCAGCCCCTCCGCCGTCCATCCAACCGGCGCCAGGCACATCTGGCGCTTCGCGTGCGGGGCGCCGAAGCGGGCGTGGAGCAGCAGGAAGTCGCGCCCGTCCATCCGCAACAGGGAGCAGTGGCCGGGGCCGTAGAAGCCGCGCTGCGGATCGGGTTGGATCACGAAGTTGCGCTCGCCGTCGGTCACGTCCTCCAGGATGCCATGCCGCTCGACCAGCGCCCCGACCGCGTAAAACCCCCAGAAGCAGCCGCCGCTGTAGAGGTAGACCGGGTCGCCGGTGGGGGAGCGCAGCCCGCCGACGGGGGCCTCGACCGTGTGCCAGCGGACGGTGCGCGCCGGGTCCGACCAGTCCACGCCGGGGATCGCCTTCCAGGGCATGACCCGCTCCGCCTCGTAGACGTGCCAGGGGTGGCGGGGTCGGGCGAGGACCCGTGGTTCGCCGATCACGTGCGTCAGGTCCTCGGCCAGGTCCGCCTCGACGATGCCGGTCCCGTACGGCTCGTCGTCGACGAAGTCCATCGCGAAGGCGAGCCGGAGGGACCCGTCCGGCGCGCGGTAGACGTCCGGGTCGATCGCGAAATCGAGCTCCGGCGTCAGGACGTGCCCGGTGTCTTCGAACGGGCCCTCCGGTTGGGCGGCGACGGCGCGGCGGATCGCGTGGCCGACGTGGGCCTGCTCGCCGACCCCGACCGCCCGCGAGTAGAGCATCACGTACGGCCGTGCCGGGTCGAGATCCGGCCGGTAGACCACGCACGGCGCCCAATGGGCGGTCGGCTCCCCCACCGCCAGCGATTCCCCAATCGCGTGCCAGGCGATCAGATCGTCCGACCCGTAGACCGGGAACGCCGCCCCGGCCGCCGGCTCCTCGCCGGTGGTGTAAACGTAGCAGCGGAACCGTGCCCCGGCGTCTGGCGGCGGCACCAGCGCGTACGGATCGCCCTGGTCCCGTGCCTCCGGCAGCAACGGCCGATACCGCGGCGCCATCGTCTGCGGTGCATCCATCACGGTTCTCCTTGGTCGCGGTCGAACCCGACGGCGCCGGTTGGGACCGGCGGGGCGGGCATCCCGCGCGACGAGCGCGACGCCCGGGCGAGCGGCACGGGACGGCCGCTCATGCCCGCGTCGCCAGGCCGAGGGCGCGGCGGAGCAGGGTGTCGAGATCGGCGATCTCGAACGGTTTGGCGAGGACGAAGTCGGCGCCGGCGGCGCGGGCGTGGAGCGGCCCGACCGCGGTGATCAGGATGGCCGGCAAGCGCGGGTGGCCGTGGGCGGCGGCCTCCGCCGCCAGGGCGGCGATCAGGTCCGCCCCGCTCAGATACGGCATCATCAGGTCGGTGATCAGCAGCGCCGGCCAATTCAGCCGCGCCAGTTCCAGGGCCTGGCGCCCGTGGGCCGCCACGACCGGGGTCCACCCGGCGTCGGCGACGACGTCGGCGACCACCTCGGCGATCGGCTCCTCGTCCTCGGCGATCAGCACCGGCGCCGACGCCGGGTGGACCCCGGTCGGGGTTGCGCTCACGAATCGCCCCGGGTCGCCTTGCGGTCCATCGCTTCCGCGGCCGCCGCGACGGCCTCGATCACGGGAGACGCCTGCACGCCGGCCGGATCGGCGGCGGCCGATCCGCGATCGTCGCCGGCGCCGGAGGAGGGCATGCCGAACGGCGACGCGGCCTCCTGATCGGCGATCGCGTCGAGCACGCCCAGGTCGCTGCGGAACCCGCCGACGACGCGGATCCCGGCCGGCGCCGCGACAACGAACTCGTGGCGGGTGCCGTCGGACGGCGCGTAGCGCGTCTTGGGCACCGAGAGGACGCGGTGAGTCCGTTGCCGATCGGCGACCTGGTGCAGCCAGACCACGTTCTCGACGGTCGCCGACAAGGCGTCGATCGGGAGATCGAGGTCGGACCGGGCGGAGGCGATCCCGCTCTCGCGGACCAGGAGCGCCGTGATGCCGCGCGCTTGCAACGCCTCGACCAGCGCCGCCAGGTGGTTGGGGACACGGCGGGGATCGCTGCCCTCCCCGACCGCGCGCTCCCACTCGATCATGCTGTCGATCACCAGCCGCCGCGCCCCGATCTGGTCCAGGGTCGTCAACAACTCGTCGGCCAGCAGCTCGATGTCGAGTTCGACGGCGGGTCGCCGCAGCAGCGTCAGCCCGCCGCCGGGCTCGAGGGCCGCGCCCAGCCGGCGTCCGAGGTCGAAGGCGTCGGCCTTGCGTCGCAACTGGCGTTCGTCCTCGCGCAGGCTGAGGAACACCGTCGGCTCCTGGGCCAACGCCCCGGCGACCGCGTAATGCAAGCCGAGCAGCGTTTTGCCAGTCCCCAGCCCGCCCATCACCAATGTGGTCGTGGCGCGCGCCAGTCCCCCGCCGAAGATCGCGTCCAGATCGTCCTGACCGAAGGACGCCAACCGTTGCTCGGGGGCGACGATCTCGGCGTCGCGGGCGGACCGGGTCTCCGCGGCCACCCGTGCCTCCAACCGGGGATGCACCGCCACCCCCGCCGCGCCGATGGTCATCCCGTGGCGTCCGGTCAACGGGGCGGCCCCCCGCGCCTTGACGACTTCGAGCCAGCGCACCGAGCGCATCACGCCGCGGGTGGCTTCCAAGGCGACGATCGCGTCGGCCGTGGTCGCCTCCTGGTAGAAGCTCTGGTCGTGGGCTTCGCCTTCGGTCGTGATCACCGTCGTCGCGCCTTGGAGGCTGAGGGCGGTGCCGAGGTCGTAGAGGAACCGGCGCACCGGTTGGGTGCCGCCGTCGCTGTCGCGCAGGCCGCGGAAGCCGTCGAGCACCACCAGACCGGCCCGCTCGGCGCGGACGATGGCGGCGATCTCGCGCCCGGTGCTGGCCAGGCCCTGGGGCAGAAACTGCTGCAGGCTGTGCATCCGGAGGCGATCCCCGACCACGGCCTCGTCGAAGAAGCGGTACGTGCGCAGGTGCTGCACCAGCTTGCTGACCGGCTCCGAGAGCGCGGCCAAGATCAGGACGCGGCGGCCGGTCGCCGCCGCGGCGAACGCCATCTGGGCGGCAAGGGTCGTCTTGCCGCTGCCCGGCGGCCCGACCAACAGCGTCAAGCTGCCGCGCCGCAGCCCGCCGCCGAGGACCAGATCCAGGTTCGGGACGCCGGTCGCGTCCAGCGGCATCGCCATCGCCTGGAACGGTCCGGTCGCGTTGCCGCCTGATCCCCCGTCGCTCATCGCGCGCCCTCCAACCCCCTCGGCTCGACCGGGTCGCCGGGACCCGCGGGCGCGAACGACCCGGCCAGCGGCAGCGCCACCGCCATCACCGTCCCGTGCCAGGCGGCGTCCGTCCCGGCGGCGTCGCGCTCCGCCGCCACCGCGGTCCGTTCGACCCAAATGTGCCCGCCGTGGGCGACCACGATCGCGCGGCAGGTGTAGAGCCCGAGTCCGGCCCCCCGCACGAGTCGCGCCGCGCCGGGCGCCCGCCGGGACCGGTCGAAGACGCGCGGCAGGTCGTGCCCCGGGATCCCGATTCCGGCGTCGGCAACCCGGACCAGCGCCCAGCGGGCCTCGCCGTCGGGCGGCGGATCCGGCGGCAGCGTGGGGGCCGCCGCCAGCGAGACCGCGATCGGCCCGCCGTCCGGGGAATACTTGACGGCGTTGGCGAGCAGGTGGTCGAGCACCTGGCGCAAGCGGGCACGATCCCCGGCCACGCGCAACGGGGCCTCCGGGACGGTCAACGCCACGGCGTGGCGGGTGGTCATCCCGCGGGCGTGGGAGACAGCCTCGCGGGCCGGCCCGTCCAGGTCGACCCCCCCGGCGTCCAGCCGCCCGATCAACACCCCGGCGGCGATGGCGGACGCGTCGAGCAGGGTCTCCATCGCCCGCACCATCTCCCGCGCGCCGCGCTCCGCGCCATCGAGGTGGCGCAGCAAACGCGGCGGAAGCGACGGCATCGCCGGCGGCGACGGCTTCCCGCCGGGGTCGCTCGCCTCGCGCCAGCCGGCGGCGGAGATTCGTCGCGCGAGTTGGGTGTGCCCGACGATCGTCGTCGCCGCCGAGCGCAGTTCGTGGGCCGCCGCCGCCAACCAGTCGCCCTGGTCCTGGTTCGACCCGCCCTCCGGTGGCCGATCGCGGCCGACCGCGATCGCGCCTCGGCCGCCCGCGACCCCAGGCAGCGGATCGACCCGCCACAGGGTCGGCCGTTCGGAGCCGTCGGCGTGGCGCAGGACGACCCGGAGATCGGCCTGAGAAACCCCCGTCCGCGCCGACCAGCGCAGCGACAGCCCGCTGGCGACGAACAACGCGTCCGCCACGCCGGCGATGTCCGGGGGAACCGACCGCGCCGCCCCGGACCGCGGGCTGGAGCGGCGGATCGCGGCATCTAGCGCCGGATTGAGGTGGATGACCCGCCCGTCGGCGTCGGCGATCGCGACGAGGTCCGTCATCGCGTCGAGGATCGCGCGCCACGGCGGGCCCGAGGGGCCCGCGGCGGCATCCGGGACGGTCGCCCCCGTCCGGCCGGCGTCGTCGACCGCCAACCCCGCGTAGTCTTGGGCCTCGGGTCGCAGGTCTCCCCCGGCGAGGCGATCGACCAACCGCAACAGGCTGCCGCGCCGGCCGGGGTTGGTTTGGGAGCGGGCGATCAGGCGAGCGCGGGCGATGTCCTCGACTCCGTAGAGGCGGACTCCGTTGGACGTGGCCCGCCGGGGGTGGAGAAGTCCGGCGCGTTCCCACGACCGCAAGCGGGTGATGGAGACGCCCGCCAGCGCGGCGACCTCCGCGATCAGGTACCCGGCGGTCTCGGCGACGGCGGTCATCGAGCTCCCTGAGAGTGGCGGGCCAGGCGCTGCATCGGTCGCGCATCCTCCCACACCCGACCGCCTGGCGCGTAACTACCGGCGCGGTGCATGGCGTCCCTCGCCGCTTTCTCGCCACGATACCATAAGTCATCTGATGATAAGCCAACGATGGTACGCCGATTGCATTGCCACTCCGGCAGGAGGCTTAGGCCATCCTGCCGGACGCGCCGGGAGACGCGTTCGGATGACGACGGAAGCGGCGGGACCCGCCCGGAACCGGGAACGCGATGCGACGCGAACACGAATCGCCCGAAGACGGCGAACCGGCGGCAGGGCCACGCCGGTCGGCCGACGCGAATCTCCTCGCGATGGGATGCCCTGGCGCCGGAGGTGGGTAGGATGCCCGCCCTACCCAACGTCGCCGCCGTCCTCGCCGACCATGGCGTCCGCCCCCGCGCCTGCGGATACGCCTGGGCCGACTTGGCCCGCCTCGCCGAAGCCCGCCGGTGGCAGATCCGGGTCGAAGCCGCCTCCCGCCCCCACGGTCCCGCCGTCCATCGCGCCGTGGTCTGGTTCCGCCCGGACACGAGCCCCCACCGGATCCTGATGACCCAGGTCGCGCGGGGGCGCGGCGCGACCGAGGAGGCGGCGTTGGCGCAGGCGCTGGCGGTGGCCCTCGCCCGTGACCCGAATGCCGGCGTCCCGATCGGACCCCGCGCCGGCGGGGGGCGGGATCAGGAGAGGGGGAACATGGTCGGCTGACCGGGGCCAGGGAACCGTTCCACCGCGATCCGGGGCGCGCCCGGAGGCGGTCACGGCCACCCGGGGCGCCAACCGGACCGAAGCGGCCGCCGGCGGATGGCCAAACGCTCAACCGCGACGTCCAACGGGACGCCGCGCCGCTCGAAGAAGGAGTACCGAACGCCATGGATTCCGGCCAGCAGATGAGCTTCTCCGAGGGCGCCGACGTCGTCGGCTCCGACGGCAACAAGGTCGGCGAGGTCGTCGCCGTGCACCAGAACTACCTCGTCGTCGAGAAGGGCTTCTTCTTCCCGACCGACTACTACATCCCGACCAGCGCCGTGGCGAGTTCGGACGGCGACAAGGTCTACCTCACCGTGACCAAGGACGCCGCCCTCGACCAGGGCTGGGACCAGGCCCCGGCCGACGACGCGGGGTACCTGACCACCGACACCAGCGAGAGCGCGGGCTACGCCGCCGACCCGTCCATGTCGCCCGCCGACGCCATGACGACCACGGCCGGCAGCGGCGCGATGCTCGCCGGCGCCCCCGCCGACACCGGGATGGCCGACGCCAGCTACGACACCACCACGGCCTCGACCGCCGACACGCGGCGGATGGAAGGCGAGGACACCCTCCGCGTCCCGGTCCACGAGGAGGAGCTGACCGCGACCACGACCGCGCGCGAGATCGGCGAGGTGCGGGTCGAGAAGGACGTGGTGGCCGAGGAGCGGGTGCTCGACGTGCCGGTGACCGAGGAGCGGGTCAGCGTGCAGCGGCGGGCGGTCGACCGGGCGGCCGGCGCCGGCGAGGGCGCCTTCGAGGAGGGGACGATCGAGGTCCCGCTGCGGGGCGAGGAGGTCCGGCTCGAGACGCAGGTCCGGGTCGCGGAGGAGATCGAGATCGCCAAGGAGCGGGTGCAGCGGACCGAGCAGGTCGGCGGCACCGTCCGCCGCGAGGAGGTCCGCGTCACCGAGGACAGCGCCGAGCCCATGGACGCGACGCGCACCCGCGACACCCAGCAGTAGGGCGCGGCCGGGCGGCTCGCGCGGCGGGTCGTCCGGCCGGGATTCGTTTGGCCGATCCGGTCGATCCGCGGCCGGGGCTAGAGTAAGGACACCACGATGAGCGACCAAGCAGTGATGGGCGGACCGATGGGGCAACCGCCGCCGACGACCGATCAGCCGGCCGGCCAGGGCGGGCTCTCGTCCGCCGACCAGGCCATGGACAAGGCGACCGAAGCGGCCGCCGCGACCAAGCAGAAGGCGACCGAGGCGACCGACGCCGCCAAGGACAAGGCGGGCCAACTGGCCGATCAGGCCGGAACCAAGGTCGACGCCGGGCTGGACAAGGCCGCCGGCGGGTTGGACAAGGCCGCCGACATGCTCCGTGGCAAGGGCGAGCAGGCCGGGGACCCGGGCGGCGCGCTGCCGTCGGCCGCGACCAAGGCCGCCGAGAAGCTCGACGCGGCGTCGGGGTACCTGAAAGACAAGGACAGCGAGCAGCTGATCGCCGACCTGGAAGCGTTGGTCCGGCGCAAGCCGGTCGAGTCGCTGCTGGTGGCGTTGGGCGCCGGGTTCCTCGTCTCGAAGGCGTTCAAGTAGCGCCGGACGAAGATCGGGAGGAGCCATGGACACGAGTCAAACGAATCGCGCCGGGGGCGATCCCTTCGGCCGCGAAGGGGCCGGCGGGGCGCCGGACGGGTACGGGTCGCTGATCACCGGCGTGATCAAAGACATGCAGGACCTGCTGAGAGCCGAGGTCCAACTCGCCAAGACCGAGTTGAAGGAGGACGCGAGCGGGATCGGCAAGGGGGTCGCCTTCGTCGCCGGTGGGGCGTTGGTGGGGTTGGTCGCCTTCATCTTTTTGATGCTGGCGGCGACGTACCTGCTGGACCGGTGGGTCGACCGCTGGATCGCCGCGGGGATCGTCGGCCTGATCCTCGCCACGATCGCGGCGATCGTCGCCTCGACCGGGAAGAAGCACCTGAGCGCCGCCACGCTGAAGCCGGAGCAGACCATCGAGACCCTGAAGGAGGACCAGCAATGGGCCAAACAGCAGATCAACTCCGTCAAGAGATAGACCAGAAGCGTGACGACGCGGGCCAAAAGATCGGCGCCATCGAGGCGATGGTCGAAGGCTCCGTCCAG
>CADCWE010000109.1 GCA_902806325.1 uncultured Thermomicrobiales bacterium | reverse complement strand
GGGCGATGAACGTCTCGGGTTCGACGTGGATCGTGCCCGGAAAGTCGATGTGGTGCAGGTTCAACCCGTAGGGGATCGCGGGCAGCACCAGGGTCTTGTCCGGGGCGCGCCGACCCACCTCCAGGCAGACCGACTCGGCGAGAAACAGGTCCACGTCCAGCGGGAGGTGGCGACCGTGCTGCTCGGTCGAGCCGGTCGGCAGGATCACCAGGCGTTGGGCGGCGATCGCCGCGTTCATCTCCGGCCAGGTCAGCCGGTTGTAACGGTACTCCGGCAGCGGGGCGGTCGGGTCCGGCATGGCGCGGGAACCTCCGGTGAGCGCGCGGCGGGCACGCTACTATAGCGGCTCAACGGGGAACGGGGAACGGGAGACCGATGGCGGAGCGGAGACACGACGTTGAGTTACCGAGCCACGCCGGGACGGTGATCGTCGGCGCCGGGATCGTCGGCTGCGCGGCGGCGGCCTTTCTGGCCGAGGGCGGGGCGACCGGCCTGGTGGTGGTGGACCAGGGGCCGCTGTTCCGGACCGGCGGTTCCACCTCGCACGCGCCGGGGTTGGTCTTCCAGAACAACGCCTCGCGCACCGTCTCCCAACTCGCGCAGTGGAGCGTCGAGACCTACCGCTCGCTGTCCGCCGAAGGGGAGCCGTGCTACGTCCCGGTCGATAGCCTGGAGGTGGCGACGACCCCGGCGCGGTGGGCCGATCTGCACCGCAAACACGGCTACGCCCGGTCCTGGGGGTTGGACGCGGCGCTGCTCTCGCCGCACGAAGCGGCCGACGCGCTCGGCGTGCTCGATCCGGGCGCCGTCCTCGGGGCGCTGCGGGTGGCGGGAGACGGCGTCGCGCGGGCGGTGACGGCCGCCGAGCGGTTGGCAAACCGTGCCCGAGCACGAGGCGCGGCGTTCTTCGGCGAAACGCGGGTGACCGGGTTCGCGATCCGGGACGGCCGGATCCGCGGCGTCGAGACGGACCGCGGCCGGATCGAGGCCGAGCGGGTGCTGCTCTGCGGCGGCATCTGGGGACCGCTGCTCGGCGCGCTGGCCGGGGTGCCGATCCCGCTCCAGCCCTGCGCCCACCCCTACGTGCGCACCACGGCGATCCCGGCGTTGGCGGGGGCGAGCGGCGTCCCGCGCCCGATCTGGCGCCACCAGGACGCCGCGATGTACCTCTGGCAGGAGGGCGAGCGGTACGGCATCGGGTCCTACCGCCACGACCCGCGTCTGGTCGACCCGGCCGCGATCCGCGACGACGTGCCCACCCCGGCCGATCTGCCGTTCGGCGAGGCCAAGGACCTGATGGACTTTGCCCGAAAGGAAGCGGCGCGATTGGTCCCCGCGCTGCGCGGCCACGGCCTGACCGACCGGATCTACGGGCTGTTCTCGTTCACGCCGGACGCCCAGTCGCTGATCGGGGAAACGGCGGTGCGGGGGTTGTGGCTGGCGGAGGCGGTTTGGGTCACCCACGGGCCGGGAGCGGGCCGGGCGGTGGCCGAATTGATGCTCTCCGGCGGTTGCGATTTGGATCTGCGGGATCTCGACCCGAACCGGTTCGCGCCGCACGCGACCGCCCGCTCCTACGTCCGCTCCCGGAGCGCCCAGCAGTACCGCGAGATCTACGATGTGATCCACCCCCGGCAGCCCATCGCCGCCCCCCGCGGACTGCGCCGGGCGCCGTGGTACGAGCGCCAGGTCTCCCTCGGCGCCGAGTTCGCCGAGTCCAACGGCTGGGAACGCGTCCGCTGGTACGGGATCAACGCGGCCCTGCCGCCACCGGAGCGGGGCGCGACCCGCGACGCCTGGGGGGCGCGGTTCTGGTCCCCGATCTGCGGCGCCGAACACCTGGCGACGCGGTCCGGCGCCGGGCTGTTCGACCTGGCGACCTTCACCCGGATCGAGATCTCCGGCCCGGGCGCCTTGGCTGCCATGGAGCGGCTCTCCTGCGGCGTCGACCGGCCGGTCGGGCACGTCGCGTACGCCCTCCTGCTTAACGAACGGGGCGGGATCGAGAGCGACGTCACGGCGACCCGGTTGGCGCCCGACCGCTTCTTGATCCTGGCCGGGTCCGGCAGCGGCCCGCGCGACCTGGCCCGGATCGTTCGCCACACCCGGGATCTGTTGGAGGTCGCGGTGCGGGACGTTTCCTCGGCCTGGTGCGGTCTCGGACTGTGGGGACCGCGGGCGGCGGCGATCCTGACCCCGTTGGTTGAGCACCCGGAAGATCTGGCGCCGGAACGGTTCCCGCCCTACCGGGCACGATCACTCGACGTCGCCGGGATCCCGTGCCTGGCGCTCACCCTGTCCTTCGTCGGCGAGCAGGGCTGGGAGCTGCACGCGCCGGCCGAGTACGGCGGCGCGCTGTGGGACGCGCTCTGGGCGGCCGGGGCGGGCCACGGCCTGGTCGCGGCCGGCGGGGTCGCGATGGACTCGCTCCGCCTGGAGCGCGGCTTTCGGGTGCTGGGGACTGACCTGCGCAGCGACGAGACGCCGTTCGCCGCCGGGCTGGGGTTCGCCGTCGGTAAGGGGCGGACCGGCTACGTCGGGGAGGCGGCGCTGCGGGAGCCGGGGGCGCGCCGCCCGGACCGCTGCCTGGCCTGTCTGGTCCTGGACGACCCGAATACGGTCCCGGTCGGCAACGAGCCGATTCTGGACGGGGGCGGGGAGGTGGTCGGGTTCGTCACCAGCGCCAACTTCGGGTACACGGTTGGGCGGAGTTTGGCGCTGGGATATCTCCCGGTGGCGCTGACCGAACCGGGCAGCCGGGTGGCGGTGGAATACTTTGGGAGGATGGTCGGGGCGACGGTGGCGGTGGAGCCGGTCTATGGCGGAGGATAGGTTCTCGCCCCAAGGTGGCGGGGAAGGCCCCCTCCCCAATCCCTCCCCCAACCGTGGGGGAGGGGCTATCGTTCCCGCGTTGTCCGGATGCGGCAACGGCTCCCCCCTTTCCCCTGAGGAGGGAGAAAGCGGGGTTGGGAGGATAGGGGGCCACAACGCGCGCCCACAAAGGAGCTGCCCGTGCAATCACCGCTGACCCACGATCAAGTCGCCTTCCTGCAAAGCGTCGACAGCCCAACCATCGCCAACGCGATCGAGCCGTTCAAGGTCCGGGACCGGACCGAGGGGTTCGTCGGCGGCGCGGTGCGCTGTTTGTTTCCGGACCTGGGGGTGATGGTCGGCCACGCGCTGACGGTGACGTTGCGCTCGGTGCCGGGGCCGGGGCCGAACCGGGACGGGTACTGGCGGATGTGGGAAGCGCTGGCGGCGATGCCGCGCCCGTCCGTGCTGGTCCTCGCCCACGCCGACGACTCCGAGGGGCCGACGCGCTGCGCCCACTGCGGCGAGGTGATGGCGACGATGGCCCAGCGCCTGGGCGCGGTCGGCATCGTCAGCGACGGCGGGCTGCGGGATCTGGCCGAGGTCCGCGCCCTGGGGATGCACTACCACGGCCGCTACGTCGTCGTCTCCCACGGCAACTCCGAGATCGTCGAGGTCGGGGTGCCGGTGACCCTGGACGGCCAGGAGATCCGCACCGGCGACGTCCTCCACGGCGACGCGAACGGGATCGTGGTCGTGCCGCCGGAGACGCTGGACGGCCTGCCGGCGGCGGTGGAGTCGGTGCGGGACAACGAGCGGCGCTTGATGGCGTTCATCAGGAGCGAGGAGTTCACGCTGGCGGGGGCGCGGGCGGGGAAAGGGTATTAGTTGGTGTTCCTCCGTTACGCGGGGGAATGGAACCCTACAACAACCCCTTCAACCGCCCCAAGTCCACGTTTCCGCCGCTCAGCGTCGCCACCGTCGCTGCGCCCTGGGCGACGCCGGCCTTGCCGGTCAGCAGCGCCGCGACGGCGGCGGCGCCGGCCGGTTCGACCAACTGCTTGGCGCGCTCGAGGATCAGACGCAGGGCCTCGACCAGCTCGTCGTCGGTGACGGTGACCAGGTCGTCAACATTGTCGGCGATCACGCGCTGGCAGAGGGGGGCGGCGAAGGGAGCGGCCAGGCCATCGGCGATGGTGGTCATCTGGCCCATGCTCAGGCAGCGGCCGGCGGCGAGGGAGCGGCCGACCACGTCGGCGCCCTCCGGTTCGACGCCGACGACGCGGACCCCCGGCCGTAATCCCTTGACCGCCAGCGCGACCCCGGAGATCAGCCCGCCGCCGCCGACGCAAACGACCACCTGCTCCACATCCGGGCACTGCTCGACCAGTTCCAGGCCGGCCGTGCCCTGGCCGGCGACGATCGCCGGGTCGCCAAACGGGGCGACGAAGTGCAACCCCTGGGCGGCGCGGTGGGCCTCCATCTCGGCGAACAGCTCGACCATCGAGGGGGCGAACCGGGTCTCGGCGCCGTGGCTGCGGATCGCGGCGACCTTGGTCGGGACGGCGGTGGCGGGGACGAAGACGACGCAGCGCGCCCCGACCAACGACGCCGCCCAGGCCAACGCCTGGCCGTGGTTGCCGGCGGAGAGCGTGACCAGCCCCCGCGCCCGCTGCGCCGGGGACAATTGGAGCACGGCGTTGAGGGCGCCGCGGGCCTTGAACGATCCGGTCCGTTGCAGGTGCTCGGCCTTCAGCCAGAGCGCGGTGCCGCTCAGGCGACCGAGCGTGGTCGAGCGCAGCAGCGGCGTCGGCGGCAGGTGGGGCGCCAGGCGCTCGCGCGCCGCCAGCACGTCGTCGAAGGTGACCACCGGCTCCTGATCGAGCGCGATGGCCGGCTCGGGGACGGCGGCGGTGCTGACGGCGGCGTCGGGTGCGGTGACGGTGGTCGGTGGGGTGGCCATCTGCCCTCCGAGGGTGCCGGCGAGGGGATGCGATGGCCGGAGTATAGGGGGCTTTCGGGCGCATCGTCGTCTGGCGATGGTGCCGGTTGGTCCCGATCTCGTCGCGCCCGGATGGGGTGGCAGGTGTAATCGAGTCACTCACCCTTCCGTCATCTGTGCCCCTCGGTCGAACCGCAGCGTCAGGCCGTGGAGGGATTCCCGGACCTCGGGCGGGCTGTCGGGGGTGGGGATGACGAACCCGACCTGGTCGCCGGCGCCGCCGAAGCCAGAAACAGCGCCCGCCCGTCCGGTTCCCCGATCGCGATCTCGGCCCCGAAGCCGCGGGCCATCGCGGAATCGGCCGGCCGATCCCTGGCGGTGGGGTCCATCTGGCCGTGCCTCCGCGGTGCCGTCGTCGCCGTTTTGGACGAGCGGTCGCCAACCCGGCGAGGTCGGGTGCCGGGGTCCCGTCCGGTGATTGCGTCCGTGTCGCACAATACCAATGTATCGCCGTTTGGAACCTCGTCAATGGTCCGTAAAGCCGATCAGTGATCCTTGGTGGCGGAATGTGTCGAATCGATCCTATGGTGTCATGGGTGCCGCGCAACGGTTGTTGGAATCGTGGCGGGTTGACGGCCACGGCCGGCGTGACGGGGTGATCCTGAGCGCGGAGAAGCACCCCTCGCCCGCGGGCGACGTTCGTGGACGCACGCTGCCGCGGCGGGAGATGCTCCGCCGCGCTTAGCATGACGGATCGCGGTGATGCCCTATCGCCCCGCCAACCGGTCCGTCGAGCGCCAGAACCGGTCCATGATCGCGGCCTGCTCGGCGCCCATCATCAGGCGCGGCTGATGAAAATCCTCGATCTCGACGCCGTGGGTGCGGAGGCCGACGACCTGGTTGCCGCGGAAGGTGAGGTCGAGGATCAAGCCCTGGCGGGTGTCGACCGAAAACATCTGGTCGAAGACGAAGTTGCCGATCGAGTAGACGATCGGTTTGCCGGCGTAGACCTCCATCCCCTGGATGATGTGGGGGTGATTGGTCACCACCATCGCCGCCCCGGCGTCGATCGCCGCGTGGGCAGCCTCGACCACCCAGCCCGGTACCACCCAGCGGTACTCGGCGCCCATGTGCAGGTAGGGGATCACGATGTCGTGCTGGGCGGCGGCGGCGGCGATGTCTTCGACCACCTGGCCGAGGGCGAACGGGTTGGTGCCGGGGAGGTCGGGTCCGGCGCCCCAATAGGGGCCGACGACGCCCATGTTTTGGTCCCGCTCGGGGTAGTCCAGGTTGGCCGTCACGCCATCCACGCCGAGGAGGGCGATCGAGCGACCCTTGACCTCCGTGGACCAGGCCAGGCGGGCCTCGTCCAAGGTCCGGCCGGCGCCGTAGAAGGGCAGCGCGGCGGCTTCGAGGGCCGCGACGGTGTCGAGCAAGCCCTGAGCGCCCCAGCCGACTTCGTCGTTGTTCCAGTGGGTGTGGTTGTTGGCGAGGCTGACGGCGTCGATTCCGGCCAGTTTGAAGCCGTCCAACATCGC
>CADCWE010000108.1 GCA_902806325.1 uncultured Thermomicrobiales bacterium | reverse complement strand
CCCAGGCCGGGGTCTCGACGCGAACCCAGATCGGCGAGCGGGCCGGCGCCCTGCTGCGCCAGGCGGACGAGGCCACCAGAGGCCTGCGGGCGGACGCCCGGCGCCTCGGCGAGCGGGTCGCGGCGCCGGTTGGGGCGCGAATCGGGGGTGGCCCGACCGGCGCGGAAACGACGCCGCTGCCGGTGCCGGATCTGCCTCCCATGCCCCCGGTGCCACCGGTGCCCCCGGGGGCGGTCTCGGTTCCCTTGCCTCCGGAGCGGTCCTACGGCGCGACCGTAGCAACCGCCGACGACGTGGTGATCGACGGTCCACGGTAGCGGGTACGAACGGGGTTGGGGTACGGCGGTGCCATCGGCACCGCACTCCGACGCCGGACCCAGAACAAGGAGTACGGCGTGATCGGACGAACACGAACGGCCCTCAAATTCTTCGTCTACGGCCTGGTGGTCGGCCTGCTTTTTGCCCCCCGCAGCGGCGAGGAGACGCGGGCGCGGGTGATGAACTGGGCCGGGCAGGCGGTCAAGGACACGGTCGGCGGATAACGGAGGCGGGGAGGTGGGGGACGGGGAGACGGGGAGTCGAGACGGACGACCGTCGTCTTGGCGCCGAGCGTCTCGACTGCCCGTCTCCCCGTCCCCCCGTCTCCGTCGTAGGAGAGCGCGGTGTTTCCGATCGGCGACGACAACAGCGGCCGGCGGACGGTGCCGGTCGTCAGCTACACGCTGATCGGGTTGAACGTGCTGGTGTTTCTCTACCAGTTGACGTTGTCCGAGCGGGCGCTGACCGACTTCATCTTTGACTGGGGCGCGGTCCCGAACGAGATCAGCGGCGGCGAGCGCCTGATCACGCTGCTGTCGTCGCAGTTCATGCACGGTGGCTGGCTGCACATCGGCGGCAACATGCTGTTCCTGTGGGTCTTCGGCGACAACATCGAGGACACGATGGGGCACGCCAGGTTTTTGGTCTTTTACCTCCTAACGGGCGTCGCGGCGGGGTTGGCGCAGGTCTTGATCGACCCGAACAGCCTGATCCCGCTGGTCGGGGCCAGCGGCGCGATCTCCGGAGTGCTCGGCGCCTACATTGTGTTGTTTCCGAAGGGCTTGATCCGGACGCTGGTGGTCTTTGGCTTCTTCGTCACGGTGGTGATGATCCCGGCTTGGGTCCAGATCGGGTTGTGGATCGTGCTCCAGTTCGTCAACGGGTTCGCGTCCTTGGCGGTCCAGACGCGGGAGACGGGCGGCGGCGGGGTCGCCTTCTTCGCCCACATCGGCGGCTTTTTGGCCGGGGCGGTCCTGGTCTGGCTGTTCCGCGACGGCGACGCCTACGAGCGCCAAAAGGTTGCCCGTCGGGGCACTCGGCCCTACCAGCAACTGGGTCAGGTCGGGTTCCGGCGACGGTAGGTGCCCCCATGGACTGGTCGTTCCCGGGAGGATGAGGCGCCGCTCCGGACACAACAGGCACCTATTGCGTAGATGGCACAGGAGTTGCATTAACCACACTTGCCATCGGGGTTGGGGTGACGGCCCCGGTCGGCGTTTGTGGATGGGGCCACCCCAGGGTTGATCCTCCACCGGGGTGGTCCCATCCACGTCTCTTTTCCGGTTCTTCATAGCGCCAGGCGGCTCGTGTCCGCCGGGCGATGCCTTGGGGAGGTTTCTCGTGTTGACGCGCTATTTCGCCCTGATCGTCGGGGTGGCCTACGTTCTGGCCGGGCTGGCGGGGTTCGTGCCCGCCCTGGGCGACGAGCGGACGACCCCCCATCTCCACGTCGAGTCGCAGTACCGGGATGTGCTGGGGCTGTTCCCGGCCAACATCCTCCACCATGTCGTCCACCTGGCGGTGGGCGTGCTGGGGATCCTCGCCTTCCGCTCGTTCGCGGCCTCGCGCACCTTCAGCCAAGGGTTGGCGATCGTCTACGCGGTGCTGGCGGTGATGGGCCTGATCGATGCCGCCGATCTCAGCACCACCTTCGACCTGATCCCGCTCTTCGGAAACGATGTCTGGCTGCACGCCGTCACCGCCGCAGCGGCCGGTTACGTCGGCTTCCTCGGCCCGGTGGCCCAGGATCGGGTCGAGGCGCCGGTGACGCGGACCGTCGGCGGCGGCTCGCGGTCGGCGGTCGGCGACTGAACCGCCGGCCGAGCCGTCCGGTCCGGCATCGCGATCCACGAGCCGCGCTCCTTCGGGTGGAGACGGGGCGCGGTCAACAGGGAGAGTCGTTCATGGCCGACGATGCGCGCGGCGCCACCGAATCGGCGACGCGGATGACCCGTCAGATTTGTCAGGGTACGATGATGCCGATCGGCGGCGCCGAGGACAAAGAGGGCGCGAAGGTCGTCCTCAGCCGGTTCGTCGAGTTGGCCGGCGGCAAGGACGCCCGGATCGCGGTGATCCCCACCGCCTCGGAGGAACCGGACAAGGGCGCGCAATACGAGGCCCTATTCCATGAGCTGGGCGCGGCGCACGTTGGGGTACTCCAAGTCGAGCGGCGGCAGGATACCGAGGACGAGGCGGTGCTCGCGCCGCTGCGCGATGCCACCGGGATCTACATCACCGGCGGCGACCAGGGGCGGTTGGTCGAGGTCATCGTCGGCACCCCGGTGATGGACTGCATCCGGGAGCGGAGCAACTCTGGGGCGCTCGTCGGCGGCACCAGCGCCGGGGCCTCGATTCTTGGTGCCCACATGCCGACCCCCGGCGACGGGGAGAGCGGCACCGCCACCCCGCGCAAAGGGATCGTCGAGTTGGTCGCCGGGTTCGGCCTGGTTCAGGACATCCTGATCGACCAGCACTTCAGCCAGCGGGGCCGGATCGGTCGCCTGCTCGCCCTGTTCGCCGCCAACCCAGGCTTGGTCGCGCTGGGATTGGACGAGGACACCGCGGCGGTAATCACGCCGGACGGGATGCTGGAGGTCGTCGGCACCAACAGTCTAACGATCCTGAATGGCCGCCACGTCCGCTCCGACTACTTCGACCGCGACGACGGCGAGGTACTGACGGTGGTCGATTCCACCGTCCACATCCTCGCCGCCGGCCGCCGGTTCGACCTCAACTCCCACCAGCCGGTGGATGTGTAGCGGCGCCGTGATGGAACGGGGAACGGACGCCACGTCCGACACCGCGCGACGCCCGGTCATTCTGGTCGTCGAGGACGACCCCGCCGTGCTGGACGTCCTCACCGAAGCGCTCGGCGACCAGGGCTACGAGGTCCGCCGCGCCACCGACGGGATGGCCGCCCTGGCGGAACTGCAACGGGACGCGCCGGACCTCGTCCTCACCGACGTGCACATGCCGGGGCTCACCGGCGGCCAGTTGGTTCGCCGCCTGCGCGATCGGGGCGTGCCGGCGATCCTCCTTAGCGCCGACACGAACTGGTCTCGGGAGCCGGGCGTCGCCTTCCTGTCGAAACCGTTCGACCTCGACCACCTCCTGACCGTGGTCGAGCGCCTCCTCGACGACCCGGAGCGCCGATAACGGGTACGGCGCCGAGCACGGACTCCCTGGGGACCAACGCAATGCTTGAAATCCGCCAGACCAGGATCTATCGCGGACCCAACGTTTGGGCGCGGTTGCCGGTCGTTCACGCGATCGTGGACATCGGTGAATGGGAAGATCGTCCGTCCAACGTGATCCCCGGGTTCCCCGACCGGTTGCTCGCGCTGATCCCCTCGCTCGCCAACCACGGCTGTTCGAGCGGACGCCCGAACGGGTTCGTGGAACGGCTGCGCGAAGGCACCTGGATGGGCCACGTGTTCGAGCACGTGGCGCTGGAACTGCAAAACCTGGCCGGGGCCGAGGTGACACGGGGCAAGACCCGGAGCACGGACGAGCGCGGCGTCTACAACGTGGTCTTCGCCTACGAGCAAGAGGATGTCGGCCTGGCGGCGGGCCGGCTCGCGGCCCGGCTCCTCAACCACCTGGTTGCCGGCGCGGAGCCGGGGTTCGACTTCGTGCGGGAACTGGAACAGGGGGTGATCCGGGTCGCGGAGCGCCTCGCCTACGGTCCGTCCACGGGGGCCATCGTCGCCGAGGCGGAACGCCGGGACATCCCGGTCATCCGGCTCGACCCGGAACGGTCACTGGTCCAGCTCGGACACGGCCGTTACCAGAAGCGGATCTGGGCCACCGTCACCTCGACGACGTCCAACCTGGCGGCGGATGTCGCGGGCAACAAGGAGTTGACGAACCGCCTGCTGCAGGAGGTCGGCATCCCGTCGCCCCTGGGGCTGGTCGCGCGGCACGTCGAGGACGCGGTTGCGGCCGCAGGCCGGATCGGCTACCCGGTCGTGCTCAAGCCGCTGGACGGCAACCACGGGCGCGGCGTCTTCGTCAACCTGGCGGGCGAGGCCGAGGTCCGGGAATTCTACCCCCAGGCGGCGGCGGAAAGCCGCGCCGGGACGGTGATCGTCGAGCGCTTCATCGCCGGCAAGGACTACCGGATCCTCGTCGTCGCCGGGGAGGTGGTCGCCGTCGCCGAGCGGGTCCCCGCCCACGTCGTCGGCGACGGCGCGCGCACGGTCCGGCAGCTGGTCGAGCGGACCAACGCCGACCCCCGCCGCGGCGTCGGCCACGAGAAGATCCTGACCCGGATCGCCGTCGACGCCCAGACCCTGGAGGTCCTCGAGCGCCAGGGGGTCGGCCTCGACGACGTGCCGGCGGCCGGCCGCTTCGTCCCGCTCAAGCTGACCGGCAACATGAGCACCGGCGGGACCTCGATCGACCGCACCGACGACATCCACCCCGACAACGTCGAGATCGCCCGCCAGGCGGCCCTGGTGGTCGGGTTGGACGTGGCCGGGATCGATTTCGTCCTGCCGGACATCGGGCGCTCCTACCGCGAGACGGGCGGCGGGATCGTCGAGGTCAACGCCGGCCCCGGCTTCCGGATGCACACCCACCCCACCGAGGGCCACCCCCGGCACGTCGGGCGGGCGGTCGTCGACATGCTGTTCCCGCGGGACGCCCCGAGCCGCGTCCCGATCGTCGCCGTCACCGGCACCAACGGCAAGACCACGACCTCGCGGATGATCGCCCACATCATGAAGACCGCGGGGAACACGGTCGGCTTGACGACCACCGACGGGATCGTCATCGACGGCACCCAGATCATGGCCGGCGACATGGCGGGACCGGCGAGCGCGCAGATGGTGCTCAAGAACCCGACCATCGACGTCGCGGTCCTGGAAGCGGCGCGGGGCGGCATCCTCCGCTCCGGGCTCGGCTTCGACCGTTGCAACGTCGCGGTGGTGACCAACGTCTCCAGCGACCACCTCGGTCTCAAGGGCGTCCAGTCGATCAAGGAGTTGGCCGAGGTCAAAAGCGTGGTTCCCGCCTCGGTCTTCCGCGACGGCGCCAGCGTCCTCAACGCCGACAACGAGTGGACGGTCGCGATGGCGTCCCGGGCGCGGGGCGAAATCGTCTTCTTCAGCCTGGAGGAGGAGAACGCGGTCGTCCGCGACCACCTGCGGGAGCGCGGCCGGGCGGTGGTGCTGCGGCAAACCCGCCACGGCGAGATGATCACCCTGGTCGAGCACAAGCGCGAGACCAGCCTGCTGCTGGCGAACGAGATCCCGGCGACGTTGGGCGGCAGGGCGCGGGCCAACGTCGCCAACGCCCTCGCCGCCGCCGCCGCCGCGTTCGCCCAGGATGTTCAGGTGGAGTGCATCCGCGACGCCCTGCGCGGCTTCACGACGGCCTTCGACCAAACGCCCGGCCGCTTCAACGAGCTCGACCTCGCCGGCCGCCGCGTGGTGATGGACTACTGCCACAACGTCGGTGCCCTGGAAGCGATCGCCGACTTCGCGAAACGGACGGCCGCCCCGCGCACGATTGCCATGATCGCCGTCCCCGGCGACCGCCGGAACGAGGACATCGCGGCCTTCGGCCGGCTCGCGGCGCGCAGCTTCGACCACCTGGTCATCCGCGAGGACGAGGACCCCCGCGGCCGGCGGCGCGGGGAGATGGCCGACCTGCTCCGGGCCGCGGCGGCCGACGCGGGATTGGTCGACGGCCGGGTGACGACGGTGCTCGACGAGATCGAGGCCGCCCACGTCGCGGTCGACCTCGCGCGACCGGGCGATCTGGCGATCCTGATGGTCGACCGCCCAACGGTCGTCTGGAACGCCATCGTCGGCCACGACGGCCACGACGGCCACGGATTGCACGCCGCGGGGTGACGCGGCCGGTGGCTCGCCGGATGTCGGGGGTGCCGGCGGGACGGCGATCGGCTACGCCGCGTCCAGGCAGAAGGCCGGTCGCACCTCGCCGACGTGCCAGCCGTTGAAGTTGTCGACGGTGGGGCTTTGGCGC
>CADCWE010000107.1 GCA_902806325.1 uncultured Thermomicrobiales bacterium | reverse complement strand
TGAGACGCGCGGCACCAGGCGCTGCTGGATTGGCTCGGCGCGGCCGACCAGGTCGAGCGGTCGCGGGCGAGCCTGGACAGGGCCACCGTCCCGGCACCAAGGGGGGCGAGCCGACCGGCTTCGCCCGGAAATAGGAAATGCAGGCGATGCGACTGGGCAATTCTACCCTTGCCCGGTGGGCCCGTGAGGCGCATCCTGGGGGACGGCGCCGGGGATCGGCGCGGAGCACGGAAGGAGCGGGCCATGGACGGGCAGCGGTTCGACGCGATGACGAAGGCGGTGGGCCGGGCGGCGACGAGGCGGCAGGTGCTGCGGCTGGCGGGAGGAGGGTTGGCCGGCGCCATGCTGGCGGCGGTGGGGCAGGGTCGGCTGGCCGGAGCAAAGGGGGCCGGGGGGGAGAAGCCGGACTGGGCCTTCTGCGCGATCAACGACGGCCCCTTATTCAACTCGCCCCACTCGGGCGGTGAACCGAGCGATCATGACGGGAGGCCCTGCCCCGGCTCCTTCTACTGCCCGCAGGACAGGATCTGCATCTCGATCATGAACCCGGTCGGCCGCTACCTGTGCCGCTGCGTCGAGCTCTGAGTGCGTCGTGCCCCGGCCCCGGCGAGCGCTGCTGCCGGGGCCGGGGGCGCCGGTGGGTTTCGCAACGCGCTCAAATTTGCGGTCGGCGCTGCCGGTTTCGACCCGATCCACGCCGCCCGCGCCACCCGCGCCGACTGGGACGCCTACCACCGGACCCTGACCCACCTCCGCCGACGCTCCCGCTGCCCGCGCCGCCGAACCGGAACGCCAGCGCCTCTGCGAGGCCGCTGACCTGGACCCGAACCTGGTCTATCTCTATCTGATGGTCCGAAACGGCGGTGATCGGCCCTCCAACCGGACCCGAGGCCGACACCGCGCCGTTTCCCTTGGCGTCCAGGTCGGCCAACGAGCGCCGCGGCCGCGCACCGGCCGATGTGGACGCACGACCACTGTGCGATGCCCGCTCGCTTCTAATTGGAGCAGCCCGCTCACCCGCCGCCGACGCGGTAGTTCGGGGCTTCCTTGGTGATTTGGACGTCGTGGGGATGGCTCTCGCGGAGGCCGGCGGCGGTGATTTGGACGAACTGGGTGTCGCGCTTGAGGGCGGGGACGTCGGCGGCGCCGACGTAGCCCATCGCCGAGCGGAGTCCGCCAACGAGCTGGTAGACCAGGTTGGTCAGCGGGCCCTTGTAGGCGACGCGGCCTTCGATGCCTTCCGGGACCAGTTTCTGGATGTTGCCGATCCCTTCCTGAAAGTAGCGGTCCTTGGAGAACGACCGGGCCTTCATCGCCCCCAACGACCCCATCCCCCGGTACTCCTTAAAACGTTCGCCCTGGAACAGCACCACGTCGCCCGGGCTTTCGTCCAACCCGGCCAGCAGGCTGCCGAGCATCACCGCGTCCGCGCCGGCGGCGATCGCCTTGGCGACGTCGCCGGAATACTGGATCCCTCCATCGGCGACCACGGAGACGCCGTGGCGGGCGGCGGCGGCGCACTGGTGGACGGCGGTGATCTGGGGCACGCCGGTGCCGGAGACGATCCGGGTGGTGCAGATCGAGCCGGGGCCGACGCCGACCTTGACCGCGTCGGCGCCGGCCGCGATCAGGTCCTCGGTGGCGGCGCCGGTCGCGACGTTGCCGGCCATGATCGGCACCCGGTGGCGGCGCTTGAGACGCTCGACCATCGCCAGCACCGCCGTCGAGTGACCATGGGCGGTGTCGACCACGAGCAGGTCGACGTTTTTGGCGATCAGGGCGGCGGCGCGTTCTTCGGCGTCGGCGCCAACTCCGACCGCGGCGCCGACGCGCAACCGGCCGCGATCGTCCTTGGTGGCGTGGGGAAACTGGATCTTCTTCTGGATGTCCTTGACGGTGATCAGCCCGGTCAAATACCCGACCTCGTCGACGACTGGCAGTTTCTCGACCCGATGGCGGTGCAGGATCTGGCCGGCCTGCTCCAGGGTGGTCCCCGCTGGGGCGGTGATCAGGTTGTCCTTGGTCATCACCGCCGAGACGGACTGGTCGACGTCCTCGACGAAGCGGAGGTCGCGGTTGGTCAGGATGCCGACGAGGCGACCGCCGTTCTCGGTGATCGGGACGCCGGAGATGTGGTAATTCTTCATCAGATCCAGGGCATCGGCGACGCGGTTGTGCGCCTGCAAGGTGACCGGCTCGACGATCATCCCCGACTCGGAGCGCTTGACCTTGTCGACCTCGGCGACCTGATCCTCGATCGAGAGGTTGCGGTGGATGACGCCGATCCCGCCTTCCCGCGCCAACGCGATCGCCAGGCGGGCCTCGGTGACCGTGTCCATCGCGGCGGAGAGGATCGGGATTGCCAGCGCGATCCCGGCGATCGTGGTCGCGGTGCGGACATCGGCGGGTAACACGTCCGACCGCGCCGGCACCAGCAGCACGTCGTCGAAGGTCAACCCGATGCCCGTGAACTTGTCGTCGCGCATCGCCTGCGATCCGGTGCCGTTCGGACTGGACAGCGCTGGCGCTTGGAGGGTGGCGATCATCGAGTCTCCTTTGTCACTGTCGGTGCCCGACCCGGAATCGTCGGGGCGCTGCTTGCCGCGCCCTGCCCGGCGGACGGCGTCGCGCATCTCGCGACGGCCGTTTCCAGCAACGGTCCGGGTCGCCCCCGAACTGGGCGCGGCAAGCAGCGCCCCTACAACCCATCCGACGTCGAGGCGTCGGCGTCCCGCAACCGTAACCGTCCAATCATTTCCTCGGCGAACGCCCGGTAGGCCAGGCCACCGCGGGAGGTGGCGTCGTACTCGGCGATCGATTGGCCGAAGCTGGGGGCTTCGGCGAGGCGAATCGAGCGGGGGACGATGGTGGCAAAGATGCGTTCGGGGAAGAAGCGGCGGACTTCCTCGACGACCTGGGTCGAGAGGCGGGTGCGGGCGTCGAACATGGTCATCAGGACGCCGAGCACGTCCAAGCTGGGATTGAGGCGGCGCTTGACGAGGTCAATCGAGGTCACGAGTTGGCCCACCCCCTCCAGGGCCAAGAACTCGCACTGGATCGGGATCACGACGTGGCGGGCGGCGGTCAACGCGTTGACGGTCAAGAGTCCGAGCGACGGCGGGCAGTCGATCAGGACGACGTCGTAGCGGTCGGCCACCTCGGCCAGGGCGCGGGCCAGGCGGTGCTCGCGCTCCGGCACCGTCACCAGCTCGACCTCGGCCCCGGCCAGTCCGGGCGTTGCCGCGACCAGATCGAGCCGGGGCCGATCGGTGACGGCGACGGCACGGGCGATGCCGACGCCGTCGAGGAGCACGTCGTAGAGGGTGTAGAGGAGGGCCTGCTTGTCGAGGCCGAGGGAGGAGGTGGCATTGCCCTGGGGATCGGCGTCCACCATCAGGACGCGGTACCCGGCCCGGGCCAGCAGCACGGCGGTGGAAACGGCGGTGGTCGTCTTGCCGACGCCGCCCTTCTGGTTGGCGAGGGCAACGATGGCGGCCACGCGACCGGGCGCGGCGGACTCAACGGTCACGACCGGGGCGGTGGCCGATGCGGCGTGCGACGTAGCCAAGTGTCCCTCGGCGACCGGCGGTCGCTTCCGACGATGACGAATCCGGCTCCCCGTTGACGCGTTATGGTAGCACGGCGAGGGTGAACGAACAACGACGGGGAACGAGGCGGTCGGAGGGGCGCATGGCGTCCGCCCTTCGCGCGACCAACGGGTTTGGGTGCCGGGACAGCCGTCCCCACCGTGGCCGCGCCGCCCGCCGAACAGGGCGCATGCCATGCGCCCCTCCGCATCTACGTTCCCCGGGCCCCTACTCGTGGACCCAAACCTCCGTCCCCAGCGGCGCCCACCCGTAGAGGAAGGCGGCGACTTCGAGGGGGAGGTTGATGCAGCCGTGGCTCATCCGTTGGCCGAAGTTGGCGTGCCAGTAGGCGCCGTGGAGGGCTTCCGCGTCCAGGTTGATGTAGAGGACGTTCGGCACGTCCGAGACGTCGTAGGAGGCGACGGATTCGGGCGGCGGAGTCAGCTCCGGATCGTCCCCGAAGGCGACCACCTCGCCGGTGTCGTCAGTGAATCCCGCCATGTCCTGCTGTGGGTACTTGATCCGGACCCGGAAGCGACCGAGTTCGGTCTCGTTGGGTTCGATTCCGGTCGAGACCAGGGTCGTCAGGACCAGCGTTTCGCCCTGGTAGGCCCAGAGCTGTTGTTGGCCGACGTTGACCTCGATCCGGCGCCGGCCGGGAGCGGCCGGGTCGCCGGCGGGGGCCGGGTTGGGGGCGGTCTGGAACAGTGCCTCGTCGTAGACCGGGAGGCCGTTCTGGGCGACCGGGGCGGTATCAACCTCGAGTCCCGTGGCGAGGTTCTGGCCGATCGGGGCGAGGCGCACGCCATCGGCGTCTTCGATCAGGATTCCGCCTTCGAAGTGCTGGATGATCCGGTCCGGCTCCTCGATCGGCTCCGTCGTCGGGCCGCCGAAATAGAATTGCCCCTCGTTGGCGTCGTACCAGGCGGCGAAGGCGCCGGAGAGGGTGTGGCCGGTGGTCTCGTCGTAGCGCCCGCCGCGGGCGTAGGCGGCGGCGACCGCGGCGCCGGCGGGGTCGACGGGGCTGTAGATGTTGCGCCGGGTCCCGCCGCCGCCACCGCGCCGCCGATCGGGCCGGAGGAGGTCCGCCGCGGTCGCTTCCCCGGTTCTGGGCAAGGCCATCGGACGGATGATCGGGTCCTCGGTGTAGAGCACGTCCGGACGGTACTGGAGGATGGCATTCTCGAACGCCTGGCTGTAGCGGCCGTCGGGGGCGGTGAACGGTTCCGAGATCGGGTCACCGAAGACGGCGGCGCCCCCGGTGGCGCGCCAGTAATCGAGCAGGGTGCCGCCGAGGGTGTGCCCGGTCCGGGGCAAAAAGACCTGGAGCGCGGTTTGGCCCAGGTCCGGCGGCGGTTCCGCCTGGACAGAAAGGGCCGACGTAGCGATTGTTGCCATCGACGGCGCCCGCCGCGCGTCGGCGAAAAGCGGGAGTCCCACCGCGAACGCCAGTCCGGACGCGACAACCCTTCGCCGGTTCGCCATTCCGCCACGCCAGGTGCCCTGCCCGGGGGGCTTCGTTCCGCCTGCCATCCCGCCCGATCCCTTTTGCCGACCGAGTGTCCGACCGCACCAGACGGCGGGCCGCGGTTTACGCGGGTGCCTACCGGGCGGTGCGCCGCCCCCAACCGGGCGCCGCGTGGGTGCAGCCTAGCACGCCACGAGCGCGGCGAACACCGGCGGACGGTGGGGTTGTTGGGACGGTCCGGGCACCGGAGATGCGGGGGTGACGGCGGATTGGCCATCGCCACGGGAGGGTATCTGCCCGATGGAATCGGAAGCGACAGGGGGGAGGCCGCGGCGACCGAACGTCGGCGTCGGGGTCGGCGTCCTGGTGACCCGCGACGGAGCCCTGCTGCTGGTGCGGCGGGCCTACCACGGGGCAGGGACTTGGGCGACCCCGGGCGGTTATCTGGACCAGGGCGAAGCGCCGGAAGCGTGCGCCGTTCGTGAGGTCCGGGAGGAAACCGGGGTCGCGATCGCGCCTGGCGATCTCTCGTTTCGGGGCATCACCAACGACGTCTGGCCCGAGGACCACCGCCACAGCGTCACCCTCTGGTTCGCGACCGAACGCTCCCAGGGGGACGCCTGGTTGGCCCAGCCAGACGAGTCGGCGGCGGTCGGGTGGTTCCCTCCCGAGGAGTTTCCCGGGCCGCTCTACCGGTCGTTGGAGAACTACCTCGCGGGCCGCGTCTCCCCGCCATTACCGGCGGTCGGTACGGGCGGAGTCGATGGTGCCGACGCGTGGAAGGCCCACCGCGTTCTGGCACGGGCCGTGCAGGGGTAGGGGCGCAACGGGGTCCCACCGGAAGATGCGGTAGTACCGGGACCCAACGATACAAGGAGGCTCCGACCATGGATCGCAATACCCAGGGCGATGGACCGGCGGACGAGGGGATGGTTCGCGATGGCAACTTGGAAGTCGAGGAGCGGATGAACCGGCGCGAGGGTCTCGTCGAGTACGAGGGCACCGTCGGTGGCGGCGGGTCGTCCGGCGGGGGCCTGGGGACCACCGACGCGGACTCCTCGCGCATCGCCGGCGGCTCCGATCGAGCGGTCAGCGGCGGCGGCGCGAACGACATCGCGTCGATGGAACCGCTGCCCTCGATGTCGACCGACCAGTCCGGCTCCTTCACCGCCACCGACGCTTCGATGATGACCGACTCGGCCGCCGGCAACGTGCTGAGCCAGGTCCGCGAGGGGATGCAGGTGATTGATTCGGCCGGCGACGACGTCGGCAA
>CADCWE010000106.1 GCA_902806325.1 uncultured Thermomicrobiales bacterium | reverse complement strand
TCGTTGACGCGGCCGACGAGGCGGCGGCCGTCACCTTGCTCCTCCACCCAGTCTGGTCGGTGGTTTTGGCCGCGCGCGGGCGCGAGGCGCTGCACGGCTGCGTCGTCGAGCGGGATCGGCGGGCCGTTGCGATCAGTGGCCCGTCCGGCTTCGGCAAGACGACGGCCGGGTTGGCCCTGCTCGATCGGGGCTGGCGGCTCGTGACCGATGACCTGATCGTCTTCGACGACGGCGGCGCCGTCGTCCCCGGCCCCCCATTCGTCCGGTTGCCGCCCGATCGCGCCGGGGGGCGGCCGGGTGGGCTCGATCCGGGCGGGAAGATCCGCTTCGCCCCCCCCACCGCCCCGTCCCCCACGCCGCTGGCGGCGATGGTCGTCATGATCGAGCGCGCCGATCCCGGCCTGCGCCGGCTGGCCGGGATCGAGGCGGTCGACGCGCTGCTGACGCAGGTCTACAACCCGATCCTGACCCACCCGGGCCAAACCAAACGACGGCTCGATCTCGCGCTCGACGTGGTGCGCCGGACCCCAATCTACGCCGCCCCCCCGCGCTCGCTCACGGGTGACGGGTTAGCGCACCTCGTCGAGGAAGCGATGGCATGACCTACCGCGTTCCCTCCCACGTCTACCACCGCGCGCTGCACGACGAAGTCATCCTCCTCGATCCCCGTACCGATGCCTACCTCGGGTTGAACCCGACCGCGGCGGTGACCTGGGAGGTGCTGGCCGCGGGTGGCACCCCGGAGGCCGCGGCCGCGACGCTGATCGAGCGGTTCGCGGTCGACGCCGACACCGCGCGGGAGGACGTCGCGTCGCTGATCGCGGATCTGCTCGCCCGCGGCCTGATCGAGCCTGCCGGGGCGTAGGCGGACCGGTTCCTCAGTACTGGGCCAGGCTGCCGTCCCGGCGCGCCCGGTCGAGGGCCAGGCCGAAGAACCGGAGCGCGAGGGGCAGGGCGACGGCGACCACCGCCACCAGCGGGATCAGGCGGTCGAGCAGCACCTCGTTGCCAAGCAGGGCGGCGCGCCAGGCCTCGAAGCCCCAGGTGAACGGCAGCGCCCGGGCGACGAGCCGCAGCGGCTCCGGCAGGACGTCGACCGGGTAGTAGACCCCGCAGAAGACGCCGACGGCGGCGCCGATCAAGACCAGGAGCTGGTCCATCCGCTTGAAGACGACCGTCAGCCCGGCGACGACGATCCCGGCCGCCGTGAAGAGCCCGAGCGTCCCGGCGAGGGCGACCGCGGCGGCGACGCCCGACCACGGCCCGACGTCGAGTCGCAGGCCGAAGAGGGTCGCGGCGAGACCGACCAGCAGCAGCGCCGACAGGACCGCTTGGAGCACCGTGTACGTGGCGAACCCGGCGATGAGGACCGCCGGCGAGGCCGGCGTGGCGAACATCACCTCCAAGGAGCCGCCCGTCTGCTCCGATCGCAACTGGGCCGAGAACGTCGTCATGATCGGGGTGCCGAGGCTGATCAGCAGCATGCCGACGACCACGAACGAGAAGTAGCCGCGGTCGAGGGTCGGGGAGGCGGCGAGACCGGCACGGTCGACCAGGCGACCGATGCCGAAGTAGAGCGTCAGGGAGAGGGCGGTGTCGGCAAGGCCGAGCGCGTACCCGAGGCGGTAGGATCGGGTGACCATCCAGTCGCGGCGCAGGAAGGCCGCCAGGATCCGAAGGTTGCTCACCGGCCGACGGCATCCAGCAGCGCCTGCTCGAGCGCCGCGGGCGCCGTCCCGCCCGGCAGCCTGGCCGCGACGCGCCCCGCGGCCAGCACGACCACCCGGGAAGCGATCGCCGAGGCCTCGTGCAGATCGTGGGTGGTGTAGAGGATGGCCATGTTCCGGGCCCGGCCCAACCCGGCGATCCGTTGCCGGAAGGCGACGGCCGCGACCGGGTCGAGGCTGCGCGTCGGCTCGTCCAGCAGCAGGACCGGCGGCGCGGGCAGGATCGCCCGTGCCAGCGACAGCCGCATCCGCATCCCGGTCGAGTAGCCATCGAAGCGCCGGTCGGCCGCGTCCTCTAGCCCGACCTCGGCCAGTAGCTCGGCGACCCGTCCGTGAGCCTCCCGGCGCGACAGCCCGTAGAGCGCGGCGAAGAACTCGAGATTCTGGCGACCGTTCAGGCGCCAGTACCAGGATCGCTCGTCGCCGAGGGCGAGGCCGAACGAGCGCCGGGCGGCCAGCGACTGGGTGACGACGTCGTAGCCGCCGACGCGGGCGCTGCCGCCGTCGGGCAAGACCGTCGTCGCGAGGATGCGCATCAGCGTGCTCTTCCCGGCGCCGTTGGGGCCAAGGAGGGCGACGATCTCCCCCCGTTCCACGTCGAGGTCGATCCCCGCCAGGGCGTGGACCGCGCGGAAGCGCTTGGTAAGCCCGCGCACGAGAACCCCGTCGGTCAACCGGTCCTGTCTCCTACCGAGGTCCGGCGCACCGTCGCGAGCGGCCGACGTTGCACCCGGCCGGGCAACGACCCGGGGGCCGAACTTGTTCGATCCGCCGGCGTGGTTGATCATACACGCTGCGTGGCCCGGGGAGCGACCCAGCGCGGGGATCGGACGGGGGCAACGCCGGTCGTCCGCAACCTGATGAGGGCCCGCCATGGACCTTTGGGCCGCCGTCGATCGGATCGTGGATCGGGCGACCAACCCGGCGGCGCTCCGCTGGCACGGACTCCACCTGTTGGCCGCGCGCCGCTGGCGGAGCACCGGTCGCCCGGTCCCCACGGACTTCGCCGACGCGGAACGCGAGGCCGTCGTCGTCTACCTCGCCGGCCTGGCCCTGCTCCGCCAGATCCGCGACCTCGTCGACGGCCCGATCGTCGTCCTCAAAGGCATCGCGGTCGCCCAGCGCTATCCCGACCCGGCGCTCCGCCCGTTCGCCGACCTCGACCTGCTCGTTCCCGACCCGGAACGGGTGCATCGCACGCTGCTTGCGGCTGGCTTCGCCCAGACCGATGACCTGGAGTATCCGCACCACCTTCCCGCCCTTGGGACGCCGGGATCGCCGCTCGGGGTCGAGGTCCACGCCTCGCCCGGCTGGCTGTCCTGGATGACGTCCCCCCCGGTGGAGCGCCTGTTCGAGCGAGCGGTCCCGGCGGACCTCGGCATCGACGGGATCCTCGCCCTCCCCCCAGCGCTCGACGCGATGCAGTTGGTGGCGCACAGTTGGCGCCACCAGCCGCTGCGGCGTCTGCTCGACCTCGTCGATGTGGCGGCGACGACGGACGGCCTCGAACCGGCGGAACTGGACGCGTTGGCCGACGATCTGGGAATGGGACGGGTCTGGCGAACCACGGCCGGCGCCAGCCAGGCGGCCTTCTCCGGCGCGCCGCACCGATCGCTGGCCACCCAAACCTGGGCCCGTCACCTGGTCACGGGCCGGGAACGGACAGTGCTCGAGAAGCACCTGACGAACTGGCTGCGGGCGTGCTGGGCGACGAGCGTGGCGGGCGGCGCCGGCGACCTGCGGATGACCCTGCGCGATCAAGCGTTACCCCGCGGCGGGGAGGGCTGGTCCGGCCGGGTCGCCTGGGCCGGTCGCGCCGCCCGCGACGCGTTCGTGCCGATCTCGCGCCACGACCGGCGGGAGTAAGCAACGCCGCACGGTGGCGGTTGACCGGCCCCGATGCGCCGCACCGATGACCACGTTCCTGGGGCGCGGGCTGGGCAGACGCGCCTCGTCACACGGCCGAGGATAAGCGTTTCGCAAACGCTCGGTTCGACGACATGAAAAGCGCTCCAATACCGAGGACACCCGGCGACCACGCCGGCCATCCGATCTGCACCCGTCCCAAGCGCGACCGAGGCCGGTGTCCGGCACGGTGTACCGCTCTCGGGGGCTTCCGGCAGATTGCTGGGAGAACGCGGCGGCGCGTCAACCGGCGAAGGGAGGTGGCATTCCGGCCACCCTCCTCGCTCGCGACCGGCGGGCCGGCTAGCAGCCGATGACCGCGCAGATCTGGGCCGCCCTCCGCAGCAACTCCTCGGCCTGCGCCACCTTCAGCGTGGTGCCGGCTTGCGCCTGAACCTCGCTGGCGAACGCGCCCAGTTTGTTGCAGCCGCTGGCCGGGGCGCCGTTGGTGACCGCCGCCACCGCCTCGCGAGCGTTCTGCGGCTTGGCGTCGAGGCCGTTGGAGCTCCCCTGGTGCAGGTTGTTGCCGCGGACGACGTTCGCGAGATCGTCGAGTTGCGCCGCGGCCCCCGCGCCTCGACCGCGAAGATCGCCTGCGCCGCGTTGCCCGCGGCGTCGTTGGCCGCGCACGTCACCGCCACCGCGCCGATTGGGAAGGTACCGCCGGATGGCCAATCGCACGACGGCCAATCGCACGCGAATCCGACCACGCCCACGGCGCCGGTCGCCCCCGGCCTGGTAGGCCACCGCCGCCCGGCGTTGGCGCGCCGGGGGTATATCCCATCCCGTCGGTCTGGTGGAGGAACGGAGAGATACGGGGCGGCGATCCCGGCCGGCACCGGCGCCCGGCCACGTGGGGAGCGCCTACCCGGCCACGTCGAACCGCAGCCGCGGGTCGAGGCCCTCCTCGTCGAGCAGCGCCGTGGCCGCCTCGGCGGGGAGGGGGCGCGCGAAGTGGTACCCCTGGCCCAGTTCGCACCGCAATTCCCGCAGCCGCGCCAACTGACCGCCCGTCTCCACGCCCTCCGCCGCCACCCGCAGGCCCAGGGCGGGCGCCATCGCCACCACCGCCCGCACGATCGCCTCGTCCCCCGCGTCCCGCTCCAACCCCGCCACGAAGCCGCGGTCGATCTTGAGCAGATCGATCGGGAAGCGCCGCAGGGAGCCGAGGCTCGAATGACCCGTGCCGAAATCGTCGAGCGCCAGCTGCACCCCCAGCCCCTTCAGCCGGCGCAGCGTCGCCGCCGCGCCCGACGGGTCCGCCATCACCGCGCTCTCCGTCAGCTCGAGGCGGAGGAGGGCCGGGTCCAGCCCGGCCTCCCGGAGGGCGCGCTCCACGGACCCGACGAGGTCGGGTTGCTGGAACTGGCGCGCCGAGAGGTTCACGCCGACGACCGGCGGCGCCGGGAAGCGATCCTGCCACGCCCGCCCCTGCCGGCAGGCCGACGCCAGCACCCAGCCCCCGATCGGCCCGATCAGGCCGGTCTCTTCCGCCAGCGCCACGAAGGCGTCCGGCAGGAGAATCCCCCGCTCCGGGTGCTGCCACCGCACCAGGACCTCCAGGCCCTCGATCCGGCCCGTCGCCACCTCCACGATCGGCTGGTAGGCCAGCCGCAGTTCCTCCCGGCCGAGCGCCCGCCGCAGTTCCGCCTCCAGCGCCACCCGTTCGCGCAGCCGGGCGCCCATCCACGGCTCGTAGACCACGTACCGGGCCTTGCCGCCCTCCTTGGCCTGGCGCAGCGCCGCGTCGGCGTTCCGCAGCGCGTCGGTCGGGGTGGCGTGCCCCGGCCGCACCAGCGCGATCCCGACGCTGGCGGACACCGTGACGTCGTGGCCGTCGAGGGCGACCGGCGCGGCGACGGAGGTCGCGAATCGCTCCGCGACGCCCTCCGCCACGGACCGGTCCGGCAAATCCTTGAGCAGGACCACGAACTCGTCGCCGCCCAACCGCGCCACCGTGTCGCCCGGCCGGCTGCACTCCCGGAGGCGGGCGGCGACGGCGACGAGCACGGTGTCCCCGGCCTCGTGCCCGAGGCTGTCGTTCACGAACTTGAAGCGGTCCAGGTCGACGAAGAGCACGCCGACGAGGGTATCCGGCCGCGCGCTCGGTCCCAGCAGGCCCGCGAGGCGTTCGAGGAGCAGGGTGCGGTTGGGGAGGTCGGTGAGGGGGTCGTGGGTGGCCCGGTGGGCGAGCGCCGCGTCCGCGCGCCGCCGCTCGCGGAGGTGGTGCGCCAGGGCCGGGTAGGCCGTGCCGGCGGGGACGAGCAGCAGCGCCAACGGCCGGGCGCTGCCGTCGGCCACGCCGGCCACCAACACCCCCAGCCCCACCTGGACGAAATGGGCGAGCGCGTCGGCGGGGCCACCCCCGACCGCCACGCGGGACCAGACCCGCGCGGGGGCGTCGCCGGTCTGCAGGGCGACGATCGCCGCGACGGCGAGGGTGTTGAGGAGCCACAGCACAACCCCGAGGGCCACCACCAGGAGGAGCGACTCCGGGGATACCGGACCGAGGTGCCCGGCGTGCCAACCGCCGGCGGCGAGGACCTGGCCGCCGCCGGCGGCCAGGAGCACGGTTTGGGCGACGTTGAAGACGGTCTGGTCCCGCGGCTGGCGGCGCAACGCCTGGGCGAGCAGCTTGCCCGACCCGGTGACCAGCATCGCCCCGGCCGGGTCGACGAGGAGCACCGCGGCGACGAGGACGGAGGTGTCGAG
>CADCWE010000105.1 GCA_902806325.1 uncultured Thermomicrobiales bacterium | reverse complement strand
GGTCGGTCATCGTTGGTCCTTGGGGGTGGCCGGGGAGGGGGCGAAGGCGGCGGTGGGGGCGGGGGCGGATTGGGCCACCACCCGGCGGCGGACGCCTCGTCGTCCGAGGACGCCGGCCAGGCCACGCGGGAAAAACATCACCAGCAGGATAAAGACGAGGCCAAAGATGAACAAGGGGTCGCGCAGCGGGCGGCCGAACACCGCCGGCAAATCGGCGACGGCGTCCGACCCGGCCCAATCGGTGAGGCGGACGTTGAGGTAGTGGTACAGCACGGCGCCGGCGATCGGCCCCCAGAGGGAGCCGGAGCCGCCGATGATCACCATCAGCAGCAGGGTGACGGTGAACTCGGCGCCGACCGCGCGCGGGGTGGCGCCGGAGTTGAGGAAGAGGTAGACCATCCCGGTGCAGGTCGCCATCAGCCCGGCGATGACGAAGGCGGCGAGTTTAAAGGGGTAGACCCGCAACCCGAGCAGCTCGACCCGGCGCTCGTTTTCCCGGATCCCCTGCCAGACGGCACCGAGCGGAGACGTCACCAGCCGCCAGGCGACCAGGTAGGCCAGGATCAGGACGACCACGGCCAGCGTGTAGAGGTTGTCGGTGTTGCGGACGCCGACCATCCAGTCCGGCAGGGGGCGGGTCGGCAGGGAGATGCCTTCCTCGCCGCCGGTCAGGCCGCCGACGTTTTTGCCGACGATCACCGCCCCGGCCTCGGCGAAGGCCAGCGTGACCATCGCGAAGTAGACGCCGTGGGTGCGCAAGGACAGCGCGCCGACCGCCACCGCCAACACCAACCCGCCGACCAAGCCGAACGCCAGGGCGGGCAAAGGATCCCATTCCCATTGCCGCAGCGCGATCGTCGGCAGGTAGACCCCGGCGCCGAAGAAGAGGGCGTGGCCGAAGGAGAGGATCCCGGTGTAGCCGAAGAGCAGATTGTACGACAGCGCCGCGGCGCCGAGGGTCAACCCGACCGCCAGCAATTGGAGGGTGCCAGGCGAGTTCAGCGGCCCGTCGAAGAGGACCGGCACCTCGGCCGAGACGCGCGGCAGCCCGAGCAGCAGCACCAGGACCAGGAGCGGCCAGACGCCGGAGAAACGGGGCAAGGCGGCGCTCACGTCCTGTCTCCCAGCAGCCCGCCGGGGCGCAGCAGCAGCACCGCGGCCAGCAGCAGCACGACCACGAAATCCCCGGCCCAGGTCGTGTAGTAGTTGCCGAACTGCTGGGCCAAGCCGATGATCACCGCCGCCAACGCGCTGCCGGTGACCGACCCCAGCCCGCCGATGACCACGACGATAAAGGCAAAGATCAGATTGACCGAGCCGAAGGTCGGTTCGACGCTGCCAAAGTAGGCCGCGCCAAAGGCCCCGCCGAGACCGGCCAGGGCGCCGCCGAGGGCGAAGACGAGCGTGAAGGCGCGGTCGACGTCGATCCCGAGGGCGCGGACCATCTCCCGGTTCTCGGCCCCGGCCCGGACCACCAGCCCGTACCGGGTCCGCTTCAGGAACAGCAGCATCCCGCCCAGCACCACCAGCGCGGCGGCGATCAGCAGGAAGCGGTTGTTCGGCACCCGGGCGCCGAGCACCGTGCTGGTGTCGGCCAGCCACCCGGGCTGCGGGAAGAACCGCGCGTCCGGGCGCCAGATCACGCTTGTCATCTGGGTCAGCATCAACCCGGCGCCGAGCGTGACCAGCACCTGGTAGATCGGCCGCTTGTACAACGGCCGCAGCAGCACGACCTCGACCAGCACCGCCAGCAGGGCGCCAACGACCGGCGCGACGAGGACGCCGAGCAGGAACCCCCCGGTCGAGCCTTCCTGGCTGCCGGCGGCGGTGAAGCGGCCGATGGTCCACCAGGCGCTGTAGGCACCCCAGGTGAAAAACGCGCCGTGGGCAAAGTTCAGCACGTCCATCAGGCCGAAGATCAGGGCCAATCCGGCGGCAAGGAGAAAGTACATCGCGGCCAGGGCGAGGCCGGTCAGGGTCAGGAGGACGATCGTGGTCATCGGGGTCGCCCGGATCGCGCCGCGAGCCAAGCGCTTGTCCGCGCCGTGCCGTGGCGCTCGGGGATCATGGTCTCACGGGGGATCACCAAACCCCTAGGCCGCCGGAGTCGCGGCGGCCTCGCCAACGGTCAAGACGTCGACCATGCCGAGGGCAACGTGCGGCATGCCGGTGGCGGGGTCGAAGACGAAGCAGAGGGCGACGTAGGTTCCCGGCCGGAGGTCGACTTCCGTCCACGCCGTCGCTCCCGGCGACAGCCAGCCCATGCCGCCGACCGGTTCGATCTCCGGCGCTGGTGGCGTGTCACCGGTCGGGGTGGCTTCCCCCGCCTCGCCCTCGCCGGCGAACTCGTCGGCGAAGAGCTCCAGCACCTGATCGACCGTGACCGGTTCCGACGACCGCGCCAGCAGCAACTCGTGGGGCTCCTCGCCGTCGTTGGCGACCGCCCAGATCTGCTGCCCAGGCCCGGCGGGTTCGGGGAAATCGAACGCGTACTCGGAGAGGCGCACCGTGCCGTCGGCGTCCACGTCCGCGGCGGGCGCGGGGGTCGCCCCGGCGCCGGCGACCGCGAACGGCCGCACCGAGTCGCCGAGGACCAAATACCTGCCCGGTGTCAGGTCGACGACGGCAAGGTTGGTTTGACCCGGCAGCGTCTCGCCGGGAAAACCGGGGAAGTCGGCCTCGAACAGCCACGCGGGCGGGGCCTCGGCTTCCGGCCCGAGGTCGCTCGTGACCTGCTCGTCGGTGACCCCCTCCGGCTGCCGGAGCAGGAAGCCGTGCCACGACTCCTCGCCCGCGTTCTCCAATCGGATCAGGATGCGGCCCTCCGCGACGGTGGTCTCGGGCATGTCGAAGGTGTCGCCGTCGACCCGGATCAGCAGCTCGGGGTAGCCGAGCGCCGCCAGGGCGGAATCGGACGCGCCCGGGGTGGCGTCCTGGGCCGCCATCCCGGCGGGGCCCACCGCCATCAGCGCACCGAGCAGCGCGACGATCAAGGGCAACCGGCGCATCGAGCGCACCTCCTCTTGCAACCCGGGCCAACCGCCTCGCGGCGACGTTCCTCGAACCGACGCAGGGTACGGGGCAATGCCTCCGTTGGCAAGAACACTCGCGCCGTCGGCGGGTTCACGAACCCGCCGCCGACCCCCGCCGATTCGCGGGACCGACGGGCTCCCGGACGAGGGGTCGCGGAGTCGTCGCGCGTCGCGCCTCTCGCTCGGCGTTCGCCGTCGTCGCGGATCAGACGTGGGCCGTCGCGTGCCCGCCCGCCCCCAGGTATCGCGTTTGGAGCGCCTCGTCGGCGGCGAGCTCCGCCATCGGGCCGGTGTAGACGACGCGGCCGTCGTCGAGGACGACCGCGTCGTCGGCCAGGGCCTGGGCCATCGCCAGGTTCTGCTCGACCAGCAGAATCGTGGTCGTGCCCTTGATCGCGGCCAGGGCCTCCGTGACCTGGGCGACGACCACGGGGGCGAGGCCCTTCGACGGCTCGTCGACCAGCAAGAGCCGGTTGTCGTTGACCAGGGCGCGGGCGATCGCCACCATCTGCTGTTGGCCGCCGGAGAGCGATCCCGCGCGCTGGTCGGCCCGGCGCTCCAGGTCCGGGAACAGCGCGTGGGCCAGCGCCCACCGCTCCCGGGAGGCGCCGGGTCGCTGGGCGAGGCGCAGGTTTTGGGCGACGGTCAGCCCCGCGAAGACGTCCCGATCCTCCGGCACGTAGCCGACGCCGCGACGAACGACATGGTGCGGTTTTTCCGTCCCGATTTCGACCCCGTCGAAGGTGATGGTGCCGCTGGCGGCCGGAACGAGGCCAAGGATCGTGCGCAGCGTGGTGGTCTTGCCGGCGCCGTTGCGGCCGAGCAGGACCGTGACCCGGTTCGGCGCCACGGCGAAGTCGACCCCTTGGAGGATGTGCGACTCGCCGATGTAGGCGTGGACCCCGGCCAGGCGCAGCAGCGGGTCGACGGCGGGCGTGCTCACGCCACGCCCAGGTAGGCGGAGCGGACGAACGGGTCGGCCATCACCGCGTCCGGCGTGTCGTAGGCGACCAGGGCGCCGTTGGCGAGCACGGCGACCCGGTCCGAAAGGTCGTGGACGACGTCCATCTTGTGCTCGACCATCAGGATCGTCTTGCCCTCGACCCGGCGGATCCGCCGGATCGTCTCCAGCATCACGGGCACCTCCTCGGCGCCGACGCCGGCGGTCGGTTCGTCCAACAGCAGCACCTCCGGTTCGGCGCAGAGGAGAAGGGCCAGGTCCAGCTTCCGCTTGTCGCCGTGGGCGAGGGCCGCCGCCGGCACCGCCCCCCGCCCCGCCAACCCGACCGTCTCCAGGGCCCAGGCCGCGCGCTCCTTGGCCGCCCGGTCCCGCGCCGCGCTCTTCCAGAACACCGCGTTGCCGGGGTGGCTGGCCTGGACCGCCAACCGCGCGTTCTCCAGCGTGCTCAACCCCGGAAAGATCGTCGTCAACTGGAACGACCGCCCCAACCCGCGCCGCGCCCGGGCGGACGGCGACAAGCCGGTGACGTCCTCGCCCCGGAAGACGACGCTGCCCGCCGACGGCTTGTAGAGCCCGCTGAGCAGGTTGAAAAAGCTGGTCTTGCCCGCCCCGTTCGGCCCGATGATCGAGACGAACATCCCCTCCGGCACCGCCAGCGAGACGTCGTCGACGATCAAGGCGCCGCCGAAGCGGAGGGTCAGGTTGTGGGTGGCGACGATGGGAGATGCGGCCTCGGACAAGCCCTCACCCCGGCGCTGCGCGCCACCCCTCTCCCGTGCGCGGGCGAGGGGAGTAGACCGCCCAATGACGGGGCACCGAACGCTCGGCGTTGCGCGCCAAGCACCCCCACGGTTGCTATCGGGTCCCCTCGCCCTCGGGAGGGAGAGGGGTGGCGCGCAGCGCCGGGGTGAGGGCTACTCCGCCACCGGCGGTGCGACGTCATCCGCCGCCAGCTCCTGGATCAGCTCGGCCTCGGGGCCGTCGGCGCCGGCGACGAGGCGGACGTGGAACATCGGCTGGATCAGGGCGTGGTCCTCGGCCCGAACCGTGTAGGCGCCCTTGACGCCCTCGAATTCCCAGCCTTCGAGGGCCTCGATCATCGCGTCGACGTCCTCGCCGCCGTCGGCGTCCTCGACGGCGCGGACGATCATCTGGGCGGCGGCGAAGCCGTCCGGGTGGAACAGGTCCGGCAGGGCGTCGGTCTTGGCGAGCTCGTCGATCAGGAAGGTGTTGGCCTCGTTGTCGGGGGCCTGGTAGATGTAGTGCGAGATGAAGGAGAGCTGGTCGGCGCCGGGGCCGAAGATCGGGTAGGTCGCGCGCTGGTCGAGGCCGGTCACGACCTGGGTGGAGGTCAGGACGCCCTGGGCGTCGAGCGCGGTGTACATCGCGGTCGCGGTGGCGCCGGCCCAGGCGATGTAGAGCAGGTCCGGCTCCCGGTCGAGGATCTGCTGGGCGAAGGGGGCGAAGTCGAGCGCGTCCTGCGGCACCAGCAGTTGATCGACGGTGGCGCCGAGGTCGCCGAAGATGGCGGCGACCGCGCCGGCGCTGCTCTGGCCGAAGGCGGTGTCCTGGGCGAAGACGAGGGCGTTGGTGCCTTCCGGCTCGGTGAGGTAGCTGGCGGCGGTCAGCACGTCCTGGGTCACCTGGCGGCCGGAGCGGAAGGTGTAGTCGTTGATCCCGGTCACGTCGTTGGTCGCAGCGGGGCCGGAGATAAACAGGATCCCGTTCTGCTCGGCCAGCGGCGCGACCTGGAGCGCGACCCCGGAGACGACCGACCCGGCCAAAATCGTCACCCCGTCGCCGATCAGCTCCTTGGCCTGGTTGACGGCGACGTCGGGGACCCCGGTGTCGTCGCTGATCTCGAACTCGATCGTGTGCCCGCCGACGACCCCGGTGCCGCCGGTGGCGTAGCGAAGCCCGACCTCCAACCCCGACAGATACTGCTCGCCGTAGCTCTGCAGCGGCCCCGACCGCGAGGTGACAATCCCCACCCGCACGACGTCGTCGAAATCCGCGCTCGGCGTCCCCTGCGCGAGGACGACTCGCCCCCGCGATCCGAGGAGCGCCGCGCCGCCCAGCCCGGCGGCGCCGCCGACGAGCGTCCGCCGCGACAGGCGGTTGCGATGGTCCATGATCCGAGCCATGGTCGAGTCCCCTCCATTGAATGCGTCCCAGCGGCGACCGCATCGGCGCCGCGTGGCGCAGGATACGGCGGGTGGGGGATTGGCGCTAGTCCCCCGAGAAATGACCATGTTCGACCCTGCCAAAACGAATCGAGGTCGGTGGCTTGGTGTTGATTCAGGCTCGCCGTTGGGATGCCAAAAGACACATTCAAGCGCTTGCATCTCTACCGG
>CADCWE010000104.1 GCA_902806325.1 uncultured Thermomicrobiales bacterium | reverse complement strand
TGCCCCCGGCGCGCGCCGGGGCGGCTCAGCCGGACGCGGTTCGCGACGACGTCGGGTGCGCGACGTGGGCGATTGGGAGCGCGATCCTGATCGGTCTGGTCGCCTTGATCTGGCTCGGGTTCCGGTTCTCGCCCCGACTGGCCGATTTCGCGTCCTCCGGCGACGACCCGACCACGCCGCCGGCGGCGACGGCCACGGCGGCGGCCCCGGCCGCGATCGCCGCGACGGCCCAGACGACCGGGGCCGCCGCCGCACCGACCGCAACCGTTCCGCCGATCGCGGCCCCGACCGGAGCGCCGACCGCGCTTGGGGTGCCGGATCTGATCGGCCTGACGATTCCGGCGGCGACCGACGCGGTCAACGACCGGGGGTTCTTGCTGGAGGTGGATCGCGAGTCGGTCTACGACCCGGACGTGCCGATCGATACCGTGGCCGAGCAGGACCCGCCTCCCGACGCCACGCTCGAGCAAGGCGGCACGGTGCTCGTCCGCCGCAGCCTCGGCACGGGCCGGGTCGACATCGCGGCGCTGAATCTCGGCGGGCAACCGGCGGCCGCGGCGCGGGCGGCGCTCGAGGAGCGCGGGCTGGGCGTCGATGAAGAGCCGGCTCCGAGCGCGGACGTGGCGGAAGGCAACGTGGTCGGGGTCGAACCGGGCGACGCCGCGTTCGTCGGCGACACCGTCACGCTGCTGGTCAGCGCGGGCGACGTGGTGCCGATTCCGGCCGAACTGCTCGGGCAGCCGGTGGCGCAGGCCCAAACCGCCTTGGAAGGGTTGGGTTTGGCCGCGGAGCCGGTCGGCGTGGACCGGAACGGGGTCGAGGAGCTGGGCCTGGATCTGGACGACGGGACGATCCGCGACGGGGACGTCGTCGCGGTGCGGGGCAACGGTGCCGAGCTGGGTGGCTTCGTACCGCCGGGCACCGAGGTCGAGATCGTGTTCTACGACGCCGATTCGAACACGCGGTAGCGCGATGCATCCCTGGCGAAGGTGGTTGAGCGGGTCGCGACTCAGGCGGACGCACACGGTCGTGATCGCGGCGGCCCTCGTCGTCGCGCTGATCGGCGGCGGCGTCGCCTGGGCGAGGAGCGCGACGTTGCGTCAACCGGCGATCGCCGCGCTCGGGGCCGGGAACGAACTGGCGCTGCTGGTGACCGACGGGGAGGCGCGGATCCTCGTCCTCGGCGCGGGAGACCCGGCCGAATTCGGGAACGCGCTCGGCGCGGCGATGCCCGGACCGGTGCAGCGGATTGACGTGCTGGTGCTGGCGGCCGGGGAGGCGGGGGTGGAATTGGCCGTCGCCGCGCGGCGGGCCAAGGACGTGCGCCGGGTGCTGTCGGCGGGACCGGTTTCCGCTGCCGCGAACACGGCGTTGGGCGGGGTCATCGTCTTCGAAGGATCGCGCCGGATCGCCTTGCCCGGCGGGACGTCCGTCACCGTGGAAACCGCCGCGACCCTCGCCGCTCCGGTCGACGATCCCGCCTGGCGGGCCGTGATCCGGCGTGGCGGCACCACCGTGGTGGCACGCTCGGACGGAGCGGAGGCGACCGGGTTCCCGCCCGTCATGGGGGTCACCGCGGTGCTCGTCTGCTCGGGCGGTTTGGACGATCCCCCAGGCGCCGCGCGGACCGAGGCCGTGGTCGCGCCGAGCGCGGCGTTCCGGCCGACTGCTAGCGGGTGGTCGAGCGACGCGGCCTGGGTGATGCGGGTGTTTCCGGGTGAGACCGCCCGGTTGCGTTTCGTCGAGGGAGGTCTCCGATTGCCGCCGGAGAGCCGACGGTTGGAACCGGGGTCGTAAGCCGTCAGCGCTCGGTGCCGCAGGTGGGGCAGCGGACCTCGCCGGGGCGGATCAGGGAACGGCAACGGCGGCACGTCACCGGGGCGCCAGCCGGGTCGGGTCCGGGATCCGGAGCGGCGCCTCCGCGACGCTGGTCGCGCCGTTCCGTCGCCAGTTCGACGATGCGGTTGGCGGCGGAGTCTTGACCGAACGGGGCGGCGGAACGGGGTGCCGACGGGGGCGGCACCAGCGTCGGGCGCGGGGGACGGTCGGGACGCTGGAGCCACTGCTCGACCACGGCCTCGCCGACCGCGACATCCGGTTCGGAGTCGGGTGTTCGGGGAGGTGGGTGATCCGCCCTGGCTGGATCCGCGCTGGCTGGTCGGGGAGGGGATGAGGAGAAAGAACGCTCGACCGGTGACCGTAATACGGGTCGGGGGGCGGCCGGCCAACGCGGCGATGGCATCTCCTCGCCGCCCCTGGCACGATCGTGGTTCCAGTCGCCGTCGGCCACCGGGGGTTCGAATTTCCCGGCATCGGCGGCCCGCGGGACCCGCACGACGCGATGGCGCGATGCGGCGAGACCGGCGGTGTCCCCGCGCTCCGGTCCCGAGGCGAGCGCGGTGACGGGCAGCGACGATTCCGGACGCCCCCGGCGCAGCACGAGCGCGACCGCGACGCAGGCGGCGACGGCGATCCCCGCCACGACGAGGACCGACCCGAAATGATGGACCAGAGCGCCGGAAACGATACCGTCGTCGAGGGCGCCGTCGTCGCCGCCGGCGTCGAGGAACCGGTCCCCGAAGCGGACGGCGTGGCCAACGAGGAGGGCACCGTTGATCGCGGCAAGGATGCCCCCGGCGGCGCGTTCGCCGACTCCGCTTGGCCGACGCCCGATCGTCGCCCCGGCCGCATACCCCAACCCTAGCGCCGCGCCCAAGGCGAGACCGGCGACAACGACCTGGGTCGCGTCGACGCGGACGCCCAACCACCCGGCCAGATCGTCACCCAACGGCGCGGCCCAGGCGTCGGCGAGGGCCGCGCCGAAGAGGATGCCCGCGGAGACGAGCGCCTCGGCGGTCGCGCCGCGCCAGATCCCCAGCGGCACGAACAGGACCACGATCGCCGCGAGCAGGATGTTGAGCGTCAACGTGGCGTTCATCGCCGACCTCGTGGTGCGGTCACGACCACGGTCGCAATCGAATGCGCCCACTCGGACGGAGGAACGTCCTGCCGATGGTGGGCGAGCGCGAACAGCGCCATCGGTCCTTCTCCTGGGGGCGACGAACGACCCGCCAAGGCAAGGATTGGGGCGACACGATCGGCAACCGTCGATCGTACCGGCGAAGGCTTCACCGGGATTTTAGCACGGGCCAAACCGCCTCCGGCCACGGACGATCGATTATCGTCAAGCTGACACGATGCCATGCTAAACTACGGATCGTCGGACGCGAAACGGTCGGTTTTCCCGTCCTGTCGGGTTCGGACGACGGTTTCTATGTCGTGGTGGATCACCGGAAGGAGGTTGACGATTACCGGTTCCCAACCCACCGACGACGGCGCGGTGGACATCCCTCGCTCGGGTCGCGCCGGCCGTCGCCGTCGCCCTTCCACGGAGCGCGATTTCCGAGCCGATCCGGTCCCCGAGACGCTTTGGCGGCGGATGGACCTCCACCTCCACACCCCCGCTTCGGTGGACTACCAGGAGCCGCAGGTGTCCCCGCTGGACATCTTGCGCGCCGCCGAAGCCCGCGGTCTCGATATCCTCGCCTTCACCGACCACAACTCGGTGCGGGGCTACGCCAATCTCTGGCGCGAGATCGAGGATCTGGAGTTGCTGGAGTATCTGGACCGGCTCCAGCCCGCCGAAGCGGCGCGTTTGGCCGAATACCGGCGGCTCCTCGGCTCCATGCTGCTGCTGCCGGGGTTCGAGTTCACCGCCACGTTCGGGTTCCACATCCTCGCCATCTTTCCGGAGGCGACGTCGGTCCGCCTGATGGAGCACCTGTTGCTGCTGCTCGGGGTGCCCGAGGAGCGCTTCGGCTCCGGCGAGGTCGGCGCGACCTCGGACGTCCTGAAGGCCTACGAGATCTTGAGCGACCACGGGGCGCTGGTGATCGGCGCCCACGTCAACTCCACCCACGGCATCGCGATGCAGGGGATGCGCTTTGGCGGCCAGACCAAGATCGCCTACACCCAGGACGAGCACCTCCACGCGCTGGAGGTGACCGACCTCGCGCTGGGGATGCACCGCCGCTCGACCGCCCGTTTCTTCAACGGCACCAAGCCGGAGTACCCGCGCCGCATGCACTGCATCCAGGGGTCGGACGCGCACCGCCTGGAGCGCGACCCGCTGCGCGAGACCAACCTCGGGATCGGCGACCGGGCGACCGAGGTGCTGCTGCCGGCGGTCTCGTTCGCCAACCTCCGCGCGTTGTTCCTGGGTCAGGACTTCGACCGCACGCGGCCGTACGTCGCCTACACCGACCCCGCCGCCGCGATCAAGGCGGCCCGCGCCGACGGCAACACGGCCGAGCAGGCGTTCCACGAGAGTCTGACGACGAAGCGGACCGGGATGACCCACGTCCTGAGGGACCTGGTTGCGTTCGCCAATACCGGCGGCGGCACGGTCTACGCCGGGGTCAGCCCGTTCGAAAAGCGGCCGATCGCCGGCGTCGGCGACGCGGCGGCGGCAGTTGCGGCGTTGCAAGCCGAGATCGCGGCCCAGGTCTCGCCCGCCCCGATCGTCGAGATCGAGACCATCCCCGCCGACGGCAAGAACGTGCTGGTCCTGCGCGTACCGGTCGGCGCCGAGCAGCCGTATGCGTTGGCGGGCGGCGCCATCCTGGTCCGCCGCGAGGGGGAATCCGCGCCGGCGGAGCGGGACGAGATCGTGGCGATGGTACGCGGGAGTGGCATGGCGCCCGCGCCGGTCGCGCCGCCGGTGGTCGCGCCCGCGCCGATCGCCCCAAGTCCGTCGTCCAACGGCACCGCGCCAGACGCCGCCGAACCGCCGATTACGCCCGACGCCGTGGCGACACCGGCCAGGTCCCGGCGCGCGGGCCGCCGGCGGGCCAGCGCGCCGACCGCGCCGGGCGTGGATCGGACGGTCGAGGTATCCGAGGACGCGCCGGATGATCCGGTGGCACCCGGATCGGGTGTCGAAGTCGTGGCCTCGTACGACCAGGACGGCGTCACCTATTACACCCTGCACGATCTGCGGCACCACAAACTGGTCCACAACGTGACCGCCGAAACGCCACGCCGCTTGTGGCGCTACGCGATCCGGGAGCACGATGCCAACGCCGTCGCCGCCGGCAAGATCCGCTGGACTGGCGACCTCGGCTACTGGAAAAGCCACAAACCGCGCGGTGGCGACCAGCGCTACAACCTCGTCGCCCGCGACGCCGAGGATGGCAGGCTGCGGGTCTTCTACGGCGTTGGCGAGGAGGGCCTGGACGGTGCCTGGCGACCGCTGGTCGACGCCCAGGCGCCGGGCCGCGATCCGGCGCCGGAGCGCGCACCGGCGACCGCCTGACCGGGAGAACCGCGATGCCCGACGAAGGGAAGGCTGGCCAAGCCTTGGACGGCGAGCACGCGGGCGAGGGGGCCGGCGCGATCATCCGCGTCGGCACCTGCGCCTGGGGCGACCACGAGGATTTTTACCCGCCGGGGCTAAAATCCACCGACCGCATCTCCTACTACGCCAACCGCTACCCGGTGGTGGAGGTCAACGCCAGCTACTACCACCTCCTGCCGCCGCGCAACTACGCCGGCTGGGTCGCCAAGACGCCGGAGAACTTCGTGTTCAACGTCAAGGCGTACGGCGTCCTGACTTGGCACCGGCGCGAGGAGCCGCCGACCAAGGCGGCATTCGAGGCGTTCCGGATGTCCTACGAGCCGTTGGTGGACGGCGGCAAACTCGGCGCGGTGCTGTTTCAATTCCCACCCTGGTTCGTCGACGAGAAGAAGCACCGAGACTACCTCAAGCGCGTCGCCGCGCACATGGAGGACGACCGGGTGGTGGTCGAGTTCCGCCACACCTCCTGGCTGGAACCGGATCGGGTGCCGGAAACCCTCGGCCTGCTCTCGGACCTGGGCCTCGGCTACGTGGTGGTCGACGCGCCGCAGGTCGGCACCGGCACCACGCCGCTGGTGCCGGCGGTCACGCTGCCGTCGTTGGCTTACGTTCGCCTCCACGGCCGCAATACCCGCACCTGGTACAAAAAAGTCGAGACCACGGGCGAGCGCTTCGACTACCTCTACACCTCGGCCGAACTCGACGAGTGGGTGCCGAAGGTGCGGGAGCTGGCCGAGTCCGCGCACGAGGTCTACGTGATGTTCAACAATAACCGGCGCAACTACGCGACGGTCAACGCCGAGCAGTTGGCCCGCAAGCTGGGCCAGCTCGACCGGCCGCCCGAGTCGGACCAGGGGGTGCAGTTGGGGTTGCTGGGGGAGGAGTAGGAACAGAGGAGGTAATCTCACGAAATAATAGTTGTTTGGTGTGGGCAACAGGCGTCGAGTAACACCCCCATTCCCAGGTCATTCCCAACGGAGTGAGGAATCTCATCGTCGGA
>CADCWE010000103.1 GCA_902806325.1 uncultured Thermomicrobiales bacterium | reverse complement strand
AGCCGAGCAGGTACTTGAGGACGAACCAGGTGTGGCTGGAGCGCTCGCCGATCCGGCAGTAGGCGATCACGTCCTTGTCCGGGGTGATGCCTTCGCCTTCGTAGAGCGCCCGCAACTCCTGGACCGGGCGGAAGGTGCCGTCGGCGTTGGCCGCCTTGGCCCAGGGGATGTTGCGGGCACCCTTGATGTGGCCGCCGCGCTGGGCGCCCTCCTGCGGGTAGCCGAGCATGTGGATCACTTCGCCGGTGTACTCCGGGTTCGACCGGACGTCGACGAGGGCCGGAGCACCAGCGTTGACGACCGCCATCACGTCGTCGCGGAAGGCGCGGATGCTCGGGTCCGGATCCTGGGCGGTGTAGCGGGTCTCGGCGTGGGACGGCACCGCGCGGGTGTACGGGCGACCTTCGGCTTCCCAGAGGGCGCGCCCGCCGTCCATGATCCGGCAATTCGCGTGCCCGAAGTAGGGGAACGGCAGAAGGTGGTGGCGGCCTACCAGTTGTTCTTGTCGCCGTAGAAAACCACGGTCGTGTCGTTGCCAATCCCGGCCTTGCCGAGCAGCGCCTCGAAGCCGGCCTTGTCGACGAAATCGCGCTCGATCGGGTCCTGCAAGTCCGTTTGCCAGTCCAGTTTGACGGCGCCGGGAACGTGGCCGATCTCGTAGAGCAGGATGTCCTCGTCCGACTCGACGATCCGCACCGACGGGTCGTCCAGGTGGTCGGCGACCCATTGGGTGGTGACCAGCACGTCGGGGTGGGCGTAGCCGATGACGTCGGGTGTTTGGGCGGGAGCGACCATAGGGAAGGGCCTCGCTTTCTGGCGCGGGAATCAATCGCAAACCGTGAATAACAGTATACCTTGATGCAGAAGTGCGGAATATGCTTGGCTGGGACCGGGCGTGGTTCCAGCCGTGGCCGGTTGGTCGCCCGGTTCGGGGTCGGGTCGTTTCGCGTCGCACCGGTTCGAGGCTCGAGTGCGGGAACCGCTAATCCGCCGCCACCCGGCTGGTGTCGTGCGCCGAAACGCGGGTGGTGACCTGGCGGACGACCTCGTTGCCGGCGGCGAGGGTTTCGGCGAGGACGAAGCCGACCTGGAGGGCGTTGTCGAAGCGGTCGGGTTCGACCGAGCAAAGCGCGCCTTGGACGCCGATCCAGGTCGCGGCGCCGGTCTGCTGGCTCGGGTCTTTGAACGGGCCGTCCATTTCGTCATAGGCGGGGACCAGGGTCTCGCCGTCGCGGATCGTCGAGGCGACGATCTCGTGGACGGTGGTCGAGGCACCGAGGACGAGGAAACTGCCCTCGTCGAGGTCGCCGGTGGTGACCGGGGACATCCCGGCGGCGTTGCGGCGCAAGATCACGCTCAGCAGAACGACAAAATGGTCCAGGCCGGTGCGGCTGTAGTCCTGGCGGTAGGCGTCGGCTTCGCGCAGCGTCAGGATCCCGGCGGCGAAGAGTTCGCGGGTCACCATCCGCCGCTCCAACTCGGTGAGCACCGAGCGGCGGCGGGGGAAATTGGTCGGATCGTCCATCAACTCGGTGGCGGTCGAGGGGGGCGAGAGCATCTCGATCTGATGGACCAGGTCGTCGGGTTCCCAGGGGGATTGGGCCACGGCGTCAACCGGCGACCCGGTCAGGAGCCAGGTCGGGGGCACCGCGTCCTCGATCAGGACCAAGGGAATGCCAACGCTGAAGGGGGGTGTGCTTGAACCGCTGGCAGAGGTGGACCGTTTGGCCGGTGACGCCGTCGCCGTGCAGCACGACCATGTCCGGCACGCGTTTCAGCGCGCCGGTGAAGGCGCCCCAGCGGTCGGCCGTGACGGTGCTCTTCCAGCCCCTGGCGCGGAAGGCGGATTCGGCCTTGGAGTCGATCTGGCGGAGGGGATCGACGACCAGGATTTCCGTGGACGGGTCGGCCTTCCCCTTTGGGGTGGTGGGCGAGGTGTGCGGTCGGTGGCGGGAGCGTCGGGACGCGGCGAGCGCGCCGCCCGGGACTAATGACCCCAGGCCAAACCGATAAGCCGGCCAACAACCGGTTGCACCCGGAATCGGCGCCAACGACCAAGGCGCGGCCCCGTTCACGGGGCTGATGGGGTCTGGCCCGGCGCTTGAGGGCCGGTCGGCGGGAGCGCGCTTCCCGTTGACCCCGCCCCGCCGCACCAGGCAGTCGTGGCCTCATGCTACGGCAGGGAAGCGGCCGGCGCCGATCGTCCGGTTCCTCAAAACGTCACCCGTCGGCGCGGGCCGCTTCGCCCGGAGCGGATCGGGCGGCGAGGAAGGCGGCGATCGTGGCGGCGGCGCGGCCGAGCCAGCCGGGTTGGGTGACATCGAGCCGGTGCAGGCGAGGGTTGCGGCGGAGCCACGTTTCCTGGTGACGGACGTAGCGGCGGGTGTCGGTTTCGATCCGGGCGACGGCCTCGGCCAAGGATTCGTCGCCGCGCAGGTGGGGCAGGAGCTGGCGGTAGCCGATGGCGCCGAGGCTGGGGGCGTCCGGGGAAAGCCCGCCGGCCAGGAGGGCGCGAACCTCGTCGACCAGCCCCCGCCGGACCAACTCGGCGGTGCGGGCGCCGATCCGACGGTGGAGGTCCTCGCGGGGCATGGTCAGGGCCAGTTCGAGGGCGGAGAAGGGGGCGGGGCCCTTGCCTTCTTGGGCCGACATTGGGACGCCGGTCGCGTCGTAGACCTCCAGGGCGCGGATCACGCGGCGGAGATTGGTGCCGGAGCGGGCGGCGGCGGCGGGGTCGACGGCGGACAGGCGGGCGGCGAGCGCGGGCAACCCGTGGTCGGCGGCTTCGGCCTCCAGGTCGGCGCGAAGGGCCGGGTTGGGGGGGACGCGGGGGATGCGCCAGCCTTCGACGGTCGCATTGACGTAGAGCGGGGTGCCGCCGACGAGGAACGGGAGCCGGTCCCTGGCGTGGACGGCGCGAATTGCGGCCAGGGCGAGATCCTGGTAGTTGGCGAGGGACAAATCCTCGGCGGGGCCGAGAACATCGATCAGGTGGTGGGGGACGCCGCCGCGCTCGTCGACGGTCGGTTTGGCGGTGCCGATGTCCAGCCCCCGGTAGAGGAGACGGGAATCGGCGTTGACGATCTCGCCCCCGAACCGGCGGGCCAGGGCGACGGCGGCGGCGGTCTTGCCGACCGCGGTCGGTCCGACGACCACGATCAGTGGCGGGCGCGGGTCGTTCGCCCACGGCGCTGGTGAGGCCGGATCGAACGCCGCCGTTTGGTCGTCGTTGGACGCGGGGTCTACAATGAGCGGTATCGGGGCGCTCCTTCGGGGATCGTGTTCGGGCAAGCTACTCGCCGCGCCGAGGCGGCGGGGGGAGTGTGCCAGTGGTCCGGATTCTGACGCAAACCATCAAGATCGTCGCCATCGCCGGGATCGGGTTGCTGGTCGCGGTCGGCGCGACGCGGGCGATGGCCTACTACCTGGACGAGGTCCGGGCCGACGATGCCGGGCGGCCGGTCACCGTCGCGGTCGCCGACGGCGAGGGCGCGAGCGACGTGGCGGCGAAACTGGAAGACGAGGGCCTGATTCGCTCCAAGACCTACTTCGAGACCCAGATCCGACTTTCCGGTGTCGACCTGGTCGTCGGCGAACATAACCTTCGCAAGGGCATGAGCGTACCCGAGATCGTCGACGTGATGACCGGCGGCGGGGAGCAACGGGCCGCCGAAGGGGACGCCGGAGCGGACGACGAAGCAGAGACCTCCACCCAAGTGACGATCATCGAGGGGTGGCGGACGGAGCAGATCGCGGCGGCGCTGGAAGAAGCCAATCTGGAAGGAGGCGCGGAAGCCTTCATCGAGGCGACGAAAGAAGACTACTCCGAGCGATTCTCGTTCCTGGAGGGGTTGCCGGAGGGTGCCACCCTGGAAGGGTTCTTGTTCCCGGACACGTACACGATCACCTCCAACATGTCCGCGGCCGACGCGGTCGAGGTGATGCTGCAGAATTTCGACGCCAAGTACAACCCCGAGCTGCGGACGCGGACGGAGGAGATGGGGTTGTCCTTATTCGAGGTGGTCACCCTCGCCTCGATCGTGGAACGGGAAGCCCAGGCGCGCAAGGAGCGACCGATCATCGCCGCCGTCTACCTCAACCGGATCGAGGCGGACATGTTGCTTCAAGCCGACCCGACGGTGCAATACGTGATCGGAACCGAGGAGGATTGGTGGCCGAAGGTCGGCGGCAGCCAAACCGGGATCGATAACCCGTACAACACCTACGTCTACAAAGGGTTTCCGCCCGGCCCAATCGCGAATCCGGGGTTGGCCTCGATCCAGGGCGTCCTGACCCCGGACGAGAACGACTACCTGTTCTTCGTCGCCAAGCAGGACGAGACGGGGGAGCACGTCTTTACCGCCGACCTTGCCGAACACGAGCAAAACATTTGCACCTACCTGGGAACCTGCAACGGCGCGGCCGTTCCTCCCGAGGGCGACGCCGCCGAAGGCGACGCTCCGGCCGACATCGTCCCGGTCGAGGAGCCGCCGGCCGAGTCCACCGGCTGATGGGCGCTGGTTCCACGGATCCCCTCCGGCTGGGGCTGATCGGCGACCCGGTCGCGCACTCGATCTCGCCGGCGATGCAGGGCGCGGGGCTGGCCGCGCTGGGGATCACCGCGACCTACGAACTGTGGCCGACGCCCACGTGCCAACTGCCGGCGCGAATCGCCGGGTTGCGGGCGCCGGACGTGCTGGGCGCGAACGTGACGGTTCCCCACAAGGGCGCGGTGATGGATCTGCTGGACGAGGTCTCGCCCCTGGCGCGACGGGCCGGGGCGGTCAACACCATCGTCCACCGCGACGGCGTCCTCAGCGGCGACAACACCGACGTCCACGGCTTCGCCACCGGTTTGGGTGCGGTCTGCCGGAACCCCGGCTCCCGGGCGGCGCTGATTCTCGGCGCCGGCGGCGCGGCGCGGGCCGTGATCCTGGCGCTCGAAGCGATGGGGGTGGCGCGGATCACGATCGCCAACCGGACGCCGGAGCGGGCGGCGCGACTGGCGGAGGATCTGCGGCCGACCTCGCTGCGGGCCACGGGCGCCGATGCGGCGACCCTCGCGCGGGAGATCCGCTCGGCCAGCCTCCTGGTCAACGCCACGAGCGCGGGTTGGCACCCCGGCGAAACGCCGGTGGCGCCGGAACTCCTGCGATTGTTGCCGCGCAACGCGATCGTGGTCGATTTGACCTACCGCGACACCGAATTCCTCCGAAACGCCCGCCTCCTGGGATTGCGGACGCTCGACGGGTTGCCCATGCTGGTCCACCAAGGGGCGCGAGCGTTGGCGTTGTGGACCGGGCGCCCCGCGCCGTTGGCGGCGATGCTGGCGGCGGCGGAACGGGCGCGGGAGGAACGGCGGTGAGCGGGTTGGTGGTCGCGTTGCTGGGGCTGGTCGGCCTCTTCGTCGGCGCGGCGGTCTGGGTGGTCAGCACGGCGCAGGCCGGGAAGCGGCCGTTGGGGTCCGGTCCTACCTGCGCGGCCAACGCCTGCGGCGCGGTGTTGCCGGCACTCGGCTGGCTGCCGATCGTCGGGTTCCTGGTGGCGCGGCGGTGCCCGGTCTGCGGCGCGGCGCAGCCGGCGAAGCGGGTGGCGTTCGAGTTGGTGGTGGCCGGGTACTTCGCCCTGGCCGCGGCGCGGTTCGACGAACCGCGGGCGTTGGCGGCCGTGCTGGTCTTCGCGGTGCCGCTGCTGGTCGTGCTGCTGGTCGACTGGTGGACGCGCTTGATCCACCTCAACACCATCTACGCCGGGATGGCGCTGGCGGTGGCGTTCGCGCTCGCGGACGGGCCGAAGACGCTGCTGGAGGCCGTCCTGACGGCGTTCGGCGCGGTCCTCGTGTTTGCGTTCTTCTTCGTCCTCGCGGGCCTGATCTACCGCGACGTGAAGGTGGTCCCGTTCGGGCTCGGCGACGTCTACCTGGCGGCGCTGATCGCGGCGATGGTGCTCTACCCGGACGTGGTCTCGGCCTTGTTCCTGGGGATGGTGCTGGCCGCCCTCGGCAGCGTCTTCCTGCTGGCGACCAAGCGCGTCGGGCGGAGGGATCCGATCCCTTACGGGCCTTACCTGTGCGCGGGGGCGCTGGTGGTGCTGGTGTTGGGGGGGTAGGAGGGCAGGGGGCAAGCCCTCATTCCGGCACGCCCTCACCCCGGCCCGCGGCCACCCCTCTCCCGGTCTACCGCACGGGAGAAGGACAGCAGCAGGCGTGCCGTGGTGAGCGCCTTTCGCTCAACGGACAAACGAGGGCGGCCCCGGCACTATGCCGGGGCCGCCCTCTTGGGAGCCGATTTGCTGGCGATGCCCTACCAGGACTCTTCCTCGCCGCCGCCGAGGTCGACGTCGTAGAAGCCGTCGTCGGTTTCGGTGAGGTCGACTTCGCAGCCGGAGTAGCCGCCGGTGCCGCCCTCGCCGCCGGTCGCCGTGCCGTCGACCGCGATCCCGCAGCCGCCGTCGGCGAAG
>CADCWE010000102.1 GCA_902806325.1 uncultured Thermomicrobiales bacterium | reverse complement strand
CTTGGTCACGTTGAGGTAGACCTTGTCGCCGTCGGAGGAGGCGACGGCGCTGGTCGGGATGTAGTAGTCGGTCGGGAAGAAGAAGCCCTTCTCGACGACGAGGTAGTTCTGGTGCACGGCGACGACCTCGCCGACCTTGTTGCCGTCGGAGCCGACGACGTCGGCGCCCTCGGAGAAGCCCATCTGCTGGCTCGTATCCATCGTGGCAAGTCCTTCCGTGACGCAACTGAACAAGGGTCGAAGTCCCTCTCGCGAGACGGTACGCACCCGATGTGCCATCCGGGCACCCATCCGGGACGAAACGTATTCCGCGCTACAAGACCGGGCGGCCCCGCCCATCTAGCCGGGCGTACCGCGCCCAGGGGTCGGCCCCTAGCAGCGGCAGCGCGTAGTCCCGGAAGGCCGCCGTCACCGAGCGGCCATCCGCCCCGACAAACGCGGGCGGGAACGGCCGCACCCGGTTCGCGATCGCGGCCAGCGGCGCCCGTCCGGCGACGCACCGGTAGGGTTTATCCCCGACCCGATCCAGCGTTACCATCAGGTCCGATTCGCCCGCCGCCGTCAGCCGCGCCGCCTCCCGACCCACCGCCTCCGCTTCCGCCAAATCCACCGGCGAGACCAGCGCCATCGCCATTCGGGCGAAGGTGCCGGGCTTGTCGTAGCGCGCCCGCAATCCCAGGCCCAGCGTGACCGCCTTGGTCAACGCCGCGCCGGGGCTGGCGTGGTAAGGGTGGCCGAAGGCGTCCACGTATTCCGGGTCCGCGCCCCCGAAGTGGCGCCCGGCCGCGTCGCGCAGGGTCTCCGGCACGACGACCACCGCCCACCCCCGCGCCCGTACCACCTCCGCGATCTCGACCAACACGGCGTCCAAGTCGGCCGGGGGATGCTCCGGTAGCAGGGTCAGCGGCGCCAGGTCCGCCTCCTCGCCGCCGAAGCCGAGCACGCCGGCGGCCGGCACCCAGCCGGCGTCGCGGCCCATCACCTCGACGAACTTGACCGGGTGGAGCTGGGGCGAGGCAAGGGTGTCGTAGGTCGCGTCGCGGACGGCGTTGGCCAGAAAGCGGGCGATCGAGCCGTAGCCGGGGCAGTGGTCGGTTTCGGGGAGGTCGTTGTCGATCGTCTTCGGCACGGCGATCGCCGCCAGGTCGTACCCGGCCCCGGCGGCGTGCCGGTGTAGCCGGTGGGTGGTGTCGGCCGAGTCGTTGCCGCCGATGTAGACCACGGCGCGGGCGTCCAACCCGCGCAACCGGTCCAGCGCCCGGTCGAGGTCGCCCTCGGCCAGCTTGTGGCGCCCGGTGCCGAGCGCGGCCGAAGGGGTTTCCCGCAGGCGATCCAGCGTCGACGCGCCCAGATCGGTGACGTCAACGAGGTCGCCGCGAAGCAACCCCTCGATCCCGTGCCGCATCCCGAGCACGCGCCCGAACCGCCCGCTCTCCTTGGCCGCGGCGACCACCCCGACCAGGCTGGCGTTGATCACCGCCGTCGCGCCGCCGGACTGGCCGACGACGAGGGTCGGTTTCCGGACCGTCGTCACCGGGTGTGATCCCCCTCCCCCAACAATTCCGTCCGCGGTCCCGCCATCAGCCCCAGCGCATGCGGATTGCCTTGGGCGATCCGGTCTTGCCAATCGTTGGGGCGGAAAAAGGCCAGCTCGACCGTCGCCGGGGCCACGCCGAGCAGGTCTTCGACCCGGCGGTGGGTCTCGTCCAACGTTTCCAGCGGCACCTCGCCGACCAGGACCAGGAAGCAGGCGGCCCCTCCGCCCCCGGCGTCCCCGACCGGCGGCAGCTCGCCGGCCAGAAACGCCGCCCGCAGTCCCGGCACGCCGTCGACCGCGCCCCGCAGCACCCGCTCCCGCCCCAGCGCGGCGGCGATCAGCGCCGTCAGCGGCGCCCGGAGGGGGCTACCGGCGACCACCTTGTACGGGCGGGAACTGCCGGTCCGGCGGGCCTTGATGACGCCGATCCGCTCCAGCTTGTAGCACTCGTGCTGGACCGAGCTGACCGGCAACCCGAGCACGCGCGACAGGTCGGTCAGCGAGAACCCCAAATGGGGCCGGGGCAGGAGGTGGCCGAGCACCGCCGCCCGCACCTTCGACGAGAACACCTCGCCCAGCAGTTCCGGCCCGTCCACGCCCCGTCCTCCCGCGCCGCCGTGCCGCCCCCCCCGCCGTCCCCGGCGCCCCCACGCCGGGTCAAGGGGGGTAGAGGATACGCTAAGCTAGGCGGGGCGGGGCGTCCCTCGGTTGGCGGCGCGCGCCGGCGAGAAAGGCGGGAGATGGCCGAGCGCGGCGGACCACGACGACGACCGGGCGGCGCCGGAACCCCGGCCGAGCACGCCGTGCTGGGCTTGCTGGAACTCGACGCCGGCGCCGGCCACGGCTACGACCTGGCCCGTCACCTCGCCCCCGGCCAACCCCTGGCGGCCGTCTTCCGGCTCGAACCGGGGATGCTCTACCACCACTTGAAGGGCCTCGCCCGCGCCGGCTGGGCGACCGCGACCCTCGAACCCCAGGCGGCGCGCCCGCCGCGCCGGGTCTACCGGATCACCCCGGCCGGCCGCGCCGAGCTGCGCCGGTGGCTGGTCGAACCCGTCGCCCACACCCGAGATCTGCGCCTCTCGTTCCTGGTCAAGCTCTTTTTTGCCCGATCCCTGGACCCCGCCCTCGCCGCCGCCCTCGTCGCCGCCCAGCGCGCGCGTACCGACTCCCTCGCCGCCGCCCTCGCCGCCCAACTCGCCGTCGTCCACGACCCGGACGCCGACCCCGGCGCGCACTTCGCCCGCCTCGTCCTCGACCTGCGCCTCGCCCAAACCGGCGCCGCCGCCGATTGGCTGGAGCGGTTGGACGCCGACGACGCCGGGACCGCCGCCTCCTAGGGGCGCACGGGGGTGGGCCGGTGCTGCGGCGCGGCCAAAAACGTCCCCCGGCGGCCGCGCGGGGCATCCCGGCGTCGCGGTGGCGGCGCGGGCGCACGCCGACCTTCCCTGACGATCCGGCATCGCCGACGGCGGGTTCGACCCACCGACCAGCGGCGCGGACAAAAAGCCCCCTCTCCCGCGCATCGGGAGAGGGGGTTGGGGGTGAGGGAGAGATCCCCGGCTAGTAGTGGATCTCGACCCGCGTCCCGATCCCGGCCCAGCCGTAGAGCCACTCGGCGAAGCCCATCGGCTGGTTGACGCAGCCGTGGCTCATCACGGCGCCGAAGTTGTTGTGCCAGTAGGCGCCGTGGAGGGCGTGCCCGACGTCGGTGAAGTACATCACCCAGGGCACGTTCTCGACCAGATAGTACTCGCCGCCGAGCACGCCTTCCATCGTCTCGCTTTCGAGCTTGGTGTTGACGAAGTAGGTGCCTGGCGGGGTGTCAAAGCCGGCCCGGCCGGTGGAGACGTAGGTCTCGTTGACGGCCACGTCGCCCTGCCAGGCGGTCAGGTACTGGCTGGTCAGGTTGACCTCGATCCAGCGCTCGGCGTTCGGATCCGCGGCCACCGGGACGCCCGTCGTCGGGTCGGTGACGATCGGCTCCGGCTCGGGGGCCGGCGGCGGGGGCGGCACGAACAGCGCCTCGTCGTAGATCGGCACGTCGCCCTGGCCGACCGGCGCCTGATCCAGGCGGTACTTCGTCGCCAGCAACTGGCCGATCGGCATCATCGTGGTGCCGGTCTCGACGGTCCAGGCGAGTTGGGCGCGCTCGAAGACCTGGTAGGTGGTGCCGCCGATCGCGTACTCCTCCGAGAGCGGGTCGCCGAGGTACTCCTCGCCGGCGCTTTCCCAGAAGGTCTTGAACTCGCCGGCGACGGAGTGGCGGGAGGACTCGACGAACCGCCAGTCGTCGGTCTGCGGCTTGTTCTTGGCGGTCTCGGGCAGCGGCAGCCAGGCCTTGGCCGCCTTGGCGGCTTCGCTCGCGACCGGGTGGGCCGGGCCGTTCCCGCCGCGGCCGAAGGCGGAGACGCTCCGGCGGACCATCGCCGGGCGCAGTTCCGGCCCGAGGTCGGCCAGGACGACGGTGTTGCCGTCGGCGTCGCCCTCCGGCCAGTACTCGAACCGGGAGTAGCCGTAGTACTGAATCGTGTGGTTCCGCTCGTCGGTGAACTCCGGCGTCACCGGGTAGCCGAACGCGTTGGTGCCGCCCCACTCCCGCCACAGATCGAGGAACAGGCCATCGATGGTGTGCCCGGTCTCGGGGATGTAGACCCGCGTCGGCGGCGTCCAATCGAGCGGCGCCGCCGGTTGGGCGGCGTCCACCGGCTGGATCGCCGACCCCGTGTCCTGCGCTGCGCCGCCCAGGGGTGCCAGCAGCGCCAGCAGCAGCGCCAGCGTCGCCGCCACCAGGCCGCACCGGACCCGCCCGCCGTGTCCCGCCCGCATCCGATCCGTCCGGAACGAAGCCCCGCCCGCCATCGCCGTCTTCCCCGTCGCGGTCGACCCCGCGTTGCCCCAACCGGTGCCTCGCCCCGGTGGCGAAGCGCAACCACTCGACCCCCGTGCCGGGATCTCGTTTCACCCGTTCGAACGCGCGTCGCCCGCCGCCGGTTTCGCCCCGGTCGCCCCGACCGGGAAACCCCGCCGGTGCGCCAAAGAATTGCCACCGGGCAACTGTACGAACATCCTAGCACGAACCGGTCGGTTTGGGGATCCCCGCGCCGTGTCCGATCGTCATGGTCCGGCGCCCGGCGCCCCGCCGCGGCCCGGCGCGCGTGGCGCCGCCAGTCCGTCCCAGACCACGCCGACGATCCGCTCCGGCCACTCGTCGCCAATCCCGTCCCCGGTCAGGTACTGGGCGTAGAAGGAGCCGACCAGCAGCGAGACGGCGGCGTCCAGATCCGCCTCCGGGCGCAGCTCCCCGGCGGCGCGGGCCGCGTCCAGAATCGCCCACAGCATCCGCCGCCGGGGGCGGACCATCTGCTCGCGGAACACGGCCAGCAACTCCGGCGTGCGGTCTTCCTCGACCAGCACCGTGCCGATGGTCGCCAACCCGTTCGGGCGCAGCAACGACCGCCGGAAATTGCCCAGAACCGCGACCAGATCCCCGCGCGGCGACCCGGTGGCCGGGGTCGGCTCCTGGTCCCGCAGCGCCGCCAGGGCCGCCGCCGCGAGGTGGGCCTTGGTCGGCCAGCGGTGATAGATGGTTGGCTTGCCGACCCATGCCTGGCACGAGTTCCGCCAAGCCGGCTACGCCGTCACCGTCGCCAGCCCCGACGGCGGCACATGCCGCCTCGACGCCCTGAGCGACCCCCGCGACGAGAGCGGCTACTCCCGCGACGACCTGCTGACGATGGGTTTCCTGGCCACGCCGGCCCTCTGGGCCTTGGTCGAACAAACGCCGAAGCTGGCCGACCTCGACCCGGACGCCTTCGACGCCATCGTCGTGGTCGGCGGCCAGGGGCCGATATTTACCTTTCGCGACCACCCGGACCTCCAGCGCGCCCTGCGCGTCTTTTACGAGCGCAAGCGCGTGACCGCCGCCCTTTGCCACGGCGTTGCCGCCCTAATCGACGTCCGACTCTCCGACGGCTCGTCCCTGATCGCCGGCAGGACGATGACCGGCTTCGCCAACGTCGAAGAGGACTACGCCGACGCCTTTGTCGGCAAACCGGTGATGCCCTGGCGGATCGAGGACGCGGCCAGGGCGCGCGGCGCCAACTTTATCCGGGCGGGCCGCTTCAAACCGTTCGCCGTCCGCGACGGTCGCCTGATCACCGGCCAGCAGCAGTACTCCGGCGCCGTCACCGCCCAGGCGGTGATCGCCGCGTTGGGGGCATAGGGGCGCGGCGGGCCGTGCCCCGACGTTGCCACGCCCGTAGCCCACCGAACGCCGACCACCACGGCCGGCCCGCGGCCGGTGGGCGCGGCACGCGGCGCCCCGACGCCGAGGTTCGTCCGACGCCCGCCAAGGAGACCCCACCCATGCGCATCGGCATCATCGGCTCCGGCAACATCGGCGCCAACGCCGGGCGGCTGTTCGCCCGCGCCGGCCACGAGGTGCTGTTCAGCTTCTCCCGCGACCCGGCGACCCTGGCGCGGGCGGTGGCCGCCGCCGGTCCCACCGCCCGCTCCGGCACGCCCCGGGAGGCCGCCGGATTCGGCGAGGTCGTCTTCTTCGCCGTCCCCTGGCGGGCGATCGACGACGCGCTCACCGCCGCCGGTCCGCTCGACGGCAAGATCGTGATCGACACCACCAACCAGTTCGGCCCCGGCGGTCCGCTGGATCTGCCCGACGGGCTGACCGCCGCCGAGGTCAACGCGCGCCGGATGCCCGGCGCCCGCCTGGTCAAGGCCTTCAACACCCTGACCGCCGGATTCCAGGCCGCCGCCGCGGGCCGCACCGGCGAGGAGCGGGCGGCGCTGTTCTTCGCCGGCGAAGACGCCGCCGCCAAGACCGTCGTCGCCGCCCTGATCGCCCAGATCGGCTTCGCCCCGGTCGACGTCGGCGGCTGGGCCGAAGCCCGGATCTCCCAGGCCCCCCGCCGCCCCGGCGCGGTCTACGGCGAG
>CADCWE010000101.1 GCA_902806325.1 uncultured Thermomicrobiales bacterium | reverse complement strand
GCGGTCGACGCCGACCCGAATTCGATCCATGCCCGGCGCTGGCATCGCCGCCAAGGACCGACGAACGGCGCCGGCGGTGCCCGGTATCGGCGCCGCGATCAGCAACCGGAAGGGAACGACGATGTGTGACGTCTCGGTCGTCGGCGGGTCGGGCTACGCCGGGGGGGAACTGGTCCGCTTGCTGCTGGACCACCCGGAGGCCAACCTGCGCCAGGTGACCTCGGAGCGCAGCGCCGGCAAGTTCGTCCGCGCCGTCCACCCGAACCTGCGCAAGCGGACCGACCTCAAGTTCACGAGCGTCGATGCGCTCGCTCCGTGCGACGTGCTGTTCCTCGCCCTGCCGCACGGCGTCGCGATGGGGAAGATGCCGGACCTGCGGCGCAAGGCGGCGGTGGTGATCGACCTCTCGGCCGACTTCCGCCTCCGCGACCCGGCCGGCTACCCAAAGTGGTACGGCCACGAACACAACGCCCCCGAAACGCTGCCCGACTTCACCCTCGGCATCCCGGAACTGCATCGGGACGAACTGCGGACCGCCGACGCCATCGCCTGCCCCGGCTGCATGTCGACCACGGCCATCCTCGGCCTGTACCCGCTCTACCGGGCCGGGGTGGTCGACACGACCGCCCCGGCGGTGATCGAGGCCAAAACCGGCTCCTCCGGCTCCGGCGGCGGCCCCGGACTCGGCTCCCACCACCCGGAACGCTCCGGCGCGCTGCGCTCCTTCAAGCCGACCGGCCACCGCCACACCGCCGAGATCGTCCAGGAGCTGACCGTGGACGGGGCGCCGCCGGCGGTGGCCTTTTCCGCGACCGCGACCCCGGCGGTGCGCGGGATCCTGGCCACCTCCCACGTCTTTCTCCGGGAACCGCTGCCGGAGAAAGATCTCTGGACGATCTACCGCGCCGCCTACAAGGACGAACCGTTCATGCGCCTGGTCAAGGAGGCCAGCGGCGTCCACCGCTACCCGGACCCCAAGATCCTTTCCGGCGCCAACTGGTGCGACGTCGGCTTCGAGCGCGACCCGGACTCGACCCGCGTCGTGGTGATGGCCGCCCTCGACAACCTGATGAAAGGCGCCGCCGGTCAGGCCGTCCAGGCGTTTAACATCCGCTGCGGCTTCGACGAGATGGCCGGATTGGGCTTTCCGGGATTGCACCCGATCTGAGGCGCACGCGATCCGGGGGAGCGCATCGGCGCCTGACCCCGGTCGACATCGAATCCCTCCGCACCGCCTCCCGAGCCGAGGACCGAGGGCCGATGACAGGACGCACCTTGCTCGTGATCAAGATCGGCGGCGGGGCCGCGATCGACCACGCCGCCTACGCCCACTTCGCCACCGATCTGGCCTCGATGGGCGAACCGGCGGTGATCGTCCACGGCGGCAACGCCGAGTTCAGCCGCCTCTCGGCCGCGCTCGGGATGCCGCCGCGGATGATCACCTCGGCGTCGGGCCGTGTCACCCGCTACACCGACCGGGCGACGATGGACGCGATGCTGATGGCCTACTGCGGCAAGGTCAACAAGACCGTCGTCGGCGCCTTTCAGGCGGCGGGGTTGAACGCGGTCGGCCTGTCTGGCATGGACGGCCGGGTCGCCGCCGGGCGGCGCAAGCCGATGCTCCGCGGCACCGAGGACGGCAAACCGAAGGTGCTGCGCGACGACCACGCCGGCACCATCGAGACCCTCGACCCGCGCCTCGTCCGCCTGCTCCTCGACGCCGACTACGTCCCCGTCCTGACCCCGCCCGCCTTGGGCGAGGACGGCGTGCCGATCAACGTCGACGGCGACAAGCTGGCCCTGGCCCTGGCCACGGAGCTGGGCGCCGCCGCCCTGCTCTTCTTCTCCGACACCCCGGGGCTGCTTCGTGACGTGCGCGACGAGACCACGTTGATCCGCGAGATCGACGCCGCCGACCCGGCATCGGCCCTCGCCGCCGCCGACGGCCGGATGGTCGTTAAGGTCGAAGCCGCCCTCGGTGCGATCGCGCGGGGAGTGGGCCGGGTGGTGTTCGCGGACGCCCGGGTGGAGCGGCCGGTATCGCGGGCACTTGCCGGGGAGGGGACGGTGGTACGCGGGTGAATCCCTCACCCTCAGCCCTGATCTCCGGATCTCCCCGATCCGCTACGATGTGCCGGACGCCGCGTTTGACCTGGCGACCACGGCGTGGCAGACGTCGGGCAACGACAAACCCCGATCGGCACGCGCCGTTCCCGTCGCCCGCGCCCTGATCGGACTGTCCGGCGGTGCGGATCGCGAATCCTCCCCCGCCGCCGGAAATCCCAGCCGAACGAGGAGCTACCCAACGATGACCGCCGCTCCCGCGACCCCAACCACGACCCCGGACGCAATCGCCGCCGTCGAGCGCGATCATTTGCTCCCGCTCTACGCGAAACGCGACCTGGCGCTGGTCCGCGGCGAGGGCGCCTACCTCTACGGCGCGGACGGGCGGCGCTACCTGGACGCGATGAGCAACTACGGCGTCGCCGTCCTCGGGCACGCCGACCCGGAGTACGCCGCCGCCTTGGCGGACCAATTGGCGACCCTGACCACCGGCCACCAGAGTTTTGGCAGCGACGTCCGGGCGCAACTGCTGGAGGCGATCGCCCGGATCGCGCCGGAGGGGTTGACCCGGTCGTTCCTCTCCAACTCCGGGGCGGAGGCGATCGAGGCCGGATTAAAACTGGCCCGGCTCGCCACCGGGCGGCCGAAGGTGATCGCCTTCAAGCGCGCCTACCACGGCCGCACCCTCGGCGCCCTGGCCGCCACCGCCGACCCCAAGTACCGCGCCCCGTTCGAGCCGTTGGGTCTAAAGGTGGTCCACCTCCCGTTCGACGACGCCGGGGCGCTGGTCGCGGCGGTCGACGACCAAACGGCGGCCGTGATCCTGGAACCGGTCCAGGGCGAAGCCGGGATCTATCCCGCCTCCGACGCCTTACTCCGCGTCGCCCGGGAGGCGACCCGGGCCCAAGGCGCGCTGCTGATCGCCGACGAGGTCCAGTCCGGCTTCCGCACCGGAGCCCCGTGGGCAATGTCCGCGAGCGGGGTCGCGCCGGACGTGATCTGCACCGCCAAGGCGCTCGCCAACGGGTTCCCGATCGGCCTCACCTTGACCACCGAGGCCGTCAGCGCCACAATCCAACCCGGCAGCCACGGCTCGACCTTTGGCGGCAACCCGCTCGCCTGCCGCGCCGCCCTGGTCACCCTCCAGATCCTGGAATCGCGCGGCCTCTACGCCCGCGCCGCCCGCTTCGGCACCGATTTGGTGACCCGGATCGAGGGACTGCGCAGCCCGAAGATTCGCGCCGTCCGCGGGCGCGGGATGATGATCGGGATCGACCTCAAGGAACGCGTCACCCCGACCCTGAAGGGTCTCCAACAGCGCGGCGTGCTGGCGCTGCCGGCCGGGAATCTGACGTTGCGCCTGCTGCCGCCCTTGATTTGGGAAGAGACCCAGGCGGACGAACTGCTGACGGCGATGGGCCAGGTACTGGGTTAGCGCGATGCCCGACCCTTCCGTCCTCGACGGCCCCCTGCCGCCGGTCACCCGGTCCCGCCTGGTGGCCGATCTGCGCGACCTCGGCGTGGCGCCGGGCGGCGTGGCGATGGTCCACGCCCGCGTCAGCGCCCTCGGCTGGGTGGTCGGCGGCACCGGCACGGTGGTCCTGGCCCTGCTGGACGCGGTCGGTCCGGAAGGGACCGTCATGGCCTACGCCGGATGGGAAGACGACCCCTACGGGATGGACGACTGGCCGGAGAATTGGCGGACGGCCTACGAGGCCGAGCTGCCGGCGTTCGATCCGGCCACCGCCGAGGCGGTCCACGCCAACGGCCGCCTGCCGGAACGGATCCGGACCTGGCCCGGCGCCCGCCGTAGCCGCCACCCGGAAGCGGGCATGGTCGCCCTCGGCCCGCGCGCGGCGTGGCTGACCGCCGACCACCCGTGGGACGACCCCTACGGCGCCGGCTCGCCGCTGGCCAAGCTGATCGAGGCGGACGGCCAGGTCCTGATGCTGGGCGCGCCGTTGGACACGATCACCCTGCTCCACCACGCCGAGGCGACCGTGCCGCTGCCGGGCAAGCGCCGCGTCGTCTACCGGATGCCGCTCCAGGTCGGGGAGCGAACAGTCTGGCGCTCCTTCCACGACATCGACACGTCGAACGGTGCCTTCCCATACGAGCGGGTAGCGGACGAGATCCTCGCCACGCCGGGCGTGGAATCGGCCGACGAGGCGTTCGCCGCGATCGCCCGCCAGGCGTTGGTAGCGGGCGTCGGCCGCGAGGGCAGGGTCGGGTGTGGCGCCTCGGCGCTGTTTCCGGCCCGAGAACTGCACCGGTTCGCCGAGGCGTGGCTGCGCGAACGCTTCGGGTGACGCCGCGTCGGTGTCCCGGGCTTGGAGAGGGTGCGTTCTACCCCCAGGGCCGCCGTTACACCTTCTCCAACGCTTGCTCCAGATCGGCGATCAGGTCGCCGACCGTTTCCAAACCCACCGACAACCGCACGTAATCCGCGGTCACGCCGGTGCTGCTTTGGGCGTTCTCGTCGAGTTGGGAGTGGGTCGTGGTCGCCGGGTGGATGATCAGGGACTTGGCGTCGCCGACGTTGGCGAGGTGGGAGAAAACCTTCACCGAATCGATCAGGGTCCGCCCGGCCTCGATCCCGCCCTTGATCCCGAACCCGATGATCGCGCCGAACAAGCCTTCGCGGTGGTACTTGGTCGCGGTCTGGTAGGCGGGGTGGCCGGCCAGCCCGGGGTAGTTGACCCAGGAAATTTTCGGGTGCTCGCCGAGGAAGCGGGCGATCTGCATCGCGTTCTGGGAGTGGCGCTCCATCCGCAACGGCAGCGTCTCCACCCCTTGCAGAAACAGGAAGGCGTTGAACGGGCTGAGCGCGGCACCGATGTCGCGCAGTCCCTGAACCCGCAACTTGATGATGTAGGCGATGTTGGCGCCGAAGTTGGCGGCGTTGAAGACGTCGGTGTAGACCAGGCCGTGGTAGCTGGGATCCGGCTGGGTCAGGCCGGGGTATTTGTCCGAGGCGGCCCAGTCGAAGGACCCGCCGTCGACCACGATCCCGCCGATCGAGGTCCCGTGGCCGCCGATGAACTTGGTCAGGGAGTGGACCACGATGTCGGCGCCGTGCTCGAGCGGCCGGACCAGGTACGGCGACGGCAGGGTGTTGTCGATGATCAACGGCACCCCGGCGGCGTGGGCGACGTCGGCCACGGCTTGGATGTCGAGCGTCAGCAGGTCCGGGTTGCCGACGGTTTCGGAGTAGACGGCCTTGGTCCGAGGCGTGATCGCGGCCCGTACCGCCTCCGGCGTCGGCTCGCAGAAGACGACGTTGATCCCCATCTTCGGCAGGGTGTGGGCGAAGAGGTTGTAGGTGCCGCCGTAGAGGCTGGTGGTGGAGACGATGTCGTCGCCGGCCGAGGCCAGGTTGAGGATCGCCATCGTCTCCGCCGATTGACCGGAGGCGAAGGCGAGCGCGGCGACGCCCCCTTCGAGCAGCGCGATCCGCTTTTCCAGCACGTCAGTGGTCGGGTTCATGATCCGTGTGTAGATGTTGCCGAACTCTTTGAGGCCGAACAGGTTGCCGGCGTGCTCCGTATCCTTGAACACATAGGACGTGGTCTGGTAGATCGGCACGGCGCGGGCGCCGGTGGCCGGATCCGCTTCCTGTCCGCCGTGGAGGGCCAGGGTCTCGAAGCCGGGGCTGCGCGGTGCCTCCGGCGCCTTGGCGACGGTGGTGCCGAGGGCGGCTTGCTCGCTGTCGGACATGGGTGGTGCTCCTTCTTCGATGCTCGTGGCTGGCAGATCGAACCGACCGGCGATGTCGGGCAAGAGCCGGTACTTCTTGGCCCCGCCGCCCGGCCCCAAGGAGCCGGGCTAGAAGAACCCATGAGCCCCGTGTACGGGGCTAAGCACGCGGTGGAAAGGCCCGAACGGCGTCGTTCAGCCGGGTTATGGGTTCTCGCCCGGCTCGTTAGCGCCGGGCGACGGGGCCGAGAAGTACCGGCTCTCGCATCGCTCCCCGCAACCGATCATATCGTCCTTCTCCCCCCGCGGCGGGCGCAGCTCGTACCCGAACCGGCTCATCCCGCGACCCGATCCAGGAATGGTCCGATCGCGGCGGCGAGTTGGCCCCACTCCTTGAGGAACCCATCGTGGCCGTGGGGGGAGTCGAGTTCGGCGTAGACCGCATCCTTGCCGAGTCCGACCAGCCGGTCGGCCAGGGCGCGGACCTCCTCCGGCGGGAAGAGCCAGTCGGAGCGGACGCCGATCACCAGCACCGGGGCGGCGATCCGGTCCAGCCACGGGGTCTCGCCGCCGTCGCGGCCGACATCGTAGAGATCCATCGCCCGGGTCAGGTAGAGGTAGCTGTTGGCGTCGAAGCGGCGGACCAGGGCGGCGCCGTGATAGTGGAGGTAACCTTCGACGTCGAACGTCGGGCCGAACGAGGGGGCGATGCCGGGACGGGTCGCCGGGTTGCGACC
>CADCWE010000100.1 GCA_902806325.1 uncultured Thermomicrobiales bacterium | reverse complement strand
CGTTGACCTCGCTTTGTCTCGTGCCGGGCGTCGCGGACGAGTCGAGTGCCAACCGACCGACCCCAAGGCGACGCGCGGCGCCCAGCGGACCGCCTCTGCGGCCCGCGCCATCAGTCGCACATGCCGTGCCTGAACCGCGCCTGATCGGGGGGACCCTACCGAAAGGAACCACCATACGGGGGGACAGAATGCGCCACTTCCCGAAGTATAGCACGGGCGACAGAGGACGATATACGGGAAACGCTGCCCGCCTCAGCTTCGGAGCGGCATTGTCGGCGTTGCCGGGTGCCCGCAGGGCGATTTCAACGCTGGAAAAGGGGCCGATGAGTCGGATTGTCGCCGCGTCCGCGCGCAGTGGTGCCGCATCTTGACCCGGCTGCCGCAGCCATCAATGGAACTCCAGCGGCGGGCGGCGTTCTTGCTCGTCTTGTGGCAGCGCGGGTTCTTGGCGGGTCTCTGCCGAACGACCACTCACAGTCGCTCGAAGGCCTCCTGAGATCGTCCAGCCTGGCGCATGACGCTCCGCATCACCCCGGCTGAAATGTCGTGGTGGCGCGGCACGAAAGCGGTGCGTGTCCCTTCCATCGTGATTTTGGCGAACTTGACGTGGCTGTCCTTCTGGCCGGTTTCGACGAACCCGGCCGCTTCGAGTTTGCGTTTAACTTCCCGGTACGGGAGCGGCTTAGGCAACGTTGACCTCGACTTCGACCGGGCGCAGATCGGGGAGGGGCGTCGCGGTCGGCGGCGCGAAGTGGAGTTCCAGGGCTTCGCGGAGGTTGGCGAGGGCGTCGTCGGGATTCGTACCCTGGCTGGCGATGTCGACGTCCAGGCACTGGGCGACGTACCAGTCGCCTTCGCGGGTGATGCTGGCGGTGAGGGTGCGTTTCATCGCGGGTTCTCCAAGGGTTGGCGATGGGCCGGTGGATACCGGGTCAGATGGAGCGCGGGTCTGGGCGCCCGGGGACCCGTTCGGGCGGTGCTCGGCATGATGGGGTGGACACGTCGGGTGGTCAAGATCGGGACCGGGACGAGCGGTTGGTATCGATAGCCGCGTCCGGTCGAGTTAGGTGGCTCCGGCGCGGGTGCGGGCGTAGTGGTGCCGCATCTTGACCCGGGACCCACAGCCTTCCATCGAGCACCAACGGCGGGAGGCGTTTTTGGAGGTGTCGTAGAACAGCCAGCCGCAGTCGTCGGCGCCGGGGCATTCCTTGACCCGGGACAGGTCGTCGCCGGTGAGGACGTCGACGGCCGAGCGGGCGACGGGCCAAAGGGGGATGTCCAGGTCAAGGCCCAGGTCGAGCGCCGGCCGGGCGCTGGGGGCGTCCCAGGTCCAGGCGAATCCGTCGCCGCCGGGGGCGAGCCGGGCGCGGTCCAGGGCGATCAGGTATTCGGCCCGCGCCGCGTCGAGGTCGCCCGGGTCCGGCGCGCCGCCGCCGGCGACGGACCGGAAGATCCGGGTCAACGCCCCGCGGAGGACGATCGCGCGGGCGAAGACGGCGGTTGCGTCCTGAGGGCGGCGCTCGCCCGCTTGCATCAGGGCGGCGGTCTCGGCATCGGCGAGGACGCCGGCGTGGCGACCCCAGCGGACCACGTCCGGGTAGCCGCGCAGGAAGTCCTGGGGGCGGTCCCGCGGGCTTTCGATGGTGTTGACGTAATCGAGGCAGAGCCGTCCCCCGAGCAGGCGCGGAAAGGCCGGGTCGTTGCCCCGACCGCGGTGCTGTCGGTTCGTACCCATGCCTGCCCCCAAAGCGGAAAACCACCATTATCGCCTTGACCGGTAAGCAACGAATGGCTACAGTCTTACCGGTCAATATACTGTAGCCGGTAATCGCCCGGCGCGTCCAGGGGGGCGGGATGGCGGCGACCTCGACCGGGCGAGTGGAGCCGGAGCGCGCGGGCGCCGGCCGGCTGTGGCGGGACGCCGATTTTCGGCGGTTGTGGGCGGCGCTGAGCGTGTCGCTGGTGGGGACGGAGGTGACGGCGCTGGCCCTGCCCCTGATCGCGGCGGCGACGCTGGACGTCTCGCCCTGGCAGATGGGGTTGCTGGCGGCGGCGGGGCAGGCGCCGTTCGTCCTGGTCAGCTTGCCGGCCGGGGTTTGGGCGGACCGGGTCCGGCGGCGCCCGATCCTGGTTGGGACCGACCTCGGCAGCGCGGCGCTGCTGCTCTCGGTGCCGCTGGCGGCGGCGTTCGGGACGCTGGGGTTGGCGCAGTTGTGCGCGGTCGCGTTCGGGGTCGGGACGATGGCCGTCCTCGGGGAGGTGGCGCACTACGCCTACACCCCGTCGCTGGTCGGGCGCGCCGATCTGGTGGACGGCAACACCAAGTTCCAGGTCAGCCACTCGGCGGCGGCCTCCGGCGGACCGGGCGTTGGCGGGTTGCTGATCCAGGCCGTCGGGGCACCGGCGGCGGTGCTGCTCGACGCGGTCTCGTTCGTGGTCTCGGCGCTGCTGGTGCGCGGGATTCGCCGCCCGGAGCCGCGGCCGGTGCCGCCGGCCGCGACCGCGACGCTGGCGGGGCAGATCCGGGACGGGCTGCGGGCGCTGGTCGGCCACCCGCTGCTGCGGCCGATCGTGGTCTCGTCGGTGCTGGCCACCACCTGCCTAAACGCCGGCGTCGCCCTCTACGTGCTCTACGCGACGCGGGAGCTGGGGTTGGGCCCGGCCACGATCGGCCTGGTCTTCGCCCTCGGCGGGGTCTGCGCGATCCCCGGCGCGCTGTTGGCACCGTGGGCCGGCCGCGTCTTCGGGGTCGGACCGGTGATCATCGGCGGCTGGACGCTGGCGGCGCTGGCCGGGCTGCTTGTGCCGCTAGCGACCGGACCGACCGTGGCCGTGGTGGCGACCCTGGCCCTGGCCCGGGCGCTGGAAGGGGCGACAGGCACGGTGGCCAACATCCACCAATGGACGCTGCGCCAAACGGTGACGCCGGACGCCCTCCAAGGGCGGGTGACCGCCAGCCACCGCTTCGTCGTCTACGGCGCCGGGGCCGTTGGGGCGCTGCTCGGCGGGGTGCTCGGCTCGGCGGTCGGGGTCCGGACCGCGCTGGCGGTCTTCGCGATCGGGGCGGTGGTGGCGCCGCTGTCGGCGGTGTTCTCGCCGCTGCGGGGGCTGCGGGAGCAGCCGGCGGGGGCGGACGAATCGGGCTGACCCGGGCGCCGGTCGGCGATCACGGACGGCGCTGCCCCGGGCGCCCGCGCCTTCCCACCAATCGTTGCCGACGCCGAAAGGGCGGGGTCCCGGCACCGCCGGAACCCCGCCCCTTCCGTTCCCCCTCGCCGGCGGGCGGGACTGCCGCGCCCGCCGGGTCTCCTTGGCCGGCCGGTGGTCGGTTAGGTCATGCGGACGGCGCCGTACCAGCGGGACGCGTAGTACGACGAGTTGAGGTCGCTGATCTTGACGCCGGTCGACTCGTTCTCGGCGTGGATGAACTGGCCGTTGCCGATGTAGATCCCGGCGTGGGAGAGGCCCCAGGTGTAGGTGTTCTGGAAGAAGACCAGGTCGCCGGGTTGGAGGTTGCCCTGCGAGACCGGGGTTCCGGCGGCGACCTGGGTGAAGAGGCCGCGCCCGATGTCGATCCCGAGCACGTTCCGGATCACCCAGTAGGTGAAGCCGGAGCAGTCGAAGCTGGCCGGTCCGGCGGTCGCCCAAACGTAAGGGTAGCCCTGGTAGCCGAGGGCGAAGTTGGCGATCTGGCTGCCGGTGGCGGATCCGCCGCCGCCGTTGTCCGCCGGGGGTGGCGGGGCGGGGGCCTCCGGGGCGGAGCCGCCGCGTTCGGTCACCGGCAGGTCGGTCCAGCTCAGGTAGGCGCCGTACATGTAGCCGCCGAGGCCGTCCCAACTGACGGGGTAGAAGCCGTTGGCGGGGGAGCCGGTGATCTCGACCACCGTGCCGCCGGGGGCGGTGGCGGCGATCCCGGCGCCGATGTAAGCGTCGTAGCGCAGGTAGAGGTCCGAATCGACCAGCGCGTGGTCCCCGAAGGTCAGGCCGCCGGTGTTGCCGCCGTTGTCGGTGCCGGGAACCGGGTCCGGTTCCGGGGCCGGGTCGGGGGTGGTGCCGCCGCCGTCCGGGGCGCCGCCGGAGCCGTCGTCGCGGACCAGGAATTCCATGTGGACGAAGCCGGTGGTGCCGTAGGCGGCGACGCCGACCCAGTCCCCGCTGCCGCCGGTGACGGCGACCACGGTGCCCTCGCCGAGGACGGCGATGATCGCGGCGTCGGAGCCGGGGCCGGAGCGGAAGCGGACGCCGTCGCCGTTGGTGCCGGCGACGCGGGCGCTCTCGCCCGGCACGAGGCCGGAGTTGGAGCCGCCGCCGTTGGCGGGATCAGTGCCCGGGTCGGTGCCGGTCCCCGGATCCGGGGCGACGCCGCCGTCCGTCCCGCCATCGGGGACGCCGCCGGTCGACAGGTAGTCGGTGTGGACGAAGCCGTTGCTGCCGGCGCAGACCACCGGTTGCCAGACGCCGAGGGCGCCGCCGCGGAGGGCGACCTCGCTGCCTTCGCCCAGCACGGTGACGACGCTGGCGCCGAAGTCGCCGCCGGTGCGGCAGCGCACGCCGTCGCCGTTGGTGCCCGCCACCACGGCGTAGCCGGTCACGGCGTCGCCGCCGGTGTCGCCGCCGCCCGGATCGGATCCGCTGCCGGGGTCCTTCCCGGGGTCGGTCTCCGGATCGGGCGTCCAGCCGCCGATGGCCAGGAACTCCGCGGCGACGAACCCGCCGCCGCCGGCGCAGAAGACGGGCTGCCAGCCGTTGGCGGCGTCGCCGCGCAGAGCAACGTCGGCGCCTTCCGGCAACACGGTCAGGACGTCGGCGCCGAAGTCGTCCCAGGCGCGGCAGCGCACCCCGTCGCCGTTGGTGCCGGCGACGACGGCCGAGCCGGTGACGGCATCGCCGCCCTTGTCCCAGCCGGTGCCCGCGCCGGTGTCCGCGCCGGTGCCGGGGTCGGTCGCGGGGTCCGGTTGCGGCGCCTGATCGACCGGGTCTGCGTCCTTTTCGGGGTCCAGCGTGAGGAAGGCGGCGTTGACGTAGCCGCCCTGGTCGGCGCAGTTGACCGGCTGCCATTCGCCGAGCGGGGCGCCGGTCAGCGCGAGCCAGGTGCCTTCCGGGAGGACGACGATGGTGGCGGCGTCGTAGGAGGTGGCGACGCGGCAACGCACGCCGTCGCCGTTGGTGCCGGAAACGTAGGCGGCACCGAGCATCGCGCCCGGCGCGGCGGCCGACTGGGCGGCCGCGACGTCGGCGCCCCCCTCGTCGGCGCCGACCGCGAGGTCCTCCCCGGCCTGGACGACGCCCAGCATCGGGTCGCTTGCCGGATCGGCGGCGGCCTGGTCCTGCCCTTCCGCCGTCTCCGTGGCGGGGGCGCTTTCCAGGGCAAGGTACGTCGCGACGATGTACCCCTTGGTCTGCCAAACGGCGACGGGGTACCAAGCGGTACCGTCGACGGCCCAGGTCGGATCGCCGAGGATGTCGACGGTCGTGCCTTCGGGGATCAGGAGGAGGACGGCGGCGTCGAAGCCGGGACCGTCGCGGAGGAGAACCTCGCCGCCGTTCGCGCTGGACACCGTGGCGGTGCCGCCGGGGACGAGGTTGGTGTCCGCCAGGGCGGCGGACGGCGCCAGCAGGGCGGCGCCGAGGAGTCCGACGAGCGCAAGGACGAGCCAGCGGGTGGCCCGCGATGGGTAAATAGACAACGCTTCCCTCCAGGTCCGGTATCCGGTGCCATACGACCGAGCAGCCCCTCGGTCGTCCCGCAGGTGTCGGGGCGGCGGAATCCTGTGTCCTCCGTGCGCGACCCGTCGCGCGGCGTGGTGGGCGAGACGCGCCCGGATACCGAACTGGTCGAACCGTGGTTCCCGGCGGGGATGCGAACTTCTGTCCCCCGACCACGCTCCCCGCGTGGACCGGCAGCGGACGCCCCGAAGGAACGCGACCGCGCCCGAATAGGGGCGGAGGCGACGACCGGCGCGCAGCGCCGGTGCCCGGTCTCGCGGTGGCGGCGGCGCTGCGCCGCCGGTCGCGGGATGCGCGGCAAAACGTCCAGCCAAAACGTTCGAACCGCCGCACAGGGGCCATCCCTGGGACAAGGGCGGACCATACAGGACCGCTGGCGGGCTGTCAAGACCGTTCGAGCCAGGTTTGGGGCGCGAACGGAACCGGGGCGGTGGAATGGGTGGGTAGAATGGGATCGGACATGCCGACGCGGACGGCGGGCGCGGGGTGGTTTCGGCGCCGAGCGGGCTTCCATTCGTGTGGGCGGTGAAGCGGCGCCGGTCGACCCGGTCGCATGGGCTAACCACCCCGCGCGACCCCACAACAACCGGTTGAAGCCGACCACGAACGCGGCAATCGTGCGCGTTGACCGCCGCTCTGTGCGGTGGCCGTCGCGGGCTGAAGGCCGAGGGCTGAGGCTGAGGGCTGAGGCTGAGGGCTAAGGGCCGATGGCTCGCCCTCGAGAGGCAACGATTGGAACCGCCAGCGGGACACCGGGTGCAGTTGGGGGAGAACCTGGCGATCCTGCGGGGCGTCCCGGCGGGAACGGTGCCGTTGGTCTACATCGACCCGCCGTTCAACACCGGAAAGCGGCGGACCGCGGCGGCGCTGGCGACCAAGGCGGTGGACGGAGGAGCCGCGGGGGACCGGACCGGGTTCGGTGGCCGGCGCTACGCCTCGGCGACCGTCGGCGAGGAACGGGGGTACGCGGACGCCTACCCGGACCTACCGGCCTTCCTCGAACCCCGGTTGCGGGAAGCGCACCGGATCCTGGCCCCGAACGGCAGCCTCTACGTCCACCTCGATCCCCGGGAATCTCACTACGTGAAGGTCCTCCTGGACCAGATCTTCGGCCGTGCCAGCTTCCTCAACGAAATCGTCTGGGCCTACGATTACGGCGGCCGTCCAAAACGCCGCTGGCCCGCCAAGCACGACACGATCCTGTTCTACGCCAAGGATCCGGCCGACTACGTCTTCGACACCGACGCGATCGAGCGCGAACCGTACATGGCGCCGGGCCTCGTGACGCCAGAGAAGCGGGCGCTGGGCAAGCTCCCCTCGTCGGTTTGGTGGCACACCATCGTCAGCCCGACCGGCAAGGAGAAGACCGGCTACCCGACCCAGAAACCGGTCGCCGTCCTGAAGCGGATCGTCGCCGCCTCCTCCCGCCCTGGCGACCTGGTGCTGGACTTTTTTGCCGGCAGCGGCACGACCGGCGCTGCGGCCCTGGCGTTGAATCGCCGTTTTTGGCTGATCGACGAGAACCCGCAGGCGGTGGCGGTGATGGTCGAGCGGTTCGCGGGGATCGGGGGGGTCGAGTGGGTCGGGACGGAGGGTGGGCAGGCGTCGGATTCCGACGGTCCTCGACAGGAGCGTGCCTCGGATGTTCCATAAAGGCATGACGTTCGAGTGGGACGAGGCCAAGCGGCGACGCAATCGAGAAGGATGAAATCGCCTTTCGCGACGCCCAACGTCTGTTCGACGGTTGGCCGGCGTTGACCACTCCCAGCCCTTTTCCGAACGAAGCGCGCAATGAAACGATCGGGATGCTGGATGGACGCTTCGTCGCCGTGGTGTGGACGCTGCGGGGTGCGGCCTGGCGAACGCGAGACGGATTGGGACCGAGTGGACACGATGACCGAGGAGGAACTCGAAGCGGCCATCGACATCGAAGAGGAAGGCGAGTTGGATTGGAGCATTGCCCAACCGGGGATTCCCGGTTCAGACCCAGCGGTCGTGACGCCGGGTCGGTCGCGCCGGTAGGCGGCCGCCCACCAGAGCGACGCGTCGGGCGGGATCTGCTCATCCGGTCCCGTCGGGAGGGTTGAGCGGTCAATCGCCTCCCGGTGCGGAACCGACCATGGACGGGCGCTCCCGGTTCCGCCGCTGGCACCGTCCGGTCAGCCGAAGGCCAGGCTTGATTGCGCGCGGTTGAGGGATTCAACCCCAAGCGCGTGTTCGATCTCCTGCCGGTTCGGTCCGACCAGGAAGAGGTGTTCCTTGTTCCGCAGGTGAGAGACTTTGCCGACCTTGTCGCCGGCCGGGTTGTAGATCCCGATCTGGGCGCCAACGTAGCGTTTGGAATCGACGCTGCGCTGGGCGACATACCCTTTCCCCCCAAGGATTGTGAGGAGATCCGTTTCGCTTAGGTAGCCTTCGTTGTTGAACGAGACCAGCAGGTAGCGTGACTGGATCCCGGTGACGACCGCCGCGAAGGCGTCGCGGGACTTGGGCTTGGAGTTAAAGACGCTGCGGTGGTCGTTGGTGTCGAGGCGCTTGCGGGCGATGCCGTAGGTCTCGGGGCGGTCGTGGCGGACCAGCGATTCCCAGACGTGGTAGTTGCCGAAGTACGAATGCTGGTTGTAGGGCGGATCGAGGTACGTCAGGTCGACCGTCTCCGTGCCGCCGCGGCGGACGAAGGCGGCGGCGTCCTCGCAAAAGGCTTCGCCCGTGCCCGGCAGCAGATCGGGCAGGCGCAAGGCGAGGTCGTTGTGGGCGCGCGGCGCCCATTGCTTGAGGTAGGCCATCTGGAGGCCGGTGGTGGAGTCGACGCGGTCGGCGGCTTCAATCAGGGCGGTCAGGAGGATGGCGCGTTCGTGCCGGGTTAGATCCAAACCCTCGATCGCGTCGCGGACGGCGTCGATTCGGGCGCCGTTCTTGGGGTGGAAATAGCGGGCCTGCTCGGCGAAGGTTTCGGTGTAGTAGCCGCGGACGCCGGGCAGGGCGTCCAACTCGCCCAGGATCCGCCCGAGTTTGGCGAGGTCGAGGGCGCGGGCGTCGGCTTCGATGTAGGCGAGCGCGAACACGTGGGCGTAGGTGGCGACGTCGTTGGTGCGGACGTGGTAGCCCGCCGTTTTAAACCCCTGGGCGACGCGGGTGGTGCCGGTGAAGAGGTCGCAGACGCGGCGCACGTCGGGTAGGCGGTGGACGACCCCGGTCAAGGTTGAGACCAGGGTTCGTTTGGAGCCGAGGTATTTGATCACGGGGTCTCCGAGACCGATCGGACTCGTGCTCGGCCCCGATCACCGGCGCCCCTGCCAACGTCCATCGCCGCCGACCCCGCCCTAGAGCGTCGCGTTCAATCGCGCGAACAGTGCCCCGAACCGCGCGGCGGTGCCGGCGGAGAAGATCGGGAACAGATCTTCCCGGCGCTCCGTCAGGGTCTGGGCGGGGCGGGCGCGATCGAAGGGGCCGTGGAGGGCGGCGATCCGCTTGGTGATCGGTTCCGCGGTGTCGGGCAGGTCTCGGGCGGCGATCCGGGTATCGAAGGCGAGCGCGTAGAGGCGCAGGTAGTCGTCGCGGTCGAACAGGTCCTCGATCTCGGCGGCGTCCGGGAGGTCGGACGACGTTTCGCGGCAGACGACGATCGCGGCGTCGGCGACGCCGTTCTGGGCGGCGGCGGAGCGCACCCGGAGCAGCGATCCCGGGTGGCCGTTGCCGGCGATCAGGGCGGAAACCTTCAGCCGTTGCCCGAGCAGGGCGACGAAGGCGGGCATCGTCTCGACGCCGCCGACCGGGATCACCGAGAGGCGGGGGTCGAGACCGGCGTCGCCGCGGCCCGCTAAGAACTCGGTCATCCGGTGCAGGTAGACGGCGTCGCTGGCGGATTCGACCGCCAGGTGGGCGCCGCCGCCGGCGAAGAGGTGGCGGCTGAGGGCGTAGCCGAGGGCGGATTCCACCGGCAGCACGGTGTCGCGATCGGCGATCCGGTCGACCGGGCCGATCATCACCCCGAGGTCGGGGTTCTGGCGGGTGGCGCGGTCGTGGACGGCGACCAGGTGGTCGTAGCGGGCGGGGTCGACCATGAACTGGGAGTGGGTGGTGTAGAGGGTCTGCTTGGCGGCGCCGAGTTCCTCGTGGACGAAGCGGACGAAATCCTTCTGCGCTTCGCCGTGGAGGCTGGTCCCGGGTTCGTCGAGCAGCACCACCAACGGGTCGGTCGAGTCCTGGTGCTCGCCGAAGGCGGCGAAGAAGGAGAAGAACCACTGGAAGCCGGAGGATCGGGTGGCGAAGTTGGTCTGGATCCCGCCGTGGCGGTAGTCGCGGAGTTGGATCCGGAGGACGCGGTGGTAGGGGGCCTCGCCGTTGGGGCCGGGATCGGCGCGGACCATGTCGGTGTCGAACATCACCTCGAGGTCGGTGTTCTGCTGCCAGTACTCGAAAACGTGGCGGGTCAAGTCGGCCCCGGCGGCTTGGAGCTCGGCGGTCCGGCTGTCGTAGTCCTCGTCCAAAAAGTCCCGTGGCGCCGACCCGGCGCGGGCCAGCAGCGCGACGACGGTCCGCTCGCCGGGGGTGATCGGGACGCCGGTCGCCAGCTTGGAAGCCAGCGCGGTCAGATCGCACGAGCCGGGCAACACGTCGTAGGTGGAAAAGTAGAAGAACCGCGGCACCCGGGTCAGCACCGCGTCGCGGGCGGCGTCGTCGAGCGGGCCGCCGGTGAGGAAGGCATACCGGGCGAGGGCGGCCGGGAACGCGGCCAGCGCGGCGGCGCGGGCGGACTCGCCCTCCGCGCGGAGTTCGGCGGCGCGCGATCCGGCGCGATCGGCGGCCTCGTCGGCGTTGGCGGCGGACAGCAGATGCTGCAGATCCGGGCCTTCGACCGCGACATCACGGGCGACGGCGCGGACGATTTGGTTCAGGTCGGCGCGCAGCGAGACGTGCTGATCGTTCTTGTAGTCGCGGGCGAGGACGCAGGTCGTACCCGGCGGAACCGGGGTCGGCAACGCGGGCGCAAGCGCGGCCAGATCGGCGTCGTCGAGCGCGAAATGGGCGGTGATCGGGGTCACGATATCCAGGGTTTGGGTCCGGCGGTCGCGAGCCAGGCGCCAGCGCGGGTACTCGGTGACGAGGTCGAACCGGGTATCGGTGCCGTTGGCGGGGTGCAAGCGGTGGAGGGCTTTGAGGATCGTGGTCTTGCCGGATTCGTTCTTCCCGATCAAGCAGGTGACGTCCCCCGCGACGTCGAGACGCTGGGGGGCGACGATGTTCTTGAACGAGGCGATGAACGCGGTCTGCAAGCGCATGAGGGAGTGCTCCGGGTGGGATGGCTAGGGTGGGGCGGATTCGGGCAAACCGGACACCGCGGCCCCGACGCTTGGGCGCGGGGCCGAACACGACGGGTGCCCCGGCGGCGCTCGCCGGCGGGACGGGTCGAGGCGGGATCAACTATACCTTGACGATTGGCGGGCGGACGATGGGCCGGAAGCGTGGATGTGACAACGAGGAACGCGACCTTGGACCTCGGTCGCATCCCCCCAACCCCCCATGCCCCGAGATCGGGGGAAGAGGGCTTTTGACCGCGCTTCGTTCGGCTCCCCCTTCCCCCGGGTCGCGGGGGGAAGGGGGCTGGGGGGTTAGGAGGAGTCACTGCCAATCGCTAATGGTCCAAATCGTCCCCGGGCGGGCGGCGGGATCGCGTGCCGCCTCGGTCCGGGGCGACGGCGTCGCGGCGCTGGTCGGTGACCAGGTCGAGTTCGGCCTGGATCTGCTCCATCCGCAAGCGGACGCGCTGCTCGTGCAGGTACCAGATGTCGCGGCGCAACGTCGCGTCGACCTGGCGCAGCTCGTCGAGTTGGCCGGCCAGGCCGCTGATCTTGAAGCCGAGGTCGCGGTGGGCGTCCTCGGCGGTCTCGATCCGCTCGGCCAGGCGCTCGGCCCGCTGCTCGATGCTGCCCCGGATCTCGTCGAAGCGGGCGTCGGTCTCCTGGCGGACGTCCTCGGCCCGCTCGACCAGCAGGTCGTGGCGCTCGATGGCCTGGGCCTGGAACCGGGCGACGTCGCCGCGCAGCACCGCGTTGACGCCGCGCAACTCTTCCAGGGCGGGGTCGATGTGGACGATCGAGCGGCCGACGTCCTCGATCGCGTCGCCGAGGTGGGCGAGGTCCGAGCGCAGTTCGTCAATCCGGGCGCCGAAGTTTTGGCCGACCTGGGCCACCTCGGCGATCCGGCGACGCGCTTCTTGGTCGACGATCTTGATCCCGTCCTCGGCCCGGATGATGTCGCGCCGCAGGCCGTCGGTCTCGGCCCGGATCAGGTCCAGCGAATCGCGCAACTGGTGGGTAATGACCAGCGTCCGGTCGCCGTGGGCGGCCAGGTGCTCGATCATCGAGCGCAGCTCGTCGTAGCGCTTCTGGTGTTGGCCGGTGTCGTCGGTCTTTTTGCGCGAGGCGTCGATCAGCTCGGCGACGTGGGCCTGGAGCGAGCGGATCGGGCGGATCGCGTCCTCCATCCGGCCTTCGAGGTCGCCGAGTTGCTGCCGGGTGCGGTTCTCGTCCAGGGCGCGGGCCTGGGACGTCTGCTGGGCCTCCTGGCGGCTCTGGTCGAGGGCGATCCGCTGCTGGGCGACGGTGCTCTCGTAGGTCTTGAACAGCTCCTCGCCCCGCGCCTGGCGGCTGAGGACCTCGCGGATCGCCTGGCGCAGTTCGTCGACCTGGTTCTGCAGCGCGACCAGGCGCGCTTCGTCGCGCCGCCGCTCGTCGTCCTGGCGGTAGGCGACGGGGGCGACGGCGGCGGGGACGGGGGCGCGTGGGGTCATGGACGCTCCGCTTCGAGACGGGAAGACGGGACGACGGATCGTGGATAAGTTTACTTCCTCGGCGGTGAGGGTAGTGGCGACCGGGCACCCCGCGATCGCGCCGTTACTGCCCGTTTGGCCGACTTCCCGTCTCCCCGTCCAACGCTCGGACCACCGCCGCCACCGACCGCCCCAGCGCCCTCGGGTCGTAGCCGCCTTCGAGGACGACGACGAGGCGGCCGGCGGCGCGGCGCTCGTCCTCGGCCAAGGCGACGAGGTCATGGGCGAGGGCGGCGAAGCCGGCTTCGGTGACGTTCATGCCGCCGAGGGGATCGGCGGCGTGGGCGTCGAAGCCGGCGGAGACGAGGATCAGCTCCGGCCGGAAGGCGCGGGCGGCGGGCAGAATCCGGTCGGCGAAGGCGCGGGCGTAGGCGGCGTCGTCCTGGCCGGGGGGAAGGGGCGCGTTGATGGTGAAGCCGGCGCCGGTGCCGGTGCCGCGTTCGGCGGCGGCGCCGGTGCCGGGGTAGAAGCCCCGGCCGTGGCGGTGGACGGAGCAGAACAGCACGCGGTCGGTGGCGTAGAAGGCGTCCTGGGTGCCGTTGCCGTGGTGGACGTCCCAGTCCACGATCAGGACGCGATCCAACCCGCGGGCCAAGGCGTGGGCGGCGGCGATGGCGACCGAGTTGAAGAGGCAAAAGCCCATCCCCCGCGCCGGGGTGGCGTGGTGCCCGGGAGGCCGCCCAAGGGCGAAGGCGCGGGACACGACCCCGTCGAGGACGGCGTCCACCCCGGCCAGGGCGGCGCCGGCGGCGAGCAGGGCAACCTCCACGGAATCCGGTTCGACGATGGTGTCGGCGTCGAGCATTCCGCCGCCCCGCTCGGCCGCGGCGGCGATTTCTTCGACATAACGGTGGTCGTGGACGCGTGCCACGGCGTCGAAGGGGGCGGGGCCGAACGGCACCGCCGGCCGATCCGCCAGCAGCCCGGCGCGTTCCAGCTCGGCCTCGATGGCGAGGACGCGGCGCGGGTTCTCGGGGTGACCGCCGGTCTCGTGGCCGAGAAAGGCGCGGGAGCGGAGGAGGGCGGTGGGACCGGATGGGTGGGCCAACGGTGGGTCCTTTGGTGCTGGCCGCGCCGCGCCGGTCCGGTTGCCGGGTGGGGAAGGCGGTCGCGCCGTCATGCGGACGGCCGATCCTTCGATCCTGCCCGGCCGGCTCCGCCGCCAGGCATCGCCCCCGCGGTCGGTTTCCTCGGTTCGGCGTGCGGCCGTTGACGCTTGCGGCGAGTTATCCGGGGAGGTCCCGAGCGGATACGGTGGAGGTGCTGGTCTCCCGCCGTGAACGACAGGAGCCCCGCCCGTCCTCGACCCCGAGGCCGTCCTAGCGGAGTTGTACGTGGCCGTCGGCGGGTTCCGCAACCACCCGCTGGCCTGGGAAAGGGCCCCGGCTGGCGCGCCGCCGGGCAGCCCCGGCGGGTGGCGTTGCCGCCCCACGTGCCCGCATCGGCCAGCCGCTAGGCGGCTTCCCCGCCTCGGTCGGCGGGCAATCGCGTGGGGCCGTCGTTCGCCCGCTCGGGTTCCTGGTTTTCGGATCGGAGCGAGACCACCTTGTTCGCGTCGAGCACAAACCGCCGCGCCTTGTCCTGAGCCACCGCCGCCGCGATCGAGTTCCGTTGGACCTGGAGCCGCACCAGGATGTGCTCTTCGACGGCGGCGAGCGGCAGTGGGCCGCAGTCGCGCAACAGGTGAGCGATCTCGTCGCCGATCCCGCGCCGCCGCGTTGCGCCGGGCGTCGCCACCGGCAGGGCGATGTCCGGGTTGAGGTCGGCTCGGATGCCAACGCCCTGGGTTTTGAGGGCGTACCGCCCCCGGCCCGCCCAGACGAAAACGTCCTTGTAACGATCCAGCCAGGCGTGGACGTTCCGCTCGTCCATCCGGTAGTCCGTCGGCAGGCAGTCGTCGAGTTCGCCGGCGATCGCGGCGTAGGGGGACGGCCCCAGCCGCTCCAGCACCGCGATCATCGCGTTGAGACGGCGAACGTGCTTGTCGTTGACCGCATGGATCGAGGCGTCCGGTAGGTCGAATCGGCCGTCGTTGCGGCGGACGGCCGGGCCGACGAGCCGGAGCCGCTCGGTCGCGGCGAACACCGGGAAGCGGGCCAGGCCGTTTGGATCGAGTCGCTCGATCACGCGCTCGGCCAGCGCGTCGCGGTAGTGCGGCCCAAGGACCGGGTCGCCCGAGGCGTCCGTCCGGGAGGAGTGCTCGGAGTCGGCCGCGCCGGCGCCAACCATGGCCACCGGTTCGCCGGCGATTCCGGCGACGATCCGGTCCAGCGCCGCCCACGGGTCGAGCAGCCCTCGGCCACACCCCCCGCAGTAGCTGTCGCCGGCCTCGGTCTCGGCGGAGCACGATGGGCAGGTCACGGGCGCGGTCACGATCCTCCTCCTCTGCCAATGTGCCCCATACCGCTGCCGCAACGGGCGCACCGCACGGGATCCGCCGCTGGCGCGCACCGGGCGCGACGTGGACCCCAATCGTAGCCCGGACGGACGCGGCCCCGGATAAGGAGAAAGGCCCAACCCCGGCTGGGGACTTTCACCCATTCGCGGCGCAGGACCGACCATGCGCCCGGACCCGGCGCGAAAGGACCGGCATCAGGACGGCGGTCTCCGTCCACGGGGAGCCGCGCGGCGGGGGCGATAGTCACCCGGTCGCGGTCCGCGCGCCGGGCGCGCCGCGCGCAAACGGTGTTGTCGCGTTCGGCATCACGGTTGCGTGGCGCCTTGCCACCCGCCGCCCGATCTGCCATGCTGTGGCCCCCGCACGTCAGCGCGCCGCTGTTGGCGCGTCCGGACGCCTACGACGGGCGGATGCGCCCGCGATCGGACGCCGACCGAACGGGTCGGACGGACGCAGCGCCCCGCCGCGACGATCGGATCGCGGCGCAGACCTCAACGGGGAGGTCCGGTGTCCAACCATCGCCGCCCCGCGCGCTCGCGGCTGTGTTGCCCTCGCACTTGGCGGCCGGGACCGTCGTGTCCCATCCCCGCCTTCGTCGTTGGGAGAACTGGATCGTGCGAGCCGTCCAGACCGGCCGGGGTGGCGTCGTGCCCCTCCGCCTGAGACCGCGCGGGAATCCCCCCACGGCGCCCAGCCCGTTCTCACGGGAGTGGGTGACCACGCCGCCCGCGCCCGTGCCCGCCGCGCCGCCGCGCCGCGTCGCCGGCGTTGGTTGGACCGCGTTTGCGTTGCCGCGTTGGGTGCCGTCGGAGCGCGCCCTGGGCGCCTTGTTGGTCCTCGCCCTGGTCGCCGTCACCGCCTACGCCGGGCCGGAGTCCAAACCCACTCGACTTGGCGCGACGGCTCCCCCGGTTGCCGAGGGGGTCGGCGGCGGTGGCCCCGGCAATGCCGCGGCGCTGCTCTCAAACGCGGCCGACCAAAACCCGACCGCGACCACCACCCCGGACCCGACCGCGCTGCCGGCGCCCGTCGCCACCGCCACCGCGACCACCGTGCCGGCCTTCGAGATCGCCGAAACCGCCGTCGCCGTCCCGACCGACGACGGCGCGCTCCTGCCCGGCCACCGCATCTTGACCTACTACGGCCACCCCCACAGCGACCTGATGGGCATCCTCGGCGAGTATTCCATCGAGGACCTCCACGCCAAGCTCAAGGAGCAGGCCGAGGGGTTCGCCGCCGCCGACCCGAGCACGCCGGTCAAACTCGGCTTCGAGGTCATCGCCTCCGTCGCCCAACGGGATCCCGGCGAGGACGGCAAGTACCTGCTCTACACCGACGAGGCAACGATCCAGGAGTACATCGACTACGCGACCGCGAACGACATGGTCGTCTTTCTGGACTACCAGATCGGCATGAACGGCGTCGCCAACGAGATCGAGGAAGCCCGCAAGTGGCTCGAGCTGCCGAACGTGCATCTTGCCCTGGACCCCGAGTTCGCGATGGCCGAGGGCGAGCAACCCGGCGAGCACATCGGCCAGATCGACGCCACCGACGTCGCCTATGCCCAGCAGACCCTGGTCGATCTCGCCGCCGACGCCGGCATCCCGCCCAAGATCTTGCTGATCCACCAGTTCCACTTCACCATGCTGACCAACAAGGACCAGATCTCTCCAATGACCGGCGTCCAGTTGATCCTCAACGCCGACGGCTTCGGCGAACCGGCGACCAAGCTGGAGTCGTACGCCGTCTTGGTCGCCGAGGAGCCGATCGAGTTCCACGGCTTCAAGCTCTTCTACAAGCAAGACTTCCCGCTGATGTCCCCCGAAGAGATCCTGGCTCTGGAACCGGCGCCGCATTTCGTGGTCTACCAGTAGGGGGCTTGGGTTTGGGGGACGGGGCGAGGGGAGGGGTGCATGGCTTGCGCCCCGCCGTCGCCGCGGTTTGCCTTCCCGCACGGCCGTCCCAGGAGTGGTTACGCCGCCCGTCCGACAGCGCGCAAGCCATGCGCGCCCACAAGCGCCCCGCCCCCCATGGCCGTCCCCGCCTCGAGACCCCAAACCCTTGACGCCCCTGCTATACTATCCTTTAGAAAGTACCGGCGGCGCTTCCCACTCGCACCGACCGCGTCGCCCAGAGGACCCCAGGCCGCCATGACCGACACCCACGAGCACGCGCACACCGCCGAGCACGAGCACGAGCACGAGCACGAACACGTCCGTGGTCCGAAACCGTCGCGGCTGGAGGCGTTCCGCGCCCGCAAGGACCACTACTTCGGTCACGATCCCCATTCGCCGCTGGACCACCACCAGCGCCATTCGTTCGCCGGGTTGGCGTATTTCCCGGAGAACACCGAGTTGGTGTTCGTCCTCCCGCTCGACACCGGCGGCGACGGCATCGGCGAGCGCTTGCGGCTGGCCGGCAGCGACGGGGAGCCGAAGGAGTTCGACCGCGCCGGTCGAATCACCTTCTCGGTCGGGGGCCAGGACGTGACCCTGAGCGTGTTCAAGGACGTGGACCGGGGGCGCTATTTCCTCCCCTTCCGCGACGGCACCGCCGGCGCCGAGAGCTACCCCGTTGGCCGCTACCTCGACCCCCAGGCCCGCCCGGACGGCACCCTGACGGTGGATTTCAATTACGCCTACAACCCGTACTGCGCTTACGGCGAAGGCTGGACCTGTCCGATCCCGCCCCGCGAGAACGTGGTCCCGGTCCGGATCGAAGCCGGCGAGCAGGTTTTCCCCGGGCACGCTTGAACGGTCGACCGCCGTCCGAGCAGGAAACGCAACGCGACCCCGGCCGGGCGGTCGGGGTCGTTTCTGTGCTGGGGATGTGCCAAGTTCCGGTGAGGAATTAAGCGGGTCTTCCGCCCGGTTTCCCCGGCCCGATCGCCCCCCGGTGCTCCGTCAGCCAGCGCAGCACGCCCTCGGCGGTCCGTGCCAGCACGGATTCGCCCGCGCCGGTCAGGCGGGCCAACAACGCGCCGCCCGCTTCCCGAGGCGAGTGGTAGACCGTCCGTCGCACTTCCAGATACCGGCAGCGAGCGGCGTCGAAGCGCAACTCGGCCAGGACCCAGCCGATCGGCTCTTCGTGGAGCAGCAGCAGCCGGCGCTCGTGCTGGCAAACGAAGGGGGCGTCGGCGGGCGGCGCCGCCGAGGCGGGCAGCGGCGGAACCGGCGGCAGCGCCGCCATCCGGCCGGGGGCGCCGGTGATGTCGGGATGCGGCAGGGGGCCAAAGGCACCAAGACGGTCGGGATCGGGGCCCGATCCGGCTCCGGCATCGGATCCTCTGGCCGGCGGAACACGTTGGGCCATGCGGGCGCTCCGGGCAACCGACGTGCGGCCTCCCGCCGGGCATCGGCCACACCCGGATCCTCCGCCGTTTGGCGTCTGGACCGGATCCGAACCGTGCTGTTTGCCCGCGCGGTTGTTCTCGACGCTGGGTTGAGCGTAGCACCGTCGCGCGCCCGCGTGCAAGCGAACCCCGTGCGCGGGGCGGCCCGCGTTGCCGCGTTCTCAATCCCGTCCCAACCTCGACCGCCGCCGCTTGGGCCGCGAGGCCGTCCACCGCCACCTCGATCTCGTAGGTCCCCTCCGGCCAAGTCTGCCCGGCCACAAGGGTGAGGTGGAACTCGACCCAGGTTTCTTCCGCCGCCGCCGTCGCCGTGACCGTGCCCGCGACCCCTTCGACCGGGGTGCGGTTGTAGGTCCAGGCCGCGGTCAGGGTTGTCCCGGCCGCGATTCGGGCCACCGGCAGCGCCGCGTAGAGCGCCGGCGCGTCGGCGGCGAACCGGGTCACCGGTTCCAGCGGCGCTTTGGTCGCCGGGTCGACCGCCGCCGTCCAAACCACCGCCCCCAAGCCGGCCGCGGTGGTTCCGGCGGGCGAGGCCGCCACGACCGGTGTTCCCGCCGCGACCGCCGCGGGCGACGGGGCGGCGATCGTCGTCGGCTCCGGCGCCGGATCGTCGCCGTCGCCGCAGCCGGCCAACGCCGCCCCGAGCGCCAACGCCGCCGCCACTCGCGCCAGCCACGGACCGATCCCCGAGACCGAACGCCGGTTGTTCCCGCCCCTCACCCGTGCCCGATCCTTGCCGGCCCCGTGACGGGGCCGATCGCCTCGATGCGCCCGCGCCGCGCCGCAACGCCCCGCGCGATTGTACGTGCTGTGCCGCGGTCGGCCATTGCGCCGGAACGGCAACCGGCTACCATGCCGCCCGGCGGCTATCGCGTCGCCTCGTCCCCGGTCGTCGCCTGGAGCAGCCCATGCCGCCCCGAACACCCAACGAGCCGCCCTTCGCCCCACCGGGCATGATCCCGAACCCGACGCTGGACCGCGCCGCACGCGCCGGACGCCCGACCGAGGACCGCAAACTCCTCGCCTGGACGGACCAAGACCGCGCCCGCGCCGCCGCCTTCACCGAGAGCGATCCCTGGCGCGTCCAGCGGATCACCGCCGAGTTCGTCGCCGGCTTCGACGCCCTGGCCGAGATCGGCCCCGCCGTGACCGTGTTCGGGTCCGCCCGCACCGCGGAGGGCGACCCCGCCTACGCCGCCGCCCGCGCCGTCGGCGCCGGCTTGGCCAAGGCCGGGTTCGCCGTCATCACCGGCGGTGGCCCCGGGATCATGGAGGCCGCCAACCGTGGCGCCTGCGAGGCCGGCGGCGTTTCGGTCGGCGCCAACATCCAGCTCCCCTTCGAGCAGGGACTGAACCGCTACGTCACCCTCCCGCTCAACTTCCGGTACTTCATGGTCCGCAAGACGATGTTCGTCAAGTACGCCGAAGGGTTCGTCATCTTCCCCGGCGGGTTCGGCACCCTCGACGAGCTGTTCGAAGCCCTGACCTTGATCCAGACCGGCAAGCTCGGCGACTTCCCGATCGTCTTGGTTGGCCGCGACTTCTGGCGCGGTCTGTTGGACTGGATCGAAACCGCCCTCGCCGCCAGCGCCAAGATCGCCCCGGCCGACCGCGACCTCCTGTTGCTGACCGACGACCCGGCCGAGACCGTCCGGATCATGGTCGAGGCATTCCGCGCCAAGCGCGCCGCCGGCGCCGCCGACCCCGGTGCCACCACCTGGGACCCCGACCCGCGGCCCGCCGCCGGGCGGTGATGGCGCACCGCCGCTCCGCGTCGGGCGATCGTCGGTATCCGGGCAACGAACGGGCCGGTGGTCATTCCGCGTTCGGCCCGCGCCCATTGCCCAACCGGTGCCGGTCACGCCGCCGGCAGCTCTGAGGTGCAGAACGGGCACCGCGTCGCCCCGTTCTGGATCTCGCTCAGACAGAACGGGCACTTGCGGGTTAGCGGGTCCGGCGTCGGCTCGGTCCGCAGCCGGGTCAGGAGCGCGTTCATCGGCGCGACGACGAAGAAATAGACGACGGCGGCGACGATCAGGAACGAGAGCAACGCGTTGATGAACGCCCCGTACGCGAAGCGGCTGTCGTTGATCGTGAAGGCCAGTTCCGAAAAATCCGGCTGGCCGCCGATGGCGGCGATCAGCGGGGTGATGAAGGATTCGACCAACGCGGTGACGAGCGCCCCGAACGCGGCCCCGATCACCACCGCCACCGCCAGATCGATCACGTTGCCGCGCAGGATGAACTGCTTGAACCCGGACAGCATCGCCGCGTCTCCCTTCGCGTCGTGATCCCGTGCCCGCGCGAATCCCGCGCTCGAGCGGTTCGAAGGGCCATCCTAGGCGGGGCGCATTCGGACGGCAAGCGTCCGCGCTCCCGGTGTCCTCGACGTACCTCCCTTTGATCCGGCACGTCCATTTGACCCTTCAAGCGAGGTATCGGCGACGATAGCGCGGCCCGGGTCTTGCCCACCGGTGCCGCACCGTCGACCGCGAACCGGCCCCCCGGCCATGGAGGCGCCCGTGTCCACCCCCCATCCCCCGCCCGAGTCGTACGCCGACCCGTTCTCCGACCGCCACCCCCAACCGGCCCAGCCCGGCGACACGCTCGCCGTCCGCTTCCTCGAAGAAGGCGGGCAGCGGGCGACGGAGGTCGCCGGCTGGCTGGCCGAGTTCCTCGGCCGCGCCGAGCGGTCGCTCGATCTCTGCTTCTACGACGTCCGGCTCTCCGAGGCCGTGGCGCTGCCGCTGCGCCGGATCCTGGCCGAGCGGGTCCGCGCGGGGGTCCGCGTCCGCCTCGCCTACGACGCCGGCGACAAACCCCAAACCGGCGAGCAGGTGGACCATCTCGGCTCCGATCCCGCCCCCCGCGACACCCACGACCGCGTCGCCGAGCTTGGCCTCTCGTCCCGCGCCGTCCGCGCTGTCTCCGGCCCCCAATCCTTGATGCACCACAAGTACATCGTCCGCGACAACGCCGACGTCTGGACCGGCTCCTTAAACATGACCGACGACTCGATGGCTCGGATGGAGAACGCGATCCTGACCCTGCGCTCCCCCGGCCTCGCCGCCTACTACGCGCGCGATTTTCTCCAGCTCTGGGGCACCGGCAAGATCGTCGCTTCCGGCAACTTCGACACCGCCGTCGAACCGCTGACCTACGCCGGCGCCCCGGCCTCGGTCGACGTCGACTTCTCACCCGGTCGGGGTGAAGCGATCAACGATTGGGTCGCCGAGCGGATCCGCGCCGCTCGGACCCGGATCGTGATCTGCTCGATGCTGGTCACCTCCAGCCGGATTCTGGAAGCCCTCGTCGAGCAGTTGGACGGCGACCGGGTCGAGATCTCCGGCTTCTACGACCGAACCCAGATGGAGGGCGTCTTCCACCAGTGGCGCCCGCGCCCGGATCTGGCCTGGAAGATCGCCGCCGTCGAGCGCGTGATCGCCGAGGGCCGCCTGGTCGGCAAGCAATCCACCCCGTACCGCCCGGACGCGATCCACGACTTCCAGCACAACAAGACCATCGTCCTCGACGACACCGTGCTCACCGGCTCCTACAACTTCTCCCACAATGCCCGCACCAACGCCGAGAACATCCTCGCCATCGCCTCTCCCGCCCTGGCCGAAACGTTCGTGGCGTACACGCGGCATCTGGCGGCGCGGTACGCGTCTGCCCCGGTTGACGGTCACGCCGCCTCGTCGTAGGGGAGGGGGTTCTCGCGCTTGCTCCCCCGCCGGGTGTGGGCGATGCTACGCCCGCTATGGACAAACGGGCGGCGCCATGGACAACGGACGGCGGACCGGCCACGGCGGACGCGGGCTGGTTCTCGGCCAGCGCGGCGGCGGCGGTGCTGGGCGTCAGCCAACGCACGATCCGGCGCGCCATCGCCCGGGGCGACTTGTCCGCCACCAAACGCGCCGGCGTCTTCCGGATCGCGCCGGACGATCTTGAGCGCTATCGGACGCGTGCTCGGGTTGCCATCCCGCCCGAGTCCGCGATGCATCGCGACACGCCCAGGTTGCTCCCGTTCGCCGACCGGGAAGCCACGGTCGCGACCGCGCTTCCCCGCCCTCGCTCGGACCTGATCGGGCGGGAGCGGGAGCTCGCGGCGGTCGGGGCGTTGCTGCTCCGTCCCGACGTGCCGCTCCTTACGTTGACCGGTCCCGGCGGGGTGGGCAAAACCCGGCTGGCGGTGGCCGCCGCAACGGGGGGTGCCGAATCGTTCCCGGACGGCGTCTGGTTCGTCGGACTCGCCTCCGTGCGCGATCCCGCACTCGTCGGCCCGGCGATCGCCCGCGCGGTGGGGATCCGAGAGGGTGGCGCGGAGCCGACCGTCGACCGGCTCGCGGTCTTCATCGGCGACAAGCGGGCCTTGCTCGTGCTCGACAACGTCGAGCACGTCGTCGCGGCCGTGCCGGTCGTCGCCGACCTCCTCGACCGGTGTCCGCAGCTGACCGTTCTCGCCACCAGCCGGGTGCGATTGCGCCTCTCCGGCGAGCACGAGTACGCCGTGCTGCCGCTGGCCGTGGCGGATCGCGAAGGCGAGCACCCCGCTGTCGAGACCACCGTGCCCGCGGCGACGCGCCTGTTCGTGGAACGCGCGCAGGCGGTCCAGACGGGGTTTGTCTTGACGCCGGGCCTCGCCCCAACCGTCGCCGCGATCTGCCGCCGCCTCGACGGGCTGCCCCTGGCGATCGAACTGGCCGCGGTCTGGGTCAAGGTGCTCCCGCCGCCGCTGCTCCTCGCGCGGCTGGAGCGACGCCTGCCGCTGCTCACCGGCGGGGGACGCGATCTGCCCGCCCGCCAGCAGACGATGCGCGACACGATCGCCTGGAGCGACGCCCTGCTGTCGGCCGACGAGCAGGTCCTGTTCCGCCGGCTGGCCGTCTTCGTGGGCGGCTTCACGCTGGAGGCGGTCGAGGCCGTGGCGGGGGACTGGGGACGGGGAACGGGGGACGGGGACGAGCGGCACGACGGGGCATCCGACCCCGATCCCCGTCCCTCGTCTCCCGTTCCCTCCGTCCCCTCCGTCCTCGACGGCATCGCGGCGCTGGCCGGCGCCAGCCTGCTCGGGCGGGAGGTGGGACCGGACGGTCGGCCCCGTTTCGCGATGCTGGAAACGGTCCGCGAATACGGGCTGGAGCAACTCGCGGAACGCGGGGAGATCGCGGCCGCGCGGGACGCCCACGCCGCCTATTTCGTCGGGCTAGATGGATGGCTGGAACCGAACCACCTGGCTCCGGCCGAGCGATTCGATGACCGGTTCCGCGCGATCGCGGTCGAGTACCCCAACCTCCGAGCGGCGCTGACCCACCTCGCCGATCGCGGCGATGCTTCCACCGTCCTCCGTCTGGCCGGCGCGCTGGCGGTGTTCTGGCACCACGTCGGGACTCTTAGCGAGGGGCGCGGCTGGCTGGAGTGGGCGCTGGCACGCACCCCGGATACCCCGTCGTCCTGGCGCTGCCGGGCCTTGGCCGGGTTGAGCCTGGTCGTCTGGACCCAGGGCGACAACGACGCGACCGTTCCCCTGGCCGAAGCTGCCCGCGGGATGGCGGAGCGGATCGGCGACACCGAGATGGCGGCCCTCGCGACACACATGCTGGCGTTGGTGGCGTTCGTCCGGTTCGAGCTGGACGGCGCGCGCGCGCTCATGGAGGAGGCCCTTGGCCGTTGGGAAGCGGTCGGCACCCCGACCAACGCGGGATACGCCCACGTCATGCTCAGCCGGGTCGCCTTTCGCCGCGGCGACGACGAAACGGCCGCCGCGCACGCGGAGCAAGCGCTTGCGATTTTCCGCCGTTCCGGCCATCCCGTCGGGATCGTGATGGGGTTGGTGATCCTGGCACGACAGGCGGAAGGCCGGGGGGACGACCGGGGAGCCTTGGCGGCCTACCGGGAGGCCCTGCCCATCGGGCTGGGCGCCGCCCAGCGCTGGGGGATCGCCCAAACGCTCGCCGGCCTGGCCGCGTTCGCCGCCGCCCACGGCGACGCGGAACGGGCGGCGATGCTGCTCGGCGCCGCCGACGCTCGACGTGGCGAGGTCGAGGCCCCGACCTACGCCATCCCGTCCCCGTATGACCACCCCGACCACGACCGCGCGTTCGCGACCGCCCGCGCCGCCGTCGGACCGGACCGGTTCGACGCCCTGCGCGCCGCCGGTCAGAAGCTGCCGCTTGCGGAGGCGGTCGCCATCGCGGCCACGGTTGCCGTCCCCGATCCGCCGGCCGCCGGCGCCCTGACCGCCCGCGAACGCGACGTGCTCCGCCTCCTCGCCACCGGCCAGACGGACCGGGAGATCGCCGCGGCGCTCTTCCTCAGCCCCCGCACCGTCAACTCCCACGTCGCCAACATCCTCGCCAAGCTCGAGGTCCGCACCCGGCGGGAGGCCGCGGCGCGGGCGCGGGGCGTGCTCACCTACGCGGCCGAGCCGCTTCGGCATACGTAGACGCGAACCGATCCGCGATTCGGTATCCCCTACCGATGCGCCAACCCGGCGGGCGGGGGCATGCTCCGCTGAGGCCCACGCCGCGTGGGCAGCCGCCGCGGCCGGTGCGGTGCCGGCTCAGGAAGAGGAGACAATCCATGTCAATGCGTCCGACCGCTCAGGTCTCGCGCCGCTCCGCCCTCGCCGGACTCGGCGCCGGTGGCCTTGGCCTGGCCCTTGCCGCCCGCCCCGCCGCCTCCCAGGACGCGGCGGCCGAGATGGCCAGTCACCCGCTGGTCGGCACCTGGGCGGTAATGACCCCGGGCGGGGTCGTCCCGCAGATCCACGGCGCCGACGGCTCGATGATCGCGGCCTTCCCGCCGAACTACGTCGACTCGGTGCTCGGCCTGACCTTTCAGGGACCCGCGCTCGGGCGGTGGGAAGCAGACGGCGAGCGCACCGGCCACTTCACCTTTATCCAAGCGCTCGCCGATGCCAATGGTATCTACATTGGCACGTTCCAACTCGCGGACGAGCTTGAGGTGAGCGACGATGGGCAGATGTGGTCCGGCTCGACGTCGGCGCACATCATCATGCGCGACGCGGCCAACAACGCCATCGTCGATCAGGAGATCCCGTTCGATTCGCCGGTGACCGCGACCCGCATCGGGGCGACCATCGAGTCGGTGGTCCTGCCGGTGGCAACGCCCGCCGCCACCCCGGAGACCGGTACCCCGACCACGTAACCAACGACGCAAGCGATCACGACGATGGGCCGAGGAAGATCCTCGGCCCATCGTCGTGCCTCGACAGCGGGTTCGGAGACGGCGCGAACGAGGCTATCGACTGAGACACCAGCGATTCGTATGGGCCAAGAACAGTACGATGGCGTTGCGGATCACGGCAGCTTCGTCGTCGAGTCAACCGCTCTCCACCGTCCGCCGTTTGGGGGCTTCGAAGTCCACGGGTAAGGATGCGGTCACTGCGGTGATCCTCTCCAGGTAGCCAACGGGCATGGTTCCATCGCCGACATCGGCGGGTGTCTCGCCGGAATCAGCGGGTGACCTTGCCGACCGCATCCTGCCGGACGTGGAGGACGCGAACGACGACGCGATCCTCGGCGACGCGGTAGAACACGACGTGCTGCTCGGCTGGCAAACTCCGGCACCCTTCGAAGAGGTCGGGCCGAGGAACGCCAAGGTCTGGATGGTCGAGGAGCGACCGCATCGCGCGATTGAGCCGAACGCGATAGCGGGAGCGCTGTTCGGTTCCCCACTGGAGACGGGTGTATCGCAGCGCGTCGCGCACGTCGCGCCGCGCCTGTTCGAGAATCGTGAGCTGGCGTGCGGAGGGAGCGGTCAACGGTCTTGTTTTGTCGGACCCAGCCGGTCGGTCGGCACATCGGGCGGACACACGTTCGGGTCCAACGGGTCACCACGGCGGTCGGCCTCGTCGGCCTCGCGTTCCAGCTCGTCCCACAACTCGGGCGTCAGTTCCATCTCGCCGCCGCTGATCAACCCTTCTTGAAGCAACCCGCGTAAACGGTCCAGTTGCGCTTCGTCGCGCGCGTCGCGGATGACGGCGGTTTCGTCGTCGTACCGACCGCTGGCGACCGATTCGTGGATGCGCGCTTCCAGTTCTGGGGTGAGCTTGACGACCATCGCGACCATCCTCCCAGGCGACCACGAACCCTTCGCGTAGCCTACACGAGCGGCGTGGGCGTCACCGCGCTCAGATCTCGTATGCCCCCGCCGCCCCGATCGTCCGGTCGGCCGCACGCCGGACGCCCCGCGCCGCCCAGAAGCCCAAGCCAAGGGCGATCAGATCCTCCGCCACCGCCACTGCCGGGTCCGGCAACCCCGTCGTGCGGACGATCGTCGTCCGCGCCCGGTGTCCCGCCACCGCGCCCAACCAGGCGCCCGCCGCGCCCATCCCGGCGCCGAGGGCCGCCGTGGCGCCAGCGGCGAGGGCCGCCGTCGCCCCCGCCGCGCCGCCGAAGGCGATCCGTCCCGCCAACGGCTCCTGCTTGAGCCGGCTCGGCGCGAACGGCAGCTTGTCCCCGACCACCTCCCCCGCGGCCGACAGCGCCAGCACCACGCGCACCCGCTCGTCGGCCAGACGCGCCAGCGGTCCCGGCAGGTCGGCCGCCCGCTCGCCCAACTCCCGGGCCAGGATCGCCAGCGGCATCTGCGACCGCAACCCGGCCACGAATCCCAGCGCCGCGCACCGCGTCGTCGTCTCGATCGTCGTCGGTCCCGTGGTGACCACCGTGTCCATCTGCCCCATTCCTGTTTCGCACGATCTCACGTTCGTCGCTCCCGCCAGCGCAGGGGTGGTGCCAATCACCCCGCGCGGACCGATCCTTCGCCACACTCGACGCGCCGTCCCGTTCGGGCACGCCATGCCGTGCCCCTCCCCGACGCAACCCCCACCGCTCGTATATCCTTGACCAAGACGTCTCGCGTTCGTTGCCGGATCGCCGAGGTTCTATGAGCGACCGCCCCCTCTTCCGCAAGGTCCTGATCGCCAACCGCGGCGAGATCGCGCTGCGGGTGCTGCGCGCCTGCCGCGACCTCGGCCTGCCCGCCGTCGTCGCCTACTCCGAGGCCGACCGGGATTCGCTGGCCGTCCGCCTCGCCGACGAGGCGGTCTGCATCGGCCCCGCCGCCGTCGCCCGGTCCTACAACAACGCCCCGGCGATCATCAGCGCCGCCCTCGTCACCGGCTGCGACGCCCTCCACCCCGGGTACGGCTTCCTGGCCGAGAACGCCTACCTGGCCGATATCTGCCAGCAGGTCGGCGTTGCCTTCATCGGCCCCCGGCCGGAGGTGATCGAGCGGATGGGCAACAAGGCCGAGGCCCGCAAGGTGATGCGCGAGGCCGGGGTTCCCCTCCTGCCCGGCACCGAGGGCGTCGTCCAAACCCTCGGCGATGCCCGCCAAGCCGCCCGGCGGATCGGCTACCCGGTGATTATCAAAGCGGTCGCCGGTGGCGGCGGGCGCGGGATGCGTGTCGCCACCAACGACGCCGAACTGACCCGGCTCTACCCGTTGGCCCAGGCCGAAGCCGAGTCCGCCTTCGGCAACGGCGAGGTCTATCTGGAGCGCTACCTGGACCGCCCTCGCCACGTCGAGGTTCAGATCCTGGCCGACCACCACGGCCACGTCCTCGCCCTCGGCGAACGCGACTGCTCGCTCCAGCGCCGGCACCAGAAGCTGGTCGAGGAGGCCCCGGCGCCCAACTTCCCGCGCAAGACCCGCGACGCCCTGCTCCGCCTGGCCGCCAAGGGCGCCAAGGCCGCCCACTACACCGGCGCCGGGACGCTGGAGTTCCTGCTCGACCGGGAAGGCCATTTCTTTTTCATGGAGATGAACACCCGGATCCAGGTCGAGCACCCGATCACCGAGGCCGTCTCCGGGGTGGACCTGGTCGTCTGGCAGATCAAGGTCGCCGCCGGGCACCCGCTGGCGATCGATGGCCGGGCGACCGAGCCGCACGGCCACGCCATCGAGTGCCGGATCACCGCCGAGGACGCGGCCCAGGATTTCGCGCCAAACGTCGGGGTCGTCGAGACCTACGTGGCCCCGGGAGGTCCGGGGGTGCGGGTGGACTCCCACCTCTACGCGGGCTACGCCGTGCCACCGCACTACGACTCGCTGCTCGGCAAGGTCATCGTCTGGGGCAAGGATCGGCCGGAAGCGATCGCCCGGATGGAACGGGCGCTGGCCGAAACCGTCATCACCGGCATCGCTCACACCGTCCCGTTCCACCGCGGCCTCATCGCCGACCCGGCGTTCAAGCGCGGCGATGTCCACACCGGCTTCGTCGCCGAGTTCCAGGACCGATACCATAACCACTCCCTCGCCGAGCGCAACGGCCGCGAGCGGGCCGAACCGGTGCCGGATACCGTCGCCGCCGCGGCGCCGGGCGGCGGTGCCGACGGCGCGTCCGCGGCGGAGGGTTCCCGATGAGCGACCCGCGCGCGCCTGGACGCGGCGCCAGCACCGAGATCGAGTTCGCGTCCCCTTCCCCGGCCCGGGTCGTCGAGGGCATCGGCGGCGCGGACGGCCAGGCGATTCGCGGCACCGTGCGGATCGCCCCCGGCGTCCTGATCGAACTGATCGAATTGACCGTCCGCGACATCCCCGGCGTGGTCGGGTTCCAGCCCCGCGGACGGGTGGAACGCATCTTGCCGCGTGGGGTCGGGGTTGGCGCGGGGATCTCCCACGAGACCGCCGACGAGCGCGGCGCGGTGTTCGAGGACCGGGGCGTCCGGGTTCGGGTCGAGGGCGATCGGATCGACGCCGATGTCTCGATCGTGGTCGAAGGCGAGGCCAGCATCCCCTCCCTCAGCCGCCGACTGCGGCGCGAGGTGGGCGTCGCGGTCGGCCGGATGCTCGGCATGACCGTCGGCGAAGTCAACGTCTTCGTCGCCAACATCGACGACAGCCCCGACGCCCCCTGACGTCCGAACCCCGCCCCGTCCACCCGCGAGAGGACCAATCTGTGCGCGACGAGACCGGGACCGACCCGAGCAACGACGTGTGGGGCATCGGCGGCGCCCAGGGCGCCGCGCCGAAGCCGCCCCGTAGCGAGCCGGCCGCCTCCGAGGCGATGCCGCCGACGGACGCCCAGGCGCGCCAGGGGCCACCCGTCGAGGCGCCCCGGCCCATCGGCGTCGGTCGACACCAGGCCCGGGTGGCGGCGGTCCAGATGCTGTTCGAGGTCGATGCCACCGACCACCCGATCGAGGAGGTCCTCGACCGGGAGGAGATCGCCGACGAGGAATTGCCACCGCCGGTCTCCGCCCAGGCCGCGCGCCTGGTTCGGGGCGTGCTGGCGGCCCAGGCCGAGATCGACCCGCGGATCTTCGCCGCCGCCCCAGCGTTCCCGGTGTCCCAGTTGCCGGCGGTGGACCGGGCCGTCCTCCGCCTCGCGATCCACGAGCTGCTCAACGCCCCCGAGGTGCCGGTCAAGACCGCGATCAACGAGGCCGTCGAGATCGCCAAGCGCTTCGGCGGCGATTCTTCCGGCCGCTTCGTCAACGGCGTCCTTGGCACCATCGCCTCGAGCCTGGACTCGGCTCGCCGGCCCCCGCAACCGGCGCCGCCGAGGCCGAAGGGGAAGGGCAGGGGCAAGGGGCAGGGCAACCGGAAAACCGGGACCAAGCCCGCCAAAGCGCCGCCGTCGTAGGGGCGCATGACGAGCACCCTCGTGGTCGCCGTTGGGGGACGGTGCCGCGCGCGGCCGGTCCTGGATGCGTTTCGCCGCGCCACGGGACGGGCACGGCCTGCCGTGCCCGTCCCTCCGCCCTTGCCCCCGTCGTGTGGCCCCCGCCCTACCCGTCGTGTATCATCCGTGCCGACGCGCGCCGGTTCGCGCCGCCCCGGTTGGGGGCGCGGCTCCGGACGACGAACGCGGCGCGGTTACAGGCTGAGGAGGTTGGGGTGGCGTCTGTCTACGATCGGGTCCGCGGCATCGTGGCCGAGCGGCTGGGGGTCGACGAGGAAAAGGTGACGATGGAGGCCGAGTTCATCGGCGACCTCAACGCCGACTCGCTCGACCTGGTCGAGGTCATCATGGCGATGGAGCAGGAATTCGAACTCGAGATCAAGGACGAGGACGCGGAGAACATCCGCACCGTCGGCGACGCGGTCACCTACATCCAGGAACAAGGCGGCTAGCGTTTTCGACGGTCGACTCCAGCACGCCGGGGATGCCCGGCGCTACCCATGGTCAACCGTCGCCAACGAATCCCGGAACCGGGCGTTCGTGAACCCAGGTGGCCGTCGAGGCGAACGGCACCACAACCCACCCACCCCGTCGACCGCCGCGGCTTGGCCGCGTGCGGCTTCCGGTTCGGGTCGGCCACCTGAAGGGAAGGCAGACGTCCATGGCCCGCGCGTTGAGAGTCCCCAAGCCCCGCTTCAAGGTCCCCAAGATCCCCCGCCTCCCGCGCACCGACGAACCCTACGAGGACGTGTTCGCCGAGATGACCCTCCAGGAGCACCTGGAGGAGTTGCGCTCGCGCATCGTCAAGACCTGCATCTCGATCGGGATCGCTTTTATCGCCGGGGTCATCTTGTCCCGACCGTTGCTGGAGGAGATCCGGCAACAGGCCAACGCCGACTCCGGCCTCGACGTGGTCAGCCCGACCGACCCGATCGCCCTCTATTTCAAGATTGCGCTCTACATCGCGATCGGCATCGCGATGCCGGTCATCGTCTGGCAGCTGATCGGTTTCTTGGCGCCCGGTCTGACGCGCAAAGAAAAGCGGGTCTTGTTCTCCTCGCTCCCGTTCGTGACGATGCTGTTTTTGGGCGGTGCGGCGTACGCCTTCTTCTTCGCCGCCCCGCGCGCCTTCGATTTTCTCTCCACCTTTCTCGACCGGACCTTCGACTGGTCGCCGGAAGGCAACCAGGTAATCAACTTCTACCTTACCCTGATGATCGGCCTCGGGATTTCCTTCCAGATGCCGGTGGTGATGTTCCTCCTCTCCAAATTCAACATCGTCAGCCCGAAACGGATGCGCCAGTACCGCAAGTACGCCCTAATGGGCATCCTGGTCGCCTCGGCGATCATCACCCCCAGCACCGACCCGATCAACATGGCCTTCGTCGCGTTGCCCTTGCTCGCCTTGTACGAGGTCGGGATCGTGATCGCGCAGGTGTTTGGGAAGCCGCGGAAGACGACGGCGGCGGCGGCGTAGGCGGCGGAAGGCCCCCTCCCCAACCCCTCCCCCT
>CADCWE010000099.1:31208-31570 GCA_902806325.1 uncultured Thermomicrobiales bacterium | reverse complement strand
CTCGAGAACCACTTCGCGAACATGGGCGCCCAACTCCTCAAGGAAGCGGCGACCAAGACCAACGATGTCGCCGGCGACGGCACCACCACCGCCACCGTGCTTGCCCAGGCGATCGTCCACGAAGGCATGCGCAACGTCGCCGCCGGGGCGAACGCGATGCTGCTCAAGCAGGGCATCGACCTGGCGACCGACGCGATCGTGACCCGGATCCTCGAACTCTCCACTCCCGTCAGCGGCAAGGAAGAGATCGCCCAGGTCGCGTCCATCTCCGCCGCCGACAAGCAGATCGGCGACCTGATCGCCGAGGTGATGGAGAAGGTCGGCAAGGACGGCGTGATCACGGTCGAAGAGTCCAAGGGCCT
>CADCWE010000099.1:0-31198 GCA_902806325.1 uncultured Thermomicrobiales bacterium | reverse complement strand
CTCGAGTTCGAGACCGAGTACACCGAGGGCATGCAGATCGACCGCGGCTACATCTCCCCCTACTTCGTGACCAACACGGAGCGGATGGAGGCCGAGCTGGACGATCCCTTCGTCCTGATCACCGACAAGAAGATCTCCGCCATCGCCGACATCCTGCCGACCCTGGAGAAGGTTGCCGGCGCCCGCGCCCCGCTGGTGATCATCGCCGAGGACGTCGACGGCGAGGCGCTGGCGACCCTGGTCGTCAACAAGCTTCGCGGCACCATCAACGTCCTGGGCGTCAAGGCCCCAGGATTCGGCGACCGCCGCAAGGAGATGCTCCGCGACATCGCCGTCCTGACCGGCGGCCAGGTGATCTCCGAGGAGGTCGGCCGCCGCCTCGACAGCGTCGGCATCGAGGACCTCGGCCGCTCCCGCCGCGTCGTCGCGACCAAGGACGACACCACCTTCATCGAAGGCGCCGGCGACCCGAGCGCGATCAAGGGTCGGGTCGAGCAGATCCGGGCCCAGATCGAGACCACGACCTCCGACTTCGACCGCGAGAAGCTGCAGGAGCGGCTGGCCAAGCTGGCCGGCGGCGTCGCGGTGGTCAAGGTCGGCGCCGCCACCGAGACCGAGCTCAAGGAGAAGAAGCACCGGGTCGAGGACGCGTTGAGCGCGACCCGGGCGGCGGTCGAGGAAGGCATCGTCCCGGGCGGCGGCGTGACCCTGATCAACGCCATCACCTCCCTGGACGCGATCCAGGCCGAGGGCGACATCAAGACCGGCGTCAACATCCTGCGCCGGGCGCTGGAGGAGCCGCTGCGCGGCATCGCCCAGAACGCGGGCCAGGACGGCGCGGTCGTAATCCAGCTGGTGCGCCGCGCCCAGCAGGAGCAGGGCAACCAGAACGTCGGCTACGACGTGATGACCGAAGAGTACGTCGACATGATCAAGGCCGGCATCACCGACCCGGCCAAGGTCACCCGCTCCGCGGTCGCCAACGCGGCCAGCATCGCCGGCATGATCCTGACCACCGACGCGATCATCTCCGACAAGCCGGAGAAGGAAGCGGCCGGCGCCGGGATGGGCGGCGGAATGCCCGGCGGGATGGACTACTAGTCCACCGAGACGGCAGACGACAGCAGGACGAAAACGGGGGCCGGTCGCAAGACCGGCCCCCGTTTATCGCGTTGAATCGTCGATGTGAATCCATCGAAACGGTGCTTTGTCCTCTCGTCGTGTTCGACGACGATCCGGCGGCGTACCGAGAGGTGGCCGCGGACGAAGACGCCGAACCAGAAGCGCTGGAGTCGATCGAAGCCAACCCCGACGCGGCGCTTGACCGAATCGAAGAGCGTTGGATTGATCCGACGGAGAATCGATCGAGATCGCCGGCCGGCATCGGGGTAACCAACGAACCCCGACGAACGCTCGGTACAGCCGCCGTCATGCGGGCACTACTTGCCTCCGGAGTCCGATTTCTCGCCGAACATCGGGGTCAGGATCTGGGGGAAGACGCGGCGGCCGTATTGCTCGATGATGATGGCCTGGGTCGGGCAGACACGGGCGCCGGCGAAGAGCTGCTCGACCGTGGCCGCTTCGGGATCCTCGATGTAGGCGACGCCGGTCTCCTCGTCCAGGATGTAGACGCCGGGCGCGGCGGTGGTGCATTTGGCGTTGGCGATGCAGCGTTTGGGGTCGATCCAGACGCGGAGAGCGCGTTTTGGTTGGTCGTCCATGGTGTTGACTCCTTCGTTCGGCCCGGGCGGCGGCGCGTGCGGTCGGTGGCGCGGGCAAGGGTAGCAGCACGGAGTGGGTCGGGGAACGGACGGAAATGGTTGCCACACTCGCCCAACTCGCGTACCTCCGTGGCGACGATGGAACGGCGCTCCTGCGCCTGATCCCCGGCGGTGAATCGACGCCGGCCGATACGCTGCGCCTCGGGGAGCACCTGCGGAAGACGTTTCCCGCCGAGATGGTTGCCGCCGCGCTGACCTTGGTCGAGTTGCGGCGGCGGGCACGAACCAAGTTTTCCCGGGCTGGCGCGATGTGGTTCACCAGGCCGGGCTTAGAGCAGGCATCATCGGAACGGATGTCGCGGCACCGGGCGGAGCGGTTCCGGGGCGCGAAACGGATCGCCGACCTCTGTACCGGGATCGGCGGCGACCTCTTGGCGCTGGCGCCGGTCGGGCCGGTTCTGGCGGTGGACCGGGACCCGCTTCCTCTGGCACTGGCGCGGGCGAACGCGGAGGTCTACGGGGTCGAGGATGCGGTATCAACACTGGCGGCGGACGTGCGAGACGTGGACCTGGACGGCATCGAGGCGGTGTTCGTTGATCCCGCGCGGCGAACCGAACGAGGTCGCAGCGGCCCCGGCGCATCCGAACCGCCGCTGGCCTGGTGCTGTGGGCTGACGGATCGGGTCGCGCGGGTCGGGATCAAGGCGGCGCCCGCACTCGATCTCGATCGGGTGCCAGACGGATGGGAGATCGAGTTCGTGGCCGAGGGGCGGGAGTTGAAGGAGGCCGCGTTGTGGTCTCCGGCGCTGGCAACCGCTTCCCACCGGGCGACGATCCTGCCCGCCGGGGACACATTGGCGCCGATGCCGGGGGAACCGGTGGCGGTCGCCGGGCCGGGCGCGTACCTGCTCGATCCGAATCCGGCGGTGACGCGGGCGGGCCTGGTCGAGGACCTGGCGCGGCTCTTCGGCGCCTGGAAAATCGACGACCGGATCGCGTTCCTGGCCTCGGACCGGCCGGTCCGCACGCCGTTCGCGCGGACGCTCCAGGTCGTCGAGTCCTTGCCGTGGCACCAGAAGCGGGTCGGAGAACGCTTGCGGGCGCTCGGGGTGGGCGCGGTCGACATCCGGCGGCGGGGACTGGCGGGGGACGTCGAGGCGATCCGGCGTGGGTTCCGGTTGGCGGGGGAGCGGCGGGTCACGCTGGCGATGACCCGGGTCGCGGAGCGGCCGTGGTGCCTGATCTGCGAGGACGTGGGCGACGACGCCGGGTAGCGGGACGTGCCACGGGATCGGGTGCGGACGGCGGGATTCGAACCCGCACGGATTGCTCCAGCGGAGTTTAAGTCCGCAGCGTCTGCCGTTCCGCCACGTCCGCCCGGGGTATTCCAGAAACGACGAACGGGCCCCAAGGCCCGCCCACCCTTCGCAGATTGGAGCGGAAGACGGGATTCGAACCCGCGACCTTCTCCTTGGCAAGGAGATGCTCTACCACTGAGCCACTTCCGCCCGCCGGTCAGTTCGCCAACTCGCGCATTGTACCGAGGGGCCTTGGCCGGTGTCAAGCGCGACCGGCGCCCCGCGGGCGGTCCGGGCGGGTATCCTTCCGGCCGAAGGAGGGCACCCCAATGGAGCAGACGGGCATCTTGCCGGACGCGCTGGTGGACACCGAATGGCTTGCGGCGAACCTTGACGCGCCGAGTTTGCGCGTGGTCGACATCCGCGGTTACGTCCTCACCACGGATCTGGGCGGAGGGCGCCAAGAGGCGGAGTACGCCGCGGCGCGGGACGAATACGACGCGGGGCATCTGCCGGGCGCGTCGTACATGGATTGGACGGAGGACATCACCGACCCGGCCGCTGCCGTCAAAGTCCAGCTCGCGCCGCCGGAGCGGTTCGCGGCGGCGATGGCGACGCGCGGGATCGGCGACGGAACCGATGTCGTGATCGTCGACCACACCGGCGGGCATTTCGCGACCCGGCTTTGGTGGGCGCTGCGCTTCTACGGGCACGACCGGGCGGCGGTGCTGGACGGCGGGTTCGCGAAGTGGACCGCGGAAGGGCGACCGGTGACGACCGAGGTGCCCCGCTTCGATCGGACAATGTTCACGCCGCGCCCCCGGCCCGAACTCAGGGTCGAGGCGGGCCAGGTGCTGGCGATCAGCGAAGGGGCGAGCGGGTTAATCGTGGACGCCCGAGACGCCGGGCAGTATTCCGGCGAGACGGTGCGCGGCAGCCGGGGAGGCCGTGTTCCCGGCGCCGTCCACGTCCCGGCGAAGTCGCTGTTTCGCGAGGACGGGACCTGGAAGCCGCTCGACGAGCAGCGGCGGGTCCTGGCCGCGGGTGGTGTCCGGCCGGAGGAGCCGGTGGTCGCTTACTGCAACGGCGGGGTGACGGCGACGGCCGTGCTGTTCGCCCTGCATCGGACCGGACACGCGGCGTGGGCCAATTACGACGGCAGTTGGAACGAGTGGGGGGAGCGGCCAGAACTGCCGGTGGAGGTCTCGGCGACCGACTAAACCGTGGAATGGGAGCACCGACCGATGGCCACGCTGATCGATCTGTCCCACACGGTCGAAGACGGGTTGGTAACCTACAAGGGGTTGCCGGCGCCGTTGGTCTGCGACTTTCTGTCCTTCGAGGCGTCGCACGCCGTCTATGCCGCCGGCACCGAGTTCGCAATCCAGCGGGTCGAACTGGTCGGGAACACCGGCACCTACGTCGATTCGCCGTTTCATCGGCACCGCGGCGGGGCGGATCTCGCCGACCTGCCGCTCTCGTCGGTGGCGGATCTCGACGGGGTCGTCGTCGATGTCCGGCGGCGCGCCGGACGCGCGATCGACGTCGGGGCCTTCGCGGGCGTCGCGGTGACCGGCCGGGCCGTGCTGGTGCGAACCGGCTGGGATACCCACTGGCGAACGGATCGGTACTTCGAAGGGCACCCGTTCTTGACCCGCGATGCGGCCGGGTTGCTGGCGACCGGCGGTGCCGCGTTGGTCGGCATCGACTCGTTCAACATCGACGACACCGACGACTGGAGTCGACCGGCCCACACGATTTTGCTCGGGGCCGGAATCCCGATCGCCGAGCACATGACCAACTTTGGGGCGCTGCCGGAAACGGGGTTCCGGTTCACCGCCGCGCCGGTCAAAGTACGGGGGATGGGCACCTTTCCGGTGCGCGCCTTCGCCGTGCTGGCGCGGTGAAGCGAACGGGCCCCTTCGACAGGGCTCGGCGTCGGTTCCGGTGGGCGATCGGGTACTCCCCTCCGATGACGGCGCTGGCCTCGTAGCCATCGCCGCGGCGGAACCGCGCGCACGAAGCGGGCGCGGATCGAAGCACTGCCGCGTTCACGTTCCCTTATCCACGAAGATGGCCCAGGGTTCCGAATACGGATCGCCACCGGTCGGGCAGCGACCGCAATCCCGAAATCGGCGGGGATCGCAACGCAGCGCCGTGGGTCCGCGCGACGGCGGAACCGCCTGGGGAATCTCCGCCCCGTCCAGCGTTTGGATCAGCCGGTGCTCGGAGGGGGCGGGAGTGGCAGCGCCTGGTTTGGAGGGGGCGGGAGCACCGTGATCGGGATCAGCCGCAGGTGACCGACCCCCTTGGCCGGAGACGACGTCGGCCAACCCTCCTCCGGCGGCGCGGCACCCGGCATCCAGTCCAGCCGGTACTCGGCGCGGCGCGGTTGCCGGTCCCGATCCAGGCGGAGGTAATTGAGCCGCAGCAGCGCGCCGGCGACCGGCCCGGCTTCCGCGATGCGTCGCTCGATCAGCGGTAGGGCGCTGCCCCGGTCGGCGAACGCATCGACGATCGCGCACTGGCAGAAATAGGCGAGGGTGCCGATCTCACCCGGGGAAACCACCGTGGCGACGCCGATGCGATCGCCAAGTTCCCTGCCGGCCCGCTCGTACTCGCGCGCGGTTGCCCAATTCCCGAAGACGGGGGGCACGCGCCACGGGACCCCGCCCCGCACGTCGGCCGCGACGTTCCCCGCCACGAGGCACGCGACGACGACCAGCGCGGGAACGGCCACCGCGCCGCGGAGTACCCGGTTCCCGCGCAGGGCGCCGCCGGCCAGCGCGCAGAGACAGGTCGCCAGGGCAACGAAGCTCGGTACGTAGTACCACTGGTAAGGTGGCACCCCGAGCAGCACGTAGACGGCGTAATAGCCAGCGCCCGCCGCCCCAAGCGCGACGGCGGGCGCGAGGTCGGACCGCGCGGTGGTCCGGCGCAGGATCCCGATCGCCGCGAAGCCGATCGCGGCCGCGAAACCGAGCACGGCCGGGACGACGGTGACCGCCGTGGCAAGGGCGTCGCGCTCGTAGTAGAGCTGGAGTCCGTTGGCGAAGGTCCAGCGGCCGAACGACCGCTGGACGGTCTTGATCGCGAAGGTGTCCGGGATCGCCGACCCCAGGAACCACCAACTCCACGCGAACCACGGCAGAGCGATCGCGACCCCGGTGCCGGCGGCCTTCGCCCAATGCCGCCGCACACCGGGGCTAGCCAGCGCCACGGGAAGCACAAAGACCGCGAGGTCCAGACGGACCAAGACGGCGAGCCCGGCCACGATTCCGAAGGCCACGGGCTGTCCGGCCACCGCCGCCGCCAGGAGCCCGACCAGCACCGCCGCGATCAGGGTCACCTCCAGACCGCTCGCGGACAACAGAAACGGATTCAAGAGCACGATGGTCACGCCCAGCAGCGGAACAACCGGGTGGAACCGGAGCACCGCCGCGATCCGGCTCCATCCCCAGGCCAGCGCCACCGCTGACCCGACGAAGACCGCCCCGAACGCCCAGACGGGGTCTGTCCCCCCGCCGAGCCGCAGCACCGCGGTGGCGCCGCCAAGCAGCAGGACGTTCAGCGGTGAGGTCGCCGCGTTCGCGGGCTCGGCAAGGATGAGCCCCCAGTGGCCGTTGGTCGCCAGGTTCCGGGCGTAGGCAAGGGTGATGTAGGCGTCGTCGATTAATGCCTGGCGCACCAGCCAAACCAGCACCACCGCCAGCAACGCGGCGCCCCCGCACTGCCACAGCGCGGCACGCAGATCGCCCGGCGATCGCCAATTCGTCCCTGCCTCCCGGTCGCCGGCATCCCTGTCCAGGCCCAAACGCATCCCTCGGGGTTGTGACTCACCGGGGATCGTCCGGCCAGACAAGTCGGGCAGATCGAAGGCGCGAGGTCGTCCGAATGACCGGACGGTGAGGGCGACAAGGAGTCACCGATTGGGGAGGGGAAGCACGCCCCGGACAAGTCCGGATCGTCCTCATGCCCGCTGCCCACCACGATGTCGCGGCCGGGATTGCGCGTTGGCGGCAAAATCGGGGCCGTGCAGGAAGATTCTTGGGGCAGAAGGGAGGAGGTTGGTGGAACCGGTGCCAAGGGGCGGACTCGAACCGCCGACCGCACGATTTTCAGTCGTGAGCTCTACCAGCTGAGCTACCTTGGCGTCGCGATCGGCGCCGAGCCGGGGGCGGATGCGGCTGGTGGGCGATAGAGGGCTCGAACCTCTGACATCCACGGTGTAAACGTGGCGCTCTCCCAGCTGAGCTAATCGCCCGTTGGCGGGACCGGAAACGTCGCGCGGCATGGCGCCGGGTGCCCAGGAAAGGATTTGAACCTTCACGCCCTAAACGGGCACCAGCCCCTCAAGCTGGCGCGTCTGCCGATTCCGCCACCTGGGCAAGGGGCGTCGCGGTCGCGCAACGCCCCGGATTATAGGGGTCGGGGTCGGGGCGCGTCAACGCGTTGAGCGGGGGAGAGGGGTGAGGAACGCCGCCCGACTCTCACCCCGACCCCCCATCCCGCATCCCCTCCGTCACGATCGGCAGCGTCGAGAGGGCGTGGGGGACGACCAGGACGGTTGCGGGGGTGCCGGTGAGGTCCGCGGCAACGACGAGGGCAGCTTGGATGGTTTGGGCGGACCGGAAGCCGATTTCGTGGACGGCGGCGGGATCGGCGGGCGCGGCGACGATCACGGCGACGTCCTGGAGGACGCGGGCCATTACATAGGCGCGTTGCTCGCCGGGGCGGATGCCGTCGCGGCGGGCGCGCTCGACGATCGCCGCCGGTCCGCCGGGGTCCCGCATCGCCCGGCGGAAGCGCTGCTCGCCAGCGCCCTCTCCGGCGCCTTCGGGGCAGGCGGCGGGGAGCACGATCGCGCCGCCCGGACGGACCACCGGGGTTGGGGCGAACTGGAGGTAGCTGGCGGCGCGGCTGGCCTGATAGAGGTTCGCGTCTTTGGGATGACCGACGCCAGCGACGGCAATATCGACCTGGGCCGGGATCGGGGCGGTGAAGATGGAGCGGGCAAAGGAGGCAAGGTGGTCTTGGACCGCTTCGGCGGCGCCGTAGGCGACCGCCACCGGCCGCCCGTCGTCGTCGAGCACGGCATTGGCGACGAACGAGAGGTGCGCGGCGCGGGCCACGGCGCGGACCGCGTCCTGAAACGGGTTGCCAGCCAGTTGGGCGAGCCGGGTGCCGGGCAGGTCCAGCATCGCCGGGCCGTGGGTGTGGGCGATGGTCTCGTCGTCGGCGCAGCCGATCGCGACCGTCTTGCCGCCGCCGCTGAACCCGGCGTACTGGTGGGGTTCGACGACGCCGGTCGACAGCAACAGGTCGGCCTCGATGGCCAGCCGGTTCAATCGGAAGGGGACGCCGCCCGGACCACTGGCCACCCGGACCAGGTTCGCCTCATCGGCGGCGTCGTGGTCCACCACCCGGAAGCGATCCACGATCGCGCCGCCGAGCTTTTCGCGCTTCTCGGCATCGGTGCTGGCACGGTGGGTGCCGACGGCGACCAGGATGGTGATCGCCTCATCGGGAACCCCAGCGGCGGCCAGTTCGGCCAACAGCGGCGGCACCAGCAGGTGATCCGGGCAAGCACGGGTGGCGTCGGTGACGGCGATGCAAACGCGGCGCTTGCCCGGCGCGAGGTCGCGCAACGGCGCGGTGCCGAGCGGCGCCCGGACCGCGTCGGCGCAGGCGTGTTCGGGATCGGCGAGCGGGGTTGTTGGTCGCCCATGCAGGCTGGCGCCGCGCAGCCCCGGCGGCATCGCGAACGCCAGCGCACCGCGCCCGAAGGGAACGCGAAAGAGGTCCTCCGACGACGGGTCCGGCATTGAACGAGCTCCTTCGTCGGGGTGCGTCCCATCCGCCCTTTTCGGGGAAGGGCCGCTTGAAGCATTGAACGGCGTTGGTGGCGACGAGGGCGCATGCCATGCGCCCCTACAATCCGTCCCTGCCGCCGGTCGGTGGCACCCTCGTGCTAAGATGCCGCGCCGCGACGGCCGGGCGGATTGTGACGAGCCTACCACGGAGGAGCGGGCGGATGGCGGGCGCAAACGGCGGGCGAAAGAAGGTCACGGTGGTCGGGGCCGGGATGGTCGGCGGCACCGTCGCCCAGATGTTGGCCCTGCGCGATTACGCCGACATCGTTCTGGTCGACATCGTCGAGGGGCTGCCGCAGGGCAAGGCGCTCGACCTGGCGCAGGCCGGGCCGGTGCTCGGCTACGACACCCGCCTCGCCGGGACCAACGGCTACGCCGAGACCGCTGGCTCGGACGTGATCGTGATCACCTCCGGGATCGCCCGCAAACCGGGGATGAGCCGCGACGACCTGCTGCGGACCAACATGGGCATCGTCCGCTCCGTCACCGAACAGGTGGTGCCGGGCTCGCCGGACGCGGTCGTGGTCGTGGTGTCCAACCCGCTGGACGCGATGTGCCACGTCGCCTTCGACGCCGCCGGGTTGCCCCGGGAGCGGGTGCTGGGGATGGCCGGGGTGCTGGATTCGGCGCGCTTCCGCACCTTCATCGCGATGGAACTGGACGTCTCCGTCGAGGACGTCTCTGGGTTCGTCCTCGGCGGGCACGGCGACACGATGGTGCCGTTGTCGCGTTACTCGACCGTGGCCGGGATCCCGATCACGGAACTGTTGCCGCCGGAGCGGGTGCGAGCGATCGAGGAGCGGACCGCGAACGGCGGCGCCGAGATCGTCGGCCTGCTCAAGACCGGCAGCGCCTATTACGCCCCTGGCACCAGCGTGGTCCAGATGGTGGATGCGATCCTGCTCGACAAGCGGCGGGTGCTGCCCGCCAGCGTGCTGCTCCAAGGCGAGTACGGGATCGAGGGATTGTTCGTCGGCGTGCCGGTCAAGCTGGGAGCCGGTGGGCTGACGCAGATCATGGAAGTGACGCTGACCGACGCAGAGCGCGCCGCGCTGCACAAATCGGCCGGGGCGGTGCGGGAGCTAGTGGACGCGATGGCGGGGATGGACTAAGGCGCGGGGTCGGGCGGACGGGTCCGTGCCGACGAGGGCGGGATGCATCTCGCCCCGACACCGGCGGCACGGTTGTGGGGGCGCGGTTCTACGCGGCCTTGTCCAGGATCGAATCTCAGGAGGACATCAAACCGTGCCCGAGCCGGAGACGCCGTTGGCGGAGCGCCCGTGGGAGGACGTGGCGCGGATGCTCGGCGTCGAGGAGGCGCTGGACCGGATTCTGGCCGCGTTTTCGCCGTTGCCGGCGGGCGACGTGGCGCTGGGCGACGCGCTGGACCTGGTGCTGGCCGAGGAGGTGGTGGCCGGGGAGGACGTGCCACCGTTCCGCAACTCGGCGATGGACGGCTACGCGGTGCGGGCCGAGGACACGACCGGAGCCGGGTTCGACCGGCCGATCCGGCTGCGGGTGGTCGGCCAGGTCGCGGCCGGCGCCACGCCGCCGGGGGCGATTCGCCCGGGCGAAGCGATCCGGATCATGACCGGGGCGCCGATGCCGGAGGGCGCCGACGCGGTGGTCCGATTCGAGGAAACGGACGAGCCGGTCGAAGGACCGTCCGGCGGGCTGCCAGAATCCGTCGCCGTGTTCCGGGGCGCCAAGCCGTGGGACAACGCCCGACCGGCCGGGGAGGACGTGGCGCGGGGGAGCGTCGTGCTGGCGGCTGGGACGCGCCTGCGACCACCGGAGCTGGGGCTGCTGGCGGCGCTGAACCAGACGACGGTGCGCGTGGTTCGGCGCCCGCGGGTCGCGATCCTCTCGACCGGGAACGAGGTGATTGGGCCGGGCCCGGCGCTGTGCCCGGGGCAGATCCGGGACAGCAACGGCGTCACCCTGATGACGATGGCGCGGAGGTGGGGCGCGGAACCGGTCGGGCTGGGGATTTGTCCCGATGCCGCCGGGGCGCTGCGCGATGTCTTGACGGCCGAACACGGAGCCGACCTGCTCGTCACCTCCGGGGGCGTCTCGCTGGGCGACTACGACCTGGTCAAGGACGTGCTGCGCGCCGAGGGCGAGATCGCCCTCTGGCAGGTCCGGATGAAACCGGGCAAGCCGCTCGCTTTCGGCCGGGTGCGCGGGGTGCCGCTGCTGGGGCTGCCGGGCAATCCGGTCGCCGCCGCGGTCAGTTTCGAGCAGTTCGGCCGCCCGGCGATCCGGCGGATGCAGGGCCGGTCCGATCTGTCGGCACCGGTGATCGAGGCGACCCTGACCGAGCGGTTGACGAACCGCGGCCAACGCCGCCACTACGTGCGGGCCAAAGTCGAGGCGGATGGGCGCGGCCGTTACCTGGTCCGGACGGCGGGGGATCAAGGGGCCGGGGTACTCAGTTCGTTAGCCCGGGCGAACGGACTGCTGGTCGTCCCGGAGCATTTGGAGGTGGTCGAGCCGGGAACGCGGCTACCGGTTCAAATGGTGGACTGGGATTTGGGATAAGTACGTCTGCGCCGATGGTCATTCTCAGCGCATCGACGAATCTCTCGCCCGCGGGCGACCTTTTCCGGCAGACTAACGCTGTCGCGGCAGGAGAAACCCCACTGCGCTCAGAATGACCCCGTGTGGTGGTTGTCATCCGCGATCGGGGTCGTCCTGGCAACAATCGTGCATCGTTTCGGAACACGATGGAACGGCACCGCAGCGCTCGGGGAGGATCGGGGAAGACTATGCCACGGGCAAAAGGGCAGCGCTTCGGGGCGTTTGGCACGCTGCGCAGCTTCGTGTCGGTCGTGCGCGAGATGAGTTTCGACGACGTGCGCGACGAGATGGAAACGAAGCCGCGCCTGCTCGTGATCGCGCCGGACGAGGACGCGGCGCGGGCGTTGGGCGATGCCCTGGGTGGCGACCGGGCGAGCGGGACGGTGGTGGCGCGCGCGCTCGGGGGAGAGCCCGGGGACCTAATGAATTACGACGCGGTGGTCGTCCACGACCCGGACGACACGGGGGCGGTCTCGTCGCTGCGTCGCCGGTTTTCGACGGAGGACGGCCAGGCGCCGGTCTTCAACTTCCCGGGCGACGGGGCGGCCGATCGGAGCGCGTTGGATTCCCTGCGCGCGACCCTGGTTTCGCGGCTACCGGAGCGGGCACCGGCGCTTGGCCGTGCGTTCCCGGCGTTCCGGGCGGCGGCGACCAAGGCGGTCATAGATGAGACGGCAAAAGCGAACGCGCAATTCGCCCTGGTCTCCAACATCCCCTCGATCGTGCCCGTGATCGGATCCTTGGCTTCCGCCGGGGCGGACACGCTGGTCCTAACCAAGAATCAATTGATGCTGCTGTTCAAGATCGCCGGTATCCACGGCCGCGACCTCCACGACCAGTGGGGGATCATGCGAGAGATGGCCGGCGTTGTCGGGGCGGGGATGCTCTGGCGGACGCTCGCCCGCGAGGCAGCCTCTTTCATCCCCCTGGCCGGCGGCACGATCCCGAAGGTCGCGATCGCCTACGCCGGGACGGTGACGGCCGGACGGGCGGCGGACTTCTACTACCGGTTCGGCGACAGCCCGTCCAAGGACCAGGTTTCCGGGTACTACCAGCAGGCGGTGGAGGCGGTCAAGAAGCTGCCGCTGCCGCTGCCGGGCCTGGACGGCGGGGCAAAGACGGACGAGGCGGCGACCGAACCGACGCGACCCGTCGAAGGGGTTCCGAACGAGGCTGTGGCCGAAGAACGCCGGTGACGAGAACGCGACCTCCGGATCGGCGCGCCTTGGCCCCTGCGCCCGTTCCCCCAACTCGTGTCGGGAGCAACACGCTCTGATCCTCGCCATCCTTATCCGGGATCGGGCGGCGACGCGACGCTCCGATTGCTGCCGTCGCGTGCCGGGTTGGGGGCATCCGATTTAGAGCCCTAACCCGCCTACAACCCAAACACCCCCATCCGCTCCCTGAACTCCGTCAGTTCCACCCCGAGCAGCGACGACGCCTGGACGCGGTCGCCGTCGGTGATGGTCAGGGCCTCGGAAAGGGCCTGGCGTTCGACATCGGACAGGAGGTCGCGCAGGGACGTGCCCTTGCGCAGGCGCTGACCGATGTCGACGAAGCGGCGGCTGTCGGCGCCGGAGAACGAGATGTACTCCTCGGTGATGACGTTGCCCTGCGAGAGCACCGTGGCCCGCTCGATCATGTTCTCCAGCTCGCGCACGTTGCCGGGCCACTCGTGGTCCATCAGCAACCGCATCGCGCCCTGGCTGACCCGGGCCGGTTTGGAACCGGCCAGATAGCGGTGCTTGTGCAGGAAATGTTCGACCAGGAGCGGGATGTCGTCGCGGCGGTCGCGCAGCGGCGGCAGATAGATGGCGATGATGTTGAGCCGGTAATAGAGATCCTCGCGAAACCGACCGGCCTCGATCTCCTGGGGCAAAATCTTGTTGGTGGCGGAGATGACGCGGGTGTCGATCTTGACTGAGAGAGAGCCGCCGACGCGCTCGAACTCGCGCTCCTGGAGCACGCGGAGTAGCTTCTTCTGGGTCGAGAGGGTCATCTCCCCGACTTCGTCGAGAAAGATCGTGCCCTTGTTGGCCATCTCGAACCGGCCCTTGCGCTGGGCCAGGGCGCCGGTGAAGGCGCCCTTCTCGTGGCCGAACAGTTCGCTCTCGAGCAGGGTTTCCGGGAGGGCGGCGCAGTTGACCTTGATTAAGGGCCCGCGGGCGTAGCTGGAGCTGTTGTGCAGGATCGTGGCGACCAGTTCCTTGCCGGTCCCGGTTTCGCCGGAGACGAGCACCGTCGCGTCGGAGCGGGCGACGCGGCCGATGGTCTTGTAGACCTCCTGCATCGGGGCGCTGTTGCCGATCATCACCTCGTTGGGGTCGCGCTCGCCGAGCCGGGTCGAGAGCTCGTGCACCTGGTGGCTGAGGGCTTCGCGCTCGAAAAAGCGTTGGATCGTGATCAGCACGTCGTCGAGGTCGAACGGTTTGGTGATGTAGTCGTAGGCGCCGAGTTGGATCGCCTCGATCGCAATGTTGGACGTCCCGTAGGCGGTCATGATCACCACCGGCAACTGGCTACCGGTGGTCGCGGTGGCAGCGGTCGCGGAGCGGGCCTCGCGCAGCACGTCGAGGCCGCTCTTGTCCGGCATCCGGACGTCCATCAGGACCAGGTCCGGGCGGGCGCCGTTTCCGGATTCCAACGCGCTCAGGACGCCGGCGCCGTGGTCCGCTTCGGCGACGTGGAACCCTTCGTCTTCGAGGAAATCGCGGAGCACGCCGCGGATCGAGGCGTCGTCGTCCGCGATCAGGATGCGCTGCATGCGGGACCCTTCTGGGCGCGGTCGGTCCACGCGGACCGGCGGGAGGTTCGTCTCTCGTGCCCAGAGTATACACCCGGGGGGTCAGGATTCGGGCCTGGCATGGCCGATATACTGCCGACCTTGGAGCGTGCGCAACGACGGGGAGGACGGGGTGCCGTTGGTTGAGCGGGTCGTCCTGGTCGGGGTCTCCGGATCGGGAAAAAGCACCGTCGGGCGGGCGGTGGCCACCGGGTTGGGATGGGAGACCGTCGACACCGACGCGACGATCGAGACCGCGCAGGGTCGGTCGGTGCCGGAGCTGTTCGCCACCGCGGGCGAAGCGGCGTTTCGCGGCTGGGAGCGGGCGGCGCTGCTGGCGGCGATTGCCCGTTCGCGGGTCGTGATCGCGACCGGCGGCGGCGCCGTCACCGACGCGGCCGTCTGGGGGCCGGACGGTCTTGGACGCGCCGGGACGCTGGTCGTCGCGTTGGACGTGTCCCCGGCGGTGGCGATCGCCCGGCTAACCGAGCAGCACCGGCGGGAGGGTGCCTCAACCGCGCGGCCGTTGCTGGCCGGCGCCGACCCGATCGACCGGATGGCGGCGATGAAAGCGGCCCGCCAACCCGCCTACGACCGGGCGGGGATCACGCTGCCGGTGGACCACGCCGGCCCGGCCCTCGTCGCGGCGGAGATCGTGGAGCTGGTGACCGCGGCGAACGACGGAGCGTCCCCCGAGATCGCTCTGGAAGCCCCCTCCGGTTCGTCGCGGATCGTGGTCGCACCCGGGTCATTGGGCCATGTGGGGACATTGGCGCGGGCGAGGTGGCCGCGGGCACAACGCGCCTGGATCGTGACCGACGACCGGGTCGGGCCGCTGCACGCACCGGCGGCGGCGGCGGCGCTGGTGGAGGCCGGGTTCACGCCCGAAACCGTGACCGTCCCGGCCGGCGAAGTGTCCAAGAGCCTGGGCGGGGTGGGCGCCGTCTACGACCGGCTGCTCGGCGACGGAATCGAGCGCGGCGACCTGGTGGTCGCCCTCGGCGGCGGCGTGGTCGGGGATCTGGCCGGCTTTGCGGCGGCGACGTGCCTGCGCGGGGTCGGGCTGGTCCAGGTGCCGACCAGTCTGCTGGCGATGGTGGACTCGAGCGTCGGCGGCAAAACCGGGATTAACCACGCGGCCGGCAAGAACCTGATCGGCGCGTTCTACCAGCCGCCGCTGGTGGTGGCCGACCCGGCGCTGCTGGCGACGCTGCCGGAGCGGGAGCTGACCTCGGGCTGGGCCGAGGTGATCAAGCACGCCGTAATCCAGGCGTCGACACCCGCCGGGGAGCGGAACGATCTGATGCCGTTTTTGGAGCGCAACGCCGCCAGGTTGACCAACCTCGGCGAGCCAGCACTGAGCTACGCGATCCGGCGCAACGTGGCGTTGAAGGCGGCCGTGGTCGCGGCCGACGAGCGGGAGGGTGGGATCCGGGCGTTCCTCAACTTCGGCCACACCCTCGGCCACGCAATCGAGGCGGCTGGCTATCTCCTGCTCCACGGCGAGGCGATCGCGCTCGGGATGAGGGCGGCGACGCGGATCGGGGCCGCAATCGGGATCTGCGGCGCGGAGACGGTGGAACGGCTGGATGCGGTGCTGGACGCCTACCACCTACCGCGCACGACCGAGGCGAACGCCGACGCGGTGCTGGCCTTGATGGGCAGCGACAAGAAGCGGGAGGCGGGCCGGCAGCGGTGGGTGCTGCCGGTGACGGGGGGCGGGGTGTGTTTGCGGGTGGACGTGGAGGATGGGATGGTGCGAGAGGCGTTGGGGGCGGTACTTGACCGAACGGTCGAATAGGGCCGGTGCAATCGGGAATGGGTCGGTGGCGGAGGGGACCGTACCCCATGGCCATCAGCTCCTCGAGCGATACCCACGAAGTTGGGCTGGCGCGTGGATTTGCAGACTCTCGTCGGTTGGCGCCCACTCCGGTCACCGTGCTAGACTCGCCGCCACCGCATGGGCATGAGCCGCTCGGCGTCGCCGTAGGCGGTTTTTTTGGTGCGCGATGGGTTGAGGATGGGCGGGGAGTTGGGATCGGCGCCGGCGATGGGATCCGACAAGCGGCACACGCCGCGGGTGGTTGTCAGCGCTTCGCTCGCCTACGACTACATCATGACGTTTCCGGGATCCTTTAAGGACTACATCCTGCCCGATAAGGTCCATGTTCTCTCCGTCAGCTTCTTATTCGATTCCCTGCGGCGGCTGCGGGGCGGTATCGCCGGCAACATCGCCTACAGCTTGGCGTTGCTTGGGGAACGGGCCGCCGTCGTCGGCGCCGGCGGTTCGGACTTCGCACCATACCGGGAGGCGTTCGACGCGCTCGGGATCGACACCCGTTTGGTCCTCGACGTCCCGGACGAGTTGACCGGATCGGCGTTCATGAACGCCGATCGAGACGGCAACCAGATCGCCGGGTTCTACCCCGGCGCCTCGTCGCACGCCGCCGAGGTGTCGGTGCTGGAGGCCGGGGCGGCGGCGCAGTACGCGCTGGTCGGGGCGACCGACCTGGAGGTGATGCGCCGCCACACCGCGCAGTTCGCCCAATCCGGCTGCCGCCTGATCTACGATCCCTCGCAGCAAGTGATCGGCTGCCCGGCGGAGGACTTGGTCGCCGGGATCGAGCGGGCCTGGGCCGTGATCGGCAGCGATTACGAATACGCCGTATTGGAGCAGAAGACGGGGTTGTCCGTGGACGCGGTGGCGGAGCGGGTGCCGTTGACCGTCGTCACCTACGGCGACCAAGGCTCGGAGATCCGGTGGCGCGGCGACGCGATGATGATCCCGATCGCGGTCGCCGATCCGGTGGTCGAACCGACCGGCGGCGGCGACGCCTATCGGGCGGGCTTGATCAAGGGGCTGCTGTTGGGTCACGAGCTGCCGATCGCGGGGCGGATGGCCGCCCTGGCCGCGACCTACGCGGTCGAACACCATGGCACCCAGGAGCACGCCTACACCGCCAGCGCGTACGTCGCCCGCTTCGACGCCGCGTTCCCCGACTTCGCGGGCGCCGTCGACGCCGGAGCGTTGGTCCCGCTCGCCGATCCCCCCGCCGTGCCGTCCCCCTAACCGTTTCCCGATTAGCCGTTTCGCAGCAAAGGAGCGCGTTGCCATGGTCACGACCGTCCCCAGCGCCCGCAACTTCGACATCAAGGACCCGTCGTTGGCCGCCGACGGCCGGCGGCGGATCGAGTGGGCCGGCCGCGAGATGCCGGTGCTGCGCCAAATCCGCGAAAGCTTCGCCGCCGAGCGCCCGCTGGACGGGATCCGGATGCTGGTCTGCGCCCACATCACGACCGAGACCGCCAACCTGGCGATGACGTTTCAGGCGGGTGGGGCGGACGCGGTGCTCTGCGCCAGCAACCCGCTTTCGACCCAGGACGACGTCGCGGCGGCGTTGGTCGAGGAAGGGATCCCGGTCTTCGCGATCAAGGGCGAGGACAACGAGACCTACTACCGCCACATCAAGTCCGCCCTGGAGCACCGACCGCAACTGGTGATCGACGACGGCGCCGACGTGGTGTCCATGCTCCACAAGGAGTATTCCGCGCTGCTGCCGGATGTGATGGGCGCGACCGAGGAGACCACCACCGGCGTCGTTCGCGACCGGGCGATGGAAGCGGCCGGGGTCTTGACGTTCCCGGTCGTGGCGGTGAACGACGCCGACACCAAGCACTTTTTCGACAACCGCTACGGCACCGGCCAAAGCACGATCGACGGCATCCTCCGAGCGACCAACATCCTGCTCGCCGGCAAGACGATCGTCGTCGCCGGCTACGGCTGGTGCGGCAAGGGAATCGCGACCCGGCTGCGCGGGATGGGCTCCCGGGTGGTGGTGACCGAGATTGACCCGGTGAAGGCCCTCGAAGCGGCGATGGACGGGTTTACGGTGACGACGATGGATCGCGCGGCGGCGCTCGGCGATCTGTTCGTGACCGCGACCGGCAACATCAACGTGATCGACCGCGCCCACTTCGCTCAGATGAAGGACGGCGCGATCCTGGCCAACGCCGGCCACTTCAACGCCGAGGTCAACATCGACGCCCTGGAAGACATGTCTGGCGAAGGGCGGCGGACACTACGGCCGATGGTCGAAGAGTTCAAGCTCGCCGACGACCAGCGGATCATCCTCCTCGGCGAGGGCCGCCTGATCAACCTGGCGGCGGCCGAAGGCCACCCGGCCAGCGTGATGGACATGAGCTTTGCGAATCAGGCCCTTGCCGCCGCGTATCTGGTGCGCGAAGGCCGGGGCCTGGAGCCGAAGGTCTACCGGGTGCCGCATGAGATCGACATGGAGATCGCCCGCCTCAAACTGGCGGCGATGGGTGTCGAGATCGACACGTTGACCGACGAACAGCACACCTACCTGAACTCGTGGGAAGCCGGCACGTAGGACGGAGTGGGCAGTAAGCAGTTTGCGCCAACACCCCCGTCATCCTGAGCGAAGCGAAGGATCTCTCGCCCGCAGGCGAGGTTCTCGAACAACGTCGCTGTCGCGGCGGGAGAATCTGCGCTTCGCTCAGCATGACGAGTAGGGGAAGTGCGGATGGCCGACGGCTGGGAGCTGAGAGCTCGTACGGAGACGCGCATGACAGCGATGGGTTCCACGTTCGGGACGGCGGAGCGGACGCTGTTCACCTCGGAATCGGTCACGGAAGGGCACCCGGACAAGGTCTGCGACCAGATCTCGGACGCGGTGCTGGACGCGGTGCTGGCCAAAGATCCGGACGGGCGTGTGGCCTGCGAGACGGCGGCGACCACGGGCTCGATCCTGGTCTTCGGCGAGATCACCACCGAGACCTACGTCGACATCCCGAAGATCGTCCGCGAGGTCGTGCGCACGATCGGCTACACCTCTTCGGAGCACGGCTTCGACGCCGCGACATGCGGCGTCCTGGTCGCGATCAAGGAGCAAAGCAAGGAGATCGCCGCTGGGGTCGACGAGTCGCTGGAGGTTCGCGACAGCCACGACGCGCACGACCCGTTCGAGCTGACCGGGGCCGGCGACCAAGGGATGATGATCGGCTTCGCCTGCAACGAGACGCCGGAACTGATGCCGCTGCCGATCTCGCTGGCGCACAAGATCTGCCGCCGCTTGACCGATGCCCGCAAGAGCGGCGAACTACCCTACCTGCGCCCGGACGGTAAAAGCCAGGTCACCGTCGAATACCACCACGGCAAACCGGTTCGGGTCGACACCGTCGTCGTGTCGACCCAGCACGCCGCCGAAGTCGCCAACGAGCGGATCGAGCACGACGTCAAGCACCTCGTGATCCGCGACGCGGTGCCGCACGAGCTGCTCGACGCCCAGACCAACTACTGGATCAACCCCAGCGGCCGGTTCGTCGAAGGCGGGCCGGCGGCGGACGCCGGGTTGACCGGGCGCAAGATCATCGTCGACACCTACGGTGGCATGGCCCGCCACGGCGGCGGTGCCTTTTCCGGCAAGGACGCGACCAAGGTCGACCGCTCGGCGGCCTACGCCGCGCGCTACGTCGCCAAAAACGTGGTCGCCGCCGGGCTGGCCGAGCGGTTCGAGCTCCAGATCTCCTACGCGATCGGCAAGTCGCATCCGACTTCGATCATGGTCGAGACCTTCGGCACCGGTGCCGTTTCCGACGAAGTGATCCAGCGCCTGGTGACGGAGCACTTCGACCTCCGCCCCGGCGCAATCATCGAGCATCTCCGCCTGAAGCGCCCGATCTACCGCCAGACCGCGACTTACGGCCACTTTGGCCGCGACGACCTTGACCTGCCCTGGGAGGAGACCGACAAGGCGGCGGCGTTGGCCAAAGCGGGCGGGCTGCTGCGAGAGGCGGCCGTGGCGCGGGACTAGGTCTCGGGCCACGACCGCGTCGTGCGACGCGAGCCGTCACGATACGGGCACGGTGAATCGCGCCTGGACATCGGCATGGCGCTCCGCTTAACCCACCGAAGCGCGCACCAATCCGATCGCAGGATCTGACCGGAGAGCGGGTGGCGGCGGTCGATGATCTCGCCGGTGGCCGGGTCGATATTGACCGCGGGTGGCGATCGAGGTTTGGGACGCGGAACGGATCTTGTGGCGAGCGGCATCGACCATATACTGCCGCATATGTCGAGCATTCCGGCCAATCGAATGCGCGTTCAGTTGCAGCAGCAGAGCGGTGGTAGGACCGTCCACCACGGCTCGATCGTGCTGGAAGACGACGCTGGGGTGGCCGTGAGCGAGGCCGTCGCCGCACTTCGTCGGTTGCGCGCCAGCGGATCCATCCCGGCTCGGGAGCAAGTTGGCGCCGACGCCGCGTTGACCAACGCACTGCGGTGGGTACGCGCGCGGCCGCCGGCGGGCGCCTCGGGCCGGTATAGCAAGAGCTTCTACTTCGATCGCCAGCAACCGGGCACGTCGTGGCGCTTCGACATCGAAGGGTTGACGGGAACGAATTTGGCCCGATGACGAGGGTCGGATCAGCACGACGCGGCCATCGGAAGGCGAAGGAGCGGATCATGGTCGCCGAACAGGTTTCCACCAGTCGCTATTGGTCGGCGACCATGACGGCGCCGCGCGAGATCCGTTTGACCGTTCGCCTGGAATCGCCCGGCGAGGAAGGGGTGAACGTCGCCACGACCCTTTCGTTCATGCCGCCGATTTCCGAGCCGTGGGGCGAGGCGATCGATCGACTGCTCTATGCTGGCGTCCACGATGGTCTGGGATCCGCGGCGCGGCCGCTGCCCGCCCAGGGGATCACCGTCTCGGTGACCGAATTGGTGCTGGAACCGCCGCTCGACGCCGCGACCGATCCGCTCGTTGCGGACCGCGTCGGGGAAACGATCCGGGCGATGACGGCGGCGGCGGTTGGCGCGTTGTGGTCGGGGTTGGACCAAGGGTTGGATGCCGCCCAGTGAACCAGCGCGCTCGAACCGCACGCGCGGAGCGGGCGAGCGATCGTCGTCGCCACGGCATGCCCCGCGCGATTGCATCCGGCGATCGGGCGACCGCCGCCTCGCTCGGGACGCGCCTATCCATCCCGACGGCTGCTTGACGGGACAACCTTCACCGTTCCGACGCCGTCGACGTCGACCAGATCGCCGTCGCGGATGACCGCGGCGTCCGCGGTGAGGAGGTAGACCACCGGCAGCGGCAACCCGTACAACTCGTCCCCCAGCACCGCGCCGAGGGCGATGATCGGATCGACCGAGGTGGTCAGGATGGCCGCGGGGGCGGTGCGGTTGCGGATCGCCTCCAGGAGGACGCCGCTGGCGGAGCAGGAGCCGCGGCCGCGGGGGAGGACGAGGACGCGGCCGGTCAGGATCCGATCGGAGAGCGGGTGGCGGCGGTCGATGATCTCCCCGGTGGCCGGGTCGAGGCCGCCCCAAAAACTGAGCGGCTCCGTGGTAACGAGGGCGGGGCCGTGCCCGGTGCCGGGGACGACGACGCGGCCAGTGAACTGGCGGGTCAGTTCGCCCACGGGCCGTCCTCGATCGTGACCCGGCCGGCGACGGCGGAGGCGACGCAGTCCTCGGTGCTGGCGAAGACGGAGCGGACGCCGAGCAGCCCGGGGCCGTAGTGGGCGTACTTGGCGGAGTTGGTCATCAGGACGCGCGCGCCGGGTCGAACCAGCGGCGCGACGACGATGCAGGTGTCGGCGGTCACGCTGGCGCCGAACGCGGTCAACGTCGCCAGGTCTCCGCCGCGTTCGAGCAGGTCCCGCACGGCGCGGCTGGTGGTCAGAAAGACCTGAACGCCGGGGGCGGCTTTCTGCCCGGAGACCAGGCGGGCGATGGCCCGCCCCTCGGCCAGGCTGCAATGCGGGCTGCCGAAGGCGACCAGATCAATCTCGGCGTCGCCCGAGGTGGTCAAGGCGGCGCGGGCACGGCGGAGCATAGGCAGGTCGATTCGGATCTCCCGTCGCGGGGCACGGCCACCAAGCGCGTCCACGAGGGAGGGCGCTTCCGGCGTGATGCCGACCAGGTGGAACATGGCGACGGAGCCGGAGGTGGCGGCGGCGGCGGCGAGGGCTTTCAACCGGTCGTCCGTCGGGGCCGCGGCGAGACCGGAAACGACCGGGATGTCCTCGCTCGCCAGCTCGCCGATCAGGTACCCGAGGACGGGATAAAAATCGTCACGGGCCAGCAGTTCCGGCGGCAGATCGACAAGGCGGAGGACCGAGGTTGCCAGGCGCGGCTCGTCCAGGTGCAACCCGGCGGCGGGGACGCGACCGGTTAGGGCGCAACTGATGTCGAGGTAATCTCCGTAGCGGTTGGTGCGGGCGCCGATCACCGAGTTTGCGAAGGCGACGGCGTTGGATTCCGCCCAGGCGATCTGCTCGCCGAACGCCGGCGCGGCGGCGGTCTGGTACGGGGCGCAGGTAAAGGTCGGGGTCGCGCCCATCGCGACGTAGGCGGCGCCGAGGCGACGCGCTTTGGCTGCGTAGTCCGGCGCGATCCCGAGCTGGCGCCAGTGGCGATGATCGAGCGAGACGACGTTGAGGGACGTTGGTACCCGGACCCGGCCGCCGTGCTCGGCAAGGCGTTCGGCAAACTCTAGTCCGGCGTCGCCCTCGTAGATGCAGCCGTCGATGTGGGCGCGGGTGATCGGCAGCAGGCGGTCGGCGCCGTAGAGGGGCGCCAGGCGGACGAGGATCCGCATCGCCAGGCGAGCCGCCTCGCCGCGTTCCCCGGCCAGCATTGCCCGCTCGTCGTTGTCGAGGAAGAGCGTGGCCGCGAGGTCGGTCGCCAAAGGGGGCATCCGGTTATGACCGGAGCGGATCGGCGGCGATCGCCCGCGTGGGGTCGAGTTCATCCAGGGCGGCGACGATCATCGCGGCGAGGGCATCGAATAAGCGCTCCCCTTCCTCGGCCGTTGCGGCGGCGGGATCGCCGAAGTAGCCGTCGCTCCCGCCCGCCTCGGCGAAGGTCCGCGCGCCGGCTCGCAACTTGGCCGGCAGGTCCACCCAGACGGGCACCAGACCGGGCAGCAGGTCGGCGCGCACGGCGTTCGGGTCCTGGGAAAGCAGGAGCGAGGTTTCGTACCCGCCGGCGTGGCGGGCGCCGCGGCGGAACTCCTCGGACAGCCCGGCTGCCCAGCGCGGTTCGCGCTGGTCGGGAAACGCGATCGTCGCGCCACTGGCAACGATCGCCCGCTCGACCCCCGTGCCCACCGCCGCGATGTGGGCCGGTTCGAGGTGGGCGTTGACCACGGCCAGGCGGCGCGGGCCCCAGCGGGCCAGCTCGATCAGGACGCGCTCAACCTGCGCCGTCACCGCGCCGGGCGGCACCGGAACGGTGCCCGGGAAGCAAGCGCCCACCTCGCTCACGCCGTAGGCGATGGTCGGCGCGATCACGGTCGCATCGCCCCGGGCCGTCAGCAAGCGCGCCGCCCGCCAGGCCGTCTCTTCGGCGATGATGACGTCGGTCTCGAGCGGGAGATGGGGGCCGTGGGCTTCGATCGCGCCGACGGGCAACAAGACGACGCTGTCCGGGGCGAGGTATTGGCGCGCTTCCGGCCAGGTCATGTCTTCGAGGCGCCGGATCGGTCCGGCGTCGCTGTCCGGCGGCATTGCCATTGCGACGATCCTCACGGTGTGTTCGGCGACCGGACCAGCGACCGGCGTCCGCGGCAGACGAGCGGTATGGGTGGCGAATCGGGTTGGGGGCGGCGGTCGTGAAGCTGATCGTGGCCGTCGTTCAAGATTACGACGCGGACCCGCTGCTGCGCTCGGTGACCGCGCTCGGGCACGGGGCAACCCGGATCGCCAGCAGCGGCGGCTTCCTGCGCACCGGCAACACGACGGTCTTGATGGGGGTGACCGACGACGAGGTCGGTCCGTGCCTGGACGCGATCGGCAACGCCTGCGGTCTTCGGTCCGACGGGCGCGCGCGCGACCTGGCCGGTGATCTCGCCGAATGGTATCCGCCCGGGCTGGCGGACGTGAGCATCGGCGGCGCCGTGCTGTTCGTTCTCTCCGTCGCCCGGTTCGAGCGGATGGAGGCGATCGTTGGCACCACATGAGACGCGGGCGCGCACCCGCCGCTGGCTCGCCCGATACTGCGCCGCGCTGGGGATCGCCGTTGGCACGCTCGGGATGCCGCCGGTCACCCGGGTCGAGATCCCGATCGCGATCGTCCGCACCACGGATCGGCGCGCCCGCGGGGACCGGTTCGATCCGGGCGAGCGCGCCGGGCGCGGCATGATCCTGACGCTTCCGCTTGAACGGTTGGACGGCGAAGACGCGGGGTCGTTGTTCACCCCGAACTGAGCGCGCGGCCGGCTGGGTGGGAAGGCTACCCGGCGGCGGCGGTGGCTTCGGCGCCGTAGTATTTGGCGTCGTCGGCGAGGCTGGCACCGAGGATCTGCTGCATCGCCATGATATGGCTGCAAGTGCCGACGACGTGGGACTCGAACGTGTGGCACGAGCAGCGCCATTCACCGTTGTTCAGGTGGACGACGTAGTCGTCGTGACCGCCGCGGAAGGTGGCTTCGAAGGAGGAGAAGCGGATCCGTTCCGGCTCGTGGGCGTAGCGGTGCGCCTTCTCGATCTTGCCGATCATGCTCGAGTTCATGCGGTGCTGCCTCCCGTACCCGTTCGTATCCGTGCCGACGATCCGGTGCCTGGTCGCGGCGGCAAACGACGATCGGATGCGCGCCGTGAACCCCCAAAAACAAACCAGCACCGCGATGCTCGCGCATCCGGTGCTGGCCCGGGGAAACCGGTTTCGGGGTGAAGGCGGTTCATGGGCGCGACTCCGCGTGTCGACGAAGGCCGCCTGGCCGATGATAGAGAAGCGATTCGGAAACGAGTTTACCACAAGGCGATTACGTTGCCGTCGCGCGATTCTCTCCTTTGCGGTTCGCCGGTGCACCAGCCGTGGCGACGCCATCGCCGAACACCGGTTGCCCGTTTTCGCCCCGCGGGTCACGCTCTTGGGACAAGACGAGGCTGGCATTACCGGCGTTCGCGGTCCCTGCGGAGGTGCGGTGAGGGGCGGGTCCAGGCGGGATCGCCGGGCGGAGGCCGGTCGAGTGATGATCGACGCGGGCGATCGCCACCGCCCCGGTTGTCGCCGATTCCGCGGTGATGGCCCACGTCGTCGCCGTCGTCGCCTCGTCCGGAGCCGACCTCCGCGTCGCGGCTTGCGAGCCGGCCAGCCACCGGTGATTCCGCGCCGCTTGGTGCGGCGCCACGGCGATCGCCGGCGCTCCACCCTGGAATCCACCTCAACCCCTCCCGAATTCAACCTTTTGGTGGATGCGTCCGCCTCGTGGACGGCGTAGAGTCGATGCACCGTGTCGGCTCCACCGTCGGCCGCGGTCGCAGTCTGCCGCCAATTCGCCTGTGCGGAGACCAGGACGATCGGCGGTCCTGTGGTCTCGATCGGCCAGTAATGAGGGGAACGGCAATGGATGGGCACCGGTTCGACGACCTGACGCGGGCGCTGGCCAGCGGGACATCACGCCGCTCCGTGCTGCGCGGGCTGATCGGCGGTGCGGCCGGCCTCCTCGTCGGGGTCCGCGGCGCCGCCCCGGCGCGGGCGGCCAAGGCCAAGACGCTCGTCTGCCACCGCACCGGCTCGGCGACCAACCCGTGGGAGCAGCTTCTGGTCGGCGGGGAGGACCTGGCGGAGCACCAGAGCCACCCCGGCGACGCGATCGCGCCCGACCTGGGGATCGACCCGAACCACTGCGGCGACTGCGGCGTGGTCTGCCCGGTCGGCCAGGTTTGCGAGGGCTCGAGCTGTCAAATCGGCTGCCGGATCGGCGGCCTGTTCGTCGCACCGGGCACCGACCGGCCGGGAAACGTCTGCCAGTCTTGTCAGCCGGCGCTGGGCACGGCCGATTGGTCGCCGAAGGACAGCACCACCACCTGCGCGACCGGGGACCAATGCCGCGAGAACGAGACGTGTATCGGCGGATTCTGCGGCGGCGGCAACGCCATATTCATCCCAGCTTCGACCACCTGCGCGACCTACGGCTGCGATCCGAGCTTTGGGATCACCACCGCCTACGCCACCGTCGGGACCCCGTCCGGGCCGACCTCCTGCTCCGGTAACCAATTCGTCCAGACCGTCTGTGACGGCAGCGGAGTATCCGGTCAGACCACCCCCGTCGCCTGCTTTGGTCTGCTCGTCTGCGCCGACGGGTCGAGTTGCCGGACGTCGTGCGGCGTTGACGCCGACTGCATCGGCGCCGCCTTCTGCGACCCAGTCACCGGAATCTGCGCCGGAGACCGGGCGTTGGGCGGGACGTGCGACCGCCCCGACCAGTGCGTCAGCGGGTTCTGCGTTGATGGCGTCTGCTGCGACGGGGCCTGCGCCGGCCAGTGCGAGGCGTGCAACGCGGCGGGCCAATGCGCCCCCGTGACCGGCGCCCCGGTCGGCGGACGCGCGGCCTGCGCCAGCGATGGCTCCGCTTGTGGCGGGACGTGCGACGGAACCACCCGGGCGACCTGCGCGTACCCCGGAGCGGCATCGGGCTGCCGGGTTGCCACCTGCACGAACGGGATCGCGACGGCGGCGGGTGTCTGCACCGGCACCGGCGCTTGTTCGGACGTCACCACCACCACCTGCGCTCCGTTCCTGTGCGGCGCGGATGCCTGCCTCGCCGTCTGCGACGGCGATGAGGACTGCGTGGCCGGCGCGTTCTGCGCCGCCAACGGGGTGTGCCAGGCCGACGGGGCGTTGGGCACGACGTGTGCCGATGGAGCCGAATGCGAGTCCGGGTTCTGCGTCGGCGGGATCTGCAGCAACCAAGCGGCCTGTGATGGTCCCTGCCAAGCCTTCAACGGCGGCATCTGCGGCCCGCGTGTCTGCCCCGCCGATACCCCCGGCCCCTCCGGCCCCTGCATCGAAAAACGGTGCGTGGTGACCGAAGACATCCCGCAAGGGGTGTGTCTCTCCATGAAGATACCGGATGGTGATTCGTGTGGAGATGGTAGCGAGGCCCGCGAGTGTCTGGGGTTCCTCTGCGTGCCGGAAGGAACGACCGCTTGCACTCAACCCACAAATCTCTGTCTCTTCAACGCCCTGGACGAGGAAACCGGGGAGTGCAGCCAAACGACCACCTGCCAACCATCCGCGTGCGTCGAGGTCACCTACTGCAATTACCCTCTCACGCTCGGCCCCGTAAATTATGGTGATGAGCCTCAGCCCAATACCGATCGATCCACGGTCACATGCAGCTTCACCCCGATTGATTTCGGGGTCTGCACGCAGGCTGGAGGGTGCCCGGACGGAACCACCTGCTGCGGCGACGTCTGCCGCAACCTGACCTGCGATTTCGGCAACTGTGGTGCCTGTGGCAACAACTGCTCCAACCCCACCATTGGCCGCCGTGGGGATGTCTGCCGTAACGGTGTCTGCGTGGACATCCCGGACGAGGTTCGGCTCCAGTACGGTTAGTCGCGAGGACACGCCGTCCGGCGGTTGGTCTGAATCCCCGTTGCGGTTCAGTTCGGTGCCGGGGTTGCGTCGTCGTCCCTTAATGCCAAGGAAGCGTCAGCGGGTGAGTGCAGGTTCGACGAGTCCGTTGGCTTCAACGATGGCTCCGTCGTAGCCGAGGCTCCGGCCTTCCTCCCATGCGGCGGCGAGGATCTTCCAGTCCAACGCGGCGTGGGCGAGGTCGACGTCGCGGTCGTACCCGGCGCGGTAGATCTCCGCCAGCGGCGCGGCGATTGCTTCCCGCAACGCCTCCGCCGCGCCGAAGAGCCGCGCGGCCCGGATCGGGTCGTCCTCGACCCCAGCCACCGCGGCCAACCCTTCCAGGCAGCGCGCCACCGACGCCTTGTCTCCCGCCTCGACGAACAGGGCGAGGCCCTCGCGGAGCAGCCGACCCGCCCCCGCTGCGTCTCCCTGCGCCAACGCGATCCGGCCGAGATAGGCGAGCGCGTCGGCGCGACTGATGTCGTCGCCAACCTCGGCAAACAGGGGCATCGCCTCCCGGAACAGCGGCTCGGCCCGATCCAAGTTCCCTTGGAGTTGATAGGTCTCGGCGAGATTGAACAGCGCCATCGCGGTCGTGTGCGGGTCTTGCCGCTGCCGGCTGACGGCAAGGTACTCCGCATAGAGGTTGATGGCCCGCTCGTGGTTCCCCTGCAGGAGCGCCGCGGCGGCGAGGTTGCTCAGATAGACGCCGACGGCGCGCTCATCGCCGACGGCACGGCTGGTGTCGAGCGCCTCCTGGTAGTGTTCCTCGGCGCGCCGGTACGCGCCCTGGTTGATCGCCAGGTTACCCAGGCCGCCGAGGGCACGGGCGACGCCGAGCGCGTCGCCGACCTCGCGGTAGCGCGCGGCGGCCCGTTCGAAGCGTTCCCCGGCGAGGGCAAAGTCGCTTTGGTGCTCCGCGAACGCCCCAGTGCCGAAGAGCGCGTCGGCGTCCGGCGGGGCGCCGCGCGCGGCGCCCCGTTCTAAGGCCCCTTCGAGCCACCGCCGTCCTTCATTGAGGTAGCCGCGCACCCACCAGAACCGCCAGAGGGTGCCTGCTAGGCGCGTCTCCTCTGCCTGGCCGGTGCTCCCCCACCAGGTCAGGGCGGCGCGCAGGTTGTCGTGCTCGCTTTCAAGCCGATCCAGCCACGTCACCTGATCGGCGCCGGTCAGTTGGGGCTTCGCCTCCTCCGCCAGGTGCAGGAAGTGGGCGGCGTGGGCGTCGCGGGCGAGGGCGGCCTGGCCGTGTTCCTCCAGGCGTTCCAGCCCGTACTCCCGGATCGTTTCCAGCATCCCGAAGCGTGGCTCGCTGCCCGCGTCCGCGGTCTGCCGGACCAGGCTGTGCTCGGCCAGCAACCCTAGCCCGTCCAGCACGTCGAGATCGGAACCGCCTCCGCCGGGATCGGCCGCCACCGCCTCCGCCGCCTCGATCGTCCACCCCCCGGCAAAGACGGCCAGGCGTTGGAACAGCGATCGCTCGTCCGGTCCCAGCAGGTCGTGGCTCCAGGCGATCGCCGCTTGGAGGGTGCGCTGGCGCGCCGGTAGATCGCGCGCGCCGCCGGTCAGCAGCGGCAGCCGCTTCGTTAGCCGGGCCAGCATCGCGTCCGGCGTGAGCAAGCGGACCCGCGCCGCCGCCAGTTCGATGGCCAGCGGCAACCCGTCGAGCCGGGCGCAGATCGTCGCCACCGAGGCCGCGTTCTCGTCGGTGAGGGCGAATTCCGGCGCGACCGCTTGGGCGCGGGCGACGAAGAGGCGGACCGCGGCGAACTCGTCGGCCGCCGCGGCGGAGGTGCCAGCACCCGCTTTCGGGGTCGGCAGCGGGGCGATGGGGATTTCGCGCTCGCCCTTGAGCCGCAGCGGCATCCGGCTGGTGGCCAAGACGCGCAGACTTGGAGCGCGGGAAAGCAGGTCGGCAACGGTCGGCGCCGCCGCCATCAGGTGCTCCATGTTGTCCAGCACCAGCAGCGTTTGCCGCTCGCCGATCCGGGTCGCGACCCGCTCGGCCAGGGGTCGGTCGCCCTCGTCGCCCTCGCCCAGCGCGCGGGCGATGGTCGGCAGCACCAGCGCCGGATCGGCCAGGGGCGCCAGATCCACGAACCACGCTCCGCCGGGCGACCCATCGCGCAGCGCTTCGGCCACCGCCAGCGAGAGCCGCGTTTTGCCGACGCCGCCCGGTCCGGTCAGCGTCAGCAGCCGCGCGCCGCCGTTGCCGAGCAGCGCGGTGGCGCGGGCGACCTCGGTCTCGCGGCCGACCAGATCCGTGGCGGGGGTGGGCAGGTTTCCGGCGATGGGGGCCAGCCGGCCGGCGGGGAGAGGCGGCGCGACCGGCGCGCCGACCGGCCGAGCCGCGTGCTCGGCCAGCAGGCGGAGGCCCTTCACCGTGTCGGCCACCCACTCGGCCTCGGACCGGCCCGCCACCTCGACCCATTGCCGGCCGTGGAGGAAGTAGGCGACCGCGTCTGGGTAGTCGGTCAATTCGACGAGCAGCGGCAGGATCGGCTTGGCGAGGTCCCACGCCAGCTGCAATTCCTGCCGGACGTTGCGCGAGGCCACCGACGCCGGGGTGACGAAGAGGGCGAGGGCAGAGCAGCCCCGGACCGCGGTGGCGATCGCCTCCGCCCAAGCCACCCCCCCGGAGAGGCCGCGGCGGTCGATCCAGACCTTGACCCCGGCCGCTTCCAACGCGTCCGCTGCCGCCAGCGCCGCCTCGCGGTTGACGCTGGCGTAGCTGAGGAAGACGAAGTCGGCCGACGGCTCCAGCTCGGCAGGCGACGGGGGCGACGGTTCGGTCACGGCGACGCCCTCCTGGCAACGACTCCCCATCGGATGCGGTGGTCTCTCATCCCAACGGGGGAAGCCTATCACCGGCTCGGCGTCGCCGCCGGTCCGTGAAGAGGGTCGCGGGCCGGACCGGTACACTGCACACGGTGAGGCCGCGTGGCGAAGGAGCGAGACAGGTGGACGACGACCGATTCGAGCGGGCGAGACCGATCAGCGCGGCCGTTCTGGCCGGCGGCAGGAGCACCCGGATGGGCCAGGACAAGGCCCTCCTGCGGTTGCGGCCCGGCGATCCGCCGCTGGCCGAAGGGGTGATCCGGTTGGCGGAACGGGTCGCCGCCGAGGTCTTCGTCGTCGCCTCCGACCGCCCGGCGTATGCCGGGTTCGGGGTGCCGGTGGTGCCGGACCGCTACCCGGACGCCGGGACGCTCGGGGGCATCGCGACGGCCCTGGCCACGGCGCGCTACGACCGTTGCCTGGTGGTCGCCTGCGACATGCCGTTTTTGGCCGAACCCTTGCTCCGGTGGATGGCCGCGGAACCGGACGACCACGACGTGCTGATTCCGCGGGTGCCGGGCCAAAGTCGCCAGGGCGGCGGCTTCATCTATCAGACGCTGCACGCGATCTACGGCAAGGGGTGCCTGGAACCGATCGAGCGCCAACTGGCGGAGGGGAACCGGCGGGTGGTCGGCTTCTTCGATCACGTCCGGGTCCACGTCATCGCCCAGGATCGGTTAGACGAATGGGATCCCGCCGGGCGGTCGTTT
>CADCWE010000098.1 GCA_902806325.1 uncultured Thermomicrobiales bacterium | reverse complement strand
CGCGCTCTCCTACGACGGAGACGGGGGGACGGGGAGACGGGGGTCGAGACGCTCGGCGCCAAGACGACGGTCGTCCGTCTCGACTCCCCGTCCCCCCGTCCCCCGCCTCCCCGCCTCCGTTATCCGCCGACCGTGTCCTTGACCGCCTGCCCGGCCCAGTTCATCACCCGCGACCGCGTCTCCTCGCCGCTGCGGGGGGCGAAGAGCAGGCCGACCACCAGGCCGTAGACGAAGAATTTGAGGGCCGTTCGTGTTCGTCCGATCACGCCGTGCTCCTTGTTCTGGGTCCGACGTCGGAGTGCGGTGCCGATGGCAACGCCATACCCCAACCCCGTTCGTACCCGCTACCGTGGACCGTCGATCACCACGTCGTCGGCGGTTATTACGGTCGCGCCGTAGGATCGCTCCGGAGGCAAGGGAACCGAGACCGCCCCCGGGGGCACCTGGGGCGCAGGGGGCAGATCCGGCACCGGCAGCGCCGTCGCTTCCGCGTCGGTCGGGCCACCCCCGATTCGCGCCCCCACCGGCGCCGCGACCCGCTCGCCGAGCCGCCGGGCGTCCGCCCGCACGCCTCTGGCGGCCTCGTCCGCCTGGCGCAGCAGGGCGCCGGCCCGCTCGCCGATCCGGGTTCGCGTCGAGACCCCGGCCTGGGGGGCGTTGAGCAGCGTCGCCACCGCCCCCGCGACCCCGCCGAGCGTTGCCCCGACGACGAAGGCGACCCCGTGCCGCTCGTCTGCCACCGCGCGCCTCCTTCTGATCCCGCTCGCCCCACCGTTGCCCGGCCCCGTTCTTTGGGCCGGTCCATCGCGCGCGCACCTTATCAAATCCCGTGCCAATCTCCTACCTCGTGGGAACTGGGGTCTGGGGGGTGGGGGACGGAGCCGGGCGGGGATGCGTTCGGCGTCGGCGACGACGTGGGCGCGGCCGTGCCCCCACCGCCGTCGCGCGCCCGATCCCCCAGACCCCAGACCCCAGACTCCACGCGCTACACTCTCGCCATGGAACCCGACCTCACCGCCAATGCCGAATCGGGCGGGAACCCAACCTTGCGCGGCCTGATCCGGGACGCGATCGCCGCCGCCGGGGGCCGGATCCCGTTCGCCCGGTTCATGGAATTGGCGCTCTACCACCCCGACCACGGCTACTACCTCGGCGAACAGCGCCGCCCGGGCCGCGGCGGTGATTTTCTGACCGCGCCGGAAGCCCATCCCTTCTTCGGCCTCGCCCTGTCCCGCCAGGTCGCCGAATGCTGGGAGCGGCTGGGGCGGCCGGATCCGTTCGTGGTTCGCGAGTACGGCGCCGGAGTCGGCGCTCTGGCCTACGACATCGTCACCGGCCTCGAAGGCAACGCCCCGGGATGCCGCGCCGCCCTCCGCTACCGCCTAGTCGAGCCAAACCCCCACCGCCGGGCCGAGGCCCTGGCCGCGATGGCCGAGGTCGGCCTCGGCGACGTGGTCACCGCCGAGGACCCGCCACCGCCCGGCGGTGACTCGCCGCCGATCACCGGCGTCGCCCTCGCCAACGAGGTCGCCGATGCCCTGCCGGTCCACCGCCTCGTCCTGCGCGGCGGCGCCCCGCGAGAGTGCTGGGTGGCGAGCGACGGCGAGCGTTTCCATTGGGAGGAAGGCCCGATTTCGGCGCACGCCCTCGGCGCCGAGCTGTTGGCCGACCTTGCGGCGGCGGGGATCGGCCCGGCGGACCTGGGCGAGGGCGCGGTGCTGGACATCAGCCCGGCGGCGGCGGCCTGGTTCGGCGGCGTGGCGCGGGGCCTGGAGCGGGGGTACGCCGTGGTGCTCGACTACGGCTATCCGGCCGCCGAGCTGTACCGCGGCCACCGCCTCGGCGGCACCCTCCGCGCCTACCACGCCCACGACGTCTCCGACGACCCGTTCCGCCGCGTCGGCGACCAGGACCTGACCGCCCACGTCGATTTCACCGCCCTGGAGCGCGCCGGCCGCGCCGCCGGTCTGGTTCCGGTCGGCTTCACCACCCAGGGCGCGGCGTTGGCCGGGCTCGGCCTGGGCGATCTCCTGGTCGAACTCGGGCGCGACCCGGCCACGACGATGGCGGAGTACCTGGCCGCCCAAGCCGCGACGTTGCGCCTGATCGATCCGGGTGGACTCGGCCGGTTCGGGGTGCTGGTGATGGCGACGGATCCGGCGTTGGCGACCGAGCCACCGCTGCGCGCCTTTGCGGTCGCGCCGCCGCCGTTTTAAGGCGGGGACAGTGGGATGGGGCGCTGCATCGGCGACCGAGCCTGGGGTCGAAGGCCCCAGCCGTTCTCAGTCCCGGAGGGACTTCGTAGGTTCAGCCTGGGCCTTCGGCCCCAGGCTCGGTCGCCATCCGGCGAAGGAGGCAGCCATGATCGCGGACCCGACCGTCCTCTTTCTGTGTGGCGCGGACATGGACCCGTCCGCCGTCCTTGGCGTCCACCCCGGGGCACGGTTCGTTGCCCGGGCGCGCGTCGTCGACCCGCCGCCGGGGCTGCTCCCGGCGTGGTGGCCTGACGCCGCCCGCGCCGACGGCGTCTTCGGGATCCTGATCCGGGTCCGGGACGCCGGTCCAACCGCACCGGGCGACGGCCCGACCGTCGTTGCGGAGACCGACGACGGGACGCCGATCGTGGCCCGGTGCGCCACCGGCGCGTCGGACCTGGCCGACCCGGCGCCGACCCTTGCCGCCGCCCGCTACTGGGAGTTGCGGCCCGCCTATGTCCGCGCCGTGGCCTCGGCCACGCGTGGCGACGACGCGGCCTCCTGAGACCCAGCGGGCGCAATTCGCCGCGCCGGACCGGGGAAAACGCCACCGAAATTCGGTGACAACCGGGCAAAGGACGCCAACGATCGCTCGAAAACCCGTTCGTTCGGTCGCTTGTGGGCGAAAATGGGTCAAGAGTTAGAGCAATGGGGGGTGACAATGGCGCAAGAGAACGTATACTAACGGGGCGTGGGCCGGGGGGCGGCCCCGGATTCATTGCGCTTCTCTCGGGAAGGGGGAACCGATGCGGAATTCGTTCGTCGCGGTACGGTGGCTGGCCGTGCTCGCACTCGCCATCGGCATGTTTGGGGCGCTGGCCCCGCGGGTGTCGGCCGGCGTGGTCGTCGGCACGCCGGGTACCGTCGCGGTGGCCAAGGTCATCTGCGAGACCGACAACGCGGACCTGTTCGGTGCGACCGACTTCGTGACGGTCATCGCGTCCGAACTCGACGACTGCATCAACTTCGAGGCTGGCATCGGGGTCGACATCACCCTAACCGACCTGGCGGGGACCCAAACCGCCACCCTGGCCACCGAGGGCGCGTTCGGCGAAGCGACGTTCGACGTCACCACGCCGCTGGACTTCACCCTCACCGAGGACTCCACCGACGCCCTCTCGGGCACCTTCTCGCTGCTCGACGGGCAATCGGCCCAGGTCACGATCATCAACTACGTCGAGATCAGCAACGAGATCGTCGTCACCAAGTCCAACGAGGACGGCTCCGACCCGATTGGGGTTGGCTTCACCGTCTTCGCCACGATCGACGACGGTGCCGGCAATCTGAGTTGTAACCTGGCGACCGAGGTTGCGGCCGAGGCATTCGTCACCGACGAAGTCGTCTCCGGCGTGGCCAGCGTGACCTTCGATTCCCCGGCGTTGGTCGAGGGCGCCTCCTACTGCGTCAGCGAGACCACGGTGCCGACCGAGTTCACCGCTGGCGCCGACCAGATCGTCACCATCGAGGGCGGCATCGCCGTCGCCGACTTCCTGAACGTCGCCGATGTCGACCCGGTCGTTGGTACCATCACCGTCAACACGATCAACTCCGACGACACCGTGCCGGTCGGCGTGGGCTTTACCGTCTACGGCGCGACCGACAACGGCGACGACACCTTCTCCTGCGACACGTCCACGGTCGTGCTCGCCGAGCAGATCGCCGTCGCGACCGCAGGGTCGCTCACCGCGACCACGGTCTTCTCGTCGGATCTGCTGGTCGAGGGCGAGTTCTACTGCGTCGTCGAGACCACGGGGATCGGCGGGTACACCGCGACCCCCGCCGAGGGGTTGGCCGCCATCACCGATGGCGTGGCGACCTTCGACTTCGTCAACGAACTCGATGTGGTCGACGCGACCGGCTCGGTCCAGATCAACAAGTCCTTCTTCGGTCCGGTCATCGGGGCGGACAGCGGCGCGGAGATCTGCTTCGACTTCGCCCCGAGCGTGGACGGCGCGCCGGGCGACCTGCTGGGCATCGAGGAGTGCATCCTCGCCGCCGACATCGACCCGGAGACGGGCACGGCGACCCTGGTCTTCGACGCGGTCCCGGTCGGCGACTCCTTCGTCGTCGAGACCTCGACCGCGGCCGGATACGACCTCGCGGCCCCGGTGCCCGTCACCGTGGTCACCGGCGATGTGGCGACCGAAGTGGATGTCGAGAACCTCGGCACCGAGTTCAACTTCGGCATCTTCAAGCGCGTCTGCGAGGACGCCACTCGCGTCGGCGAGGCCGACTTCTTCGTCGTCGCCTTCAACCCGGCCGATACCCCGAACTGCTTCCTGCCCGAAGGCCCGGTCGCCTTCACCCTGACCAACACCGAGACCGAAGAATCGGTCGAGGGTGAGACCGACGCCGAGGGTTTCCTCGGCTTGCAGGTCGAGTCCGGCACCTTCACGCTCAGCGAGGCGTTCGGCGGCGTGACCATCACCTCCGAGCCGTTCGAGATCAACGGGGAGACCTTCAACGAGGCCACGGTCGTCAACTACGTCGCCCCCGCGGCGGCCGGCGGCGATGTCCTGATCCAGAAGTTCTACTGCGAGGAAGGCGGCCCCGGCGTCGAGTTCGAGGTCTCCGATCCGATCATCGTCGAGGCGGCCGACGGCGACGATGGCGTCGCCGGCAACTGCGAACCCGGCCCGGCTTCCTTCCTGATCTACCCGTTCGGTGACGAGGAGGCCGCAATCGCGGTCGAGGTCGACGACGACGGCAGCGTCCTCCTGCCCGGCATCCCGGCCACCACTGAGGCCCTCCACGTCCTGGTCGAGGTCGTGGACGGCGAGGCCGTCGGCTCGGCCGAGTTCGCGGTCGCCGAAGGCGGCCTGACCGCGATCGACGTCTTCAACTACGCCGCCGGCGTGACCGAGGTCCCGGCCACCGCCACCGCCACGACCGCCCCGGCGACCGAGGTCCCGGCCACCGCCACCGCCACCGCCACGACCGCCCCGGCGACCGAGGTCCCGGCCACCGCGACGGCCACCCCGACCCAGGTTCCCGCGACCGTGGCCCCGACCACCGCGCCGGGCGCGGCGACCGTGGCCCCGACCACCATCCCGGTCACCGCGCTGCCGGCCACCGGCGCCGGCTACCAGGGCTCCGAGGGCTACTCCTTGGTTTGGATCCTGGCCACGGCGCTGGCCATCTTCGGCTTCTTCGGCATCGGCTTTGGCCTCAAGCGCCGCGTGGCGCGGGTCGGCCGCTAACCGATCGCCTTCGCCCCAGGCGGGGCCGGAAACCGGCCCCGCCTGGGAACCCCAATCGAGCACCGAGATAGCGCGCCGGGGGATTCATTCCCCGGCGCGCTGTGGTTGTGGGCGTGGCACCCGATCGGCGGCGAGGGCGTCACGCGTCACGCCCTCGCCCACCCTCCGCGCCACGACGCGCACCGACCCCGGTACCACCGTGTCGCTCCGGTTATTGACATTCTGGATCAAAGACTGTAGATTCCAATCCGACAACCAAATACGCCACCACCTCATCCAGAGGGGCAGAGGGATCGGCCCGATGACGCCCCAGCAACCACCCGCCGACGATCGCCGGGCAGGTGCTAATTCCGACAGGACCCGGACGTCCTGGGAGATGAGGGTTCGGGGCGCCGCCGGCCTCCGGGCCGCGCCGTGCCCTCCGGCCCTCGCCACCCTCGTCCGTTCCGGGCGGGGGTTTTCGTATGGCGGGGAGCGCGATGAACGGCGGCAGGCTAGGCGGCGAGAACGGCGCGAACGCGGGCGGCGGGACCCGGTCCGAAAGGGTCGGGTTGGTTGGGGTCGCCAAAGCGTTCGGGCGGCGGGGGCGGCAAGGGGCGCTGCCGGTCTTGGACGACGTCGATCTCTCCGTCGCGGGCGGCGAGTTCGTCGCCGTCCTCGGCCCCAGCGGCTGCGGCAAGAGCACCCTCCTGCGCCTGATTGCCGGGTTGGACCGGCCGACCGCGGGCGAGGTCCGCCTCGGCGGCCAACCCGTCACGGGCGTCGACGCGCGCTGCGCCATCGTCTTCCAGGAGCCGCGCCTCCTCCCCTGGCGGAGCGTGGCCGCCAACGTCGCCCTCGGTGCCCGCGGCCGGGCCACGGCCACCAAACCGGAGGCGCTGCTGGCCCAGGTCGGGTTGGACGGTTTCGCCGCCGCCTACCCGCACCAGCTTTCCGGCGGGATGGCCCAGCGCGCCGGGTTGGCCCGCGCCCTGATCGGCGAACCCCGCGTGCTGCTCCTCGACGAGCCGTTCGCCGCCCTGGACGCCCTGACCCGGCTCCGGATGCAGGACCTCCTGGCCGGCATCTGCCGTCAGTGGCGCCCGACCGTGGTCATGGTCACCCACGACGTCGACGAGGCGCTGACCCTGGCCGACCGGATCGTGATCATGGGACCGCGCCCGGCCCGCGTCGTCGCCACCATCGCGGTTCCCACGCTCCGCCCGCGGGACCGCGCCGATCCGGCGCTGGCGCGTCTGCGGGCGGAGATCTTGGGCTTTTTCGGCTTCGGGACCGGTACTGGCATCGCCCCGGCGGCCACGCGACGGGAGGACGCGCGGCACGACGAACGGGAAGCGGCCATCGCCTAACCAGGGGCGCCATCACGGTTGCGGCCCGATCCGCACGACGAGACCGAGCGAGAGGGGACGACGATGCGCGGACGAACCAATCCGACCCGCACCCGAAACTGGACCCGGAATGGGATGCCGCTGCGCCTGGCGGCGATCGTTCTGCTGCTGGCGCCGCTGCTGGCTACCGTGTCCCGCGGCACCCTGGCCGGGGAGGAGACGCCGGACGAAATCCGGGTCGACTACGCCTACTACAACCCGAGCAGCCTGGTCCTGCGCCGCTTCGGCTGGCTCGAAGAAGCGTTCGCCGCCGACGAGACCGAGATCAAGTGGGTCCTCTCCGCCGGCAGCAACAAGGCCAACGAATACCTGCGGGCCGACGCCGTCGACTTCGGTTCGACCGCCGGCGCCGCCGCCCTCCTGGCCCGCGCCAACGGCTCCGCGATCAAGACCGTCTACGTCTTCTCCAAGCCGGAGTGGGCGGCCCTGGTTGTTCCCGCCGGGTCCGAAATTACCGACGTCGCCGGCTTGAAGGGCAAGAAAGTCGCCGCGACCAAGGGCACCGACCCCTACTTCTTCCTCCTCCGCTCGCTGGCCCAGGCCGGGCTGTCGGAGAACGACGTCGAAGTCGTCAATCTCCAGCACGCCGACGGCAAGACGGCCCTGGAGCGCGGCGACGTCGATGCCTGGGCCGGGCTGGACCCGTTCATGGCCCAGACCGAGATCGAAGCCGGGTCGACGCTGCTCTACCGCAACATCGATTTCAACTCCTTCGGCTTCCTCAACGTCCGCGAGGAGTTCCTGGCCGACCACCCGGACCAGACCAAGCGAATCCTCGAAGCCTACGAGCGCGCCCGCCGGTGGATCCTCGACAACCCGGACGACGCCGCCCAGATCCTGGCCGAGGAAGCCAAGCTCTCGTTCGAGGTCGCCCAGCGCGAACTCGCCGAGCGCACCGTCCTCACCACCAGCCCGATCCCCGGTCCGGAACACGCCGCCGTCTTGGCCGAGGTCATCCCGATCTTCGAGGCCGAGGATCAGGTCAAGGAAGGGACCGATGTCCAGGCCGTGTTGGACGAGCTCTTCGCGCCGGAACTGATCACGGAAGTGGCGCCGGCGGCGTAGCGGGGCTGGGGAATGGTCCCCCTGCCGAAACCCTCCCCGTCCGTGGGGGAGGGGGCTATCGTTCCCGTGTTGTCCGGACACGGAAACCCTGTTACGCCCCCTTTCCCCCGGCGTCGGGGAAAGGGGGCTGGGGGGATAGAGCGCCCCACGCGGCGCGACGCATTCACGCAAGGACCCGCCCATGCACACCCCCGCCCTCCCCCGCCAGTTCGACCGCCCGTTGCCGCGGGCCATCGCCGCGCCGCGGCCCCGCGCCGGCGGCCTGCGTGGCGGCGCCCTGCGTGGCCTGGTCGGCCTGATCGTGCCGGTGGCGTTGGTCGCCCTCTGGCAGTGGATCGTCGAGCGGGGAATCTACAGCGAGAGCCAACTGCCTCCCCCGCTGGAGGTCGTCGCCGCGGCGCGGGAACTGGCGCGGGAGGGCGATCTGTGGGGCAACGTCCGGATCAGCCTGATCCGGGTCGGTTGGGGGTTCGCCGGCGGCGCCGGGGTGGCGCTGGGGCTGGGCTTGATCGTCGGGTTGTCGCGGTTCGCCGACGCGCTGCTCTCGCCGACGATCCAGGCCCTGCGGGCGATCCCCTCGTTGGCCTGGGTGCCGCTCTTGCTACTTTGGATGGGGATCGATGAGGCCCCGAAGCTGACCTTGATCGGCATCGGCGCCTTTTTCCCGATCTACACGAACCTGGTTTCCGGCATCCGCCAGATCGACCGCAAGCTGATTGAGGTCGGTCGCGCCTACGGGCTGCGCGGTCCGCGCCTGGCCCTGGGGGTGATGCTGCCGGCGGCGCTGCCGTCGCTGTTCACCGGGCTGCGGCTGGGCTTGGCCCAGGGGTGGCTCTTTCTGGTCGCCGCCGAGTTGCTCGGCTCCTCGGCCGGTCTCGGCTTCCTGCTGATCGAAGGCTCCGGCAGCTACCGCTCCGACATCATCGTCCTGACCATCATCCTGCTGGCCCTGATCGGCAAAACCTCCGATTTCGTGCTTCACTTGGTGGAGCGGCGCTTGCTGCGGTGGACGGACGGGGCGCACGCGGGGTCGTGACGGGGCCGGGATCGGTGCCCGGACCGGCCCCCGAGCGCGCAGCCCGGGGCTGAAGGCCCGGGCTGAACCCACTAAGTCCCTCCGGGACTACGGATTCGGTTTCAGCCCCGGATGGGCTGAGTACGTCCAGCCCGGGCCTTCAGCCCCGGGCTTCCCCGAGCGCCAATAGGAGTGCGTCTCCCCATGACCGCCACCCAAACGCCGACCCTGCGCGAGCGCCAGGCCCCGTTGAAAACGCGCTACGAGACCGACCCGGCATCGGCCAAGCTGACCTTCACCGTCCGCAGCGTCACCGAGGGCGCCGACCCGACCAGGGTCCGGATCGGCGCCGGGGAGGGCGCGGTGGTGACCGCCTGGGACGTCGGCGCCCACGCGATGGCCGGCGGCGCGGGCGACCTGGCCTGCTCCGGCGATCTACTGCTGGCGTCCTTGGCGGCCTGCCAGGAGATCACGGTGCGGATGGTCGCCGCCGCGATGAACATCGTCCCCCGCGCCGTCGCGGTCACCGTCGAAGGCGACCTCGATTTTCGGGGCACGATGGGCGTCGACCCGGAGGCGCCTGTCGGATTCACCGCGATCCGGACCGCGATCCGGGTCGAAGCCGACGCCCCCGAGGACCGCCTGCGCCGCCTCGCCGACCGCGCCGAGCGCTACTGCGTGGTCTCCGCCACCCTGCGGAACGCGCCGGCGATGAGCACCACGATCCAAACGGAGTCGGTGGCGGGGGAGATGAGCGCCTAGCTTGGCGGAGGAACGTCCGCGTTGGGGGTGGCCGGGCCGTCGACCCCAAACACGATCCGGCCCGAACGTCACCCGCCCGCCGGCGATTGCCCGACCATGTCCGGGCTGACCTGCCAGACGTTGCCCCGGCCCCGGAACTTGGTGAAGAACTGGCGCGACTCGAGGAGTTCGCCGTCCGGGCCGTAGACGTCGCGGGTGAACGATGCCTCGGAGCCGTCGAGCGGCCACTCGGTCTGCTCGATCGTGCCCGGCGGCAGGGCGGGGTTGACCGTTTCCAGGTCTGCCTCCTCGTGGGGGAACGGGCCGTCGAAGGTCGTCTCGCTGAACTGCGCGTCGTAGCCGAGGTCGGGGCCGTAGATGTTGACCACGACGTGGACGCCGGTGGTCCAGGACTCGACCAGCAACCACGAGTCGGACGGGTTGGCGAAGCGCAGGTCGCCGCCGCCGAACGGGTCGCCCTCCGGCTGGAGGATCGAGGCGTCGTAGCCCGGCCCCCACCCGTCGTGCTCGTAGGTGAGGATCCGGTAGGAGTGTGGCCACCACTCGGTGATCGGCAGCCCGGCCAGCAGCGCCGCCCGGAAGACCGTGGTCGAGACCTGGCAGATCCCGCCGCCGATGTCGCGGCCCGCCCGCTCGCCCTGGACCACCGTGCTGACGACGTACCCCTTGTCGGCGGTGATCTCGCCGATCGCGCCGTTGAACGAGAACTCGCCCCCGGGCGGAACCAGCGTCCCGTTTAACAAGCGCGCCCCGACCTCGACGTTGGTGTCGCGGTCGAACGATCCGCCGTCGTAGTTGGAGTCGCCGCGCGCCAGCAGCGTGGTGATCCCGAGTTGATCCAGGTTGGTCCCGTCGACGGCGGGCTTGACGATCTCGACGGGAACGGGCACCGTTCCCCCGGGGGCAAAGAACGCCGTCGTCACCTCGCGGGCGAAGGTCTCGGCCTGGATCGCGCGGCCGTCCACGCCCTCCTCGACCACCACCGGACCCTCGTTCCAGCCGAGCAGGGCGTCCACCGGTTCGCGCTCGATCTCGGCGGCGAAGCGCTCGCTCAGGAACGCGGCGAGCGCCGGTTGGTCGAGGTCGAGCGTGACCGCGTCGGCCCCGGTTCGCGCCGGATCGACGATCGGGGCGACGAAGCGGCCGAGGTCTTCCGGGGCCAGCTCCCAGCGCCGCCCTTCGTGGACGACCGCGACCGGTGCCGCCAGGGCCGCCCCGACCCGCGCCCGCGCGCCCGCCAGGTCGGCCGCCCGGATCGCCGCCGGCGTGGTGACGATGGGCAACGGCGCGACGCCGTCCGAAGGGGCCGCGACCGCGGCCACCGCGGCGGCGCGGACGGCCTCCCGATCGACGGCGATGCCGTCGACTTCCGGTTCGATCGAGACGGTGGCGCCCTCGACCACCAGCGCGGCGGCACGGGGTTCGCGGCCGAACTCGGCGTCGATGCCGTCGCACCAGCGGCCGAGGACCCCGAGATCCAACCGGAGGCCGAACGGCACGGCTCGGTCGTTGCGGACCAGGTTCGCGGCGGACCACAACCGGTCGGGCGCGGTGGCCTCGCGGCCAACGCGGTAGGCCGCGCCGAGCGACGCCTCGAGATCGAGGGAGACGCCGAGGTCGGCCAGCGTCGGCGTCCAGGTCCGATCGCCGGCGGCGAAGCGCAGGGGTTGGGCGGCGAGGGCGGCGGCCCGCTCCGCCAACCGCGTCTCGGCGGCGTCCCGGGGCAGGCCGCCGACCGGCACGTCCCCAACCGCGACGGCCGGGTAGACCTTATCCGCGTAGGCGCCGCGGAACGCCAGCAGCGCGGCGGTCGCGATCAGGAGCAGGGCCGCCACCGCGGCGCCCGCCCCGGAGGCGAGGCGACCCAGCCGCTTCCGAGACCGGATGCGGTGGTGACGGCCGGTCGTCGCGTCGGTCGGCGACGGCGGCGCGGGGCGCGCGCGGGGGAACGCATCAAATACGGCCAACCAACCGCTGGCAACGGATCGGACGGGTCGCACGGGCCCTCTCTCAACGCTCGTCGCGGCGAATGCCCCGCCCGTCTGCCACGGACCCGACGGGCCGGCCGGAACGGGAGCCGGTTCCGCTCTGGCGCGGCGACCGCGCAGAGGATGATCCGCATCATACACCGTCCGCGGCGGGAACGTCGGCGGCGGCAACGTCGGCGGCGGCAACGTCGGCGACGGGTCGACCGCGCCCCCCCGGCCTGCTACCATCCGCCGTGGTTCGGAGGAGGACCCGGTGGGCATCCCGGTTGCCCGGCAACGACGCGGGCGCGGGGTACGCGGATTCGAGGAGGAGCGTGTCCATGACGGCATCGGTTCGGTACGGGGCGCGGATCGCGCTCGCGCTGGCGTTGGTGATCCCGCTGTTGGCGGCGTCCGTGGCGCGGGGCCTCGCCCAGGACGAGGAACTGGTCGTCACCGTCGTCACCGACACCGCCGGTCTCGGCGACGGCAATTTCAACGACCTCGCCAACGAGGGCCTGATCCGCGCCGAGACCGAACTCGGCATCCGCGGCGAGGTACTCCAATCCCTCGACGCCACCCAGTACCAGCCCAACCTGCTGGCCGGGGCCGAGAACAGTGACCTGACCGTCGGCGTCGGCTTCCTGCTCCAGCAGGATCTGGACGCGGTGGCGGCGGGGCTCCCAGACGAGAAATTCCTGCTCATCGACGCCGTCGCGGAGGCGGAGAACGTCTCCTCGGTGCTCTTCCGCGAGCAGGAGGGTGCGTTCCTGGCCGGGATCGTCGCCGCCCGCACCACCAAGACCAACAAGATCGGCATCGTCGGCGGCATCCGGGTGCCGCCGGTGGAGCGCTACGAGGTCGGTTTCGTCGCCGGCGTGCGCACCGTCAATCCCGGGATCGAGGTCGTGATCGCCTACGCCGAGGACTTCGAGGATCCGGCGCTGGGCAAGGAGTTGGCCCTGGCCCAGTTCAACCAGGGCGCCGACATCGTCTTCCCGATCGCCGGCCGCACCGGGTCCGGCTGCTACGAGGCCGTCGTCGAGAAGGGCGAAGGCTTCCTCGTCATCGGCGCCGACCGCAACCAGGAAGACCAGGCGCCGGGCCAGCAGATGGCGGTGGTCAAGAAGGGCGTCGACGCCGCGGTCTTCACCGCCGCCGAGCAGCTCGTCAACGACGAGTTCGCGGGCGGCGTCCAGGACATCGGGCTCAAGGAAGGCGGCGTCGACCTGACCAACCTCGGGGCGATGGTCACCGACGAGGTCGCGGCCGAGGCCGCCCTCTACAAGCAGGCGATCATCGACGGCAAGTTCCAGGTCCCGGCCACCGACGCCGACCTCGCAACCTTCACCGCGCCGGACGTTTCCAGCTTCGCGACCCCGGTGGCGACGCCGAGCAGCTAGCGCCGCTCCCCCCACCGTCATTCTGAGCGAAGCGAAGAATCTCCTGCCCAGAGGCAGCGTGGGCGTCGAAACGTCGCCCGCGGGCGAGAGATTCTTCGCTTCGCTCAGAATGACCTCTCAAAGGGTGGGGTCGGCGTCGTTTCGGACCCAGGGGGGCGATCGTTTCCGGTCATCCAACCACCATCCCCTCCCCCCCAAGAGAGGCCCCATGGCCCACCCCCAGCAACCCGGCGCCGACGCGCCCCCGGTCATCGAGATGCTGGGGATCGTCAAGCGGTTCCCCGGCGTCGTTGCCAACGACGGGATCGACCTCGTCGTCCTGCGGGGCGAGATCCACGCCTTGCTCGGCGAGAACGGGGCGGGCAAAAGCACCTTGATGAACGTCCTTTTCGGGTTGTACCGCCCGGACGAGGGCGTGATCCGGGTGGACGGCAAACCGGCCGCCTTCGCCGGGCCGCGGCAGGCGGTCGGGGCCGGGCTGGGGATGGTCCACCAGCACTTCATGCTGATCCCCCGCTTCAGCGTGACCGAGAACGTGATCCTCGGCGCCGAAGGGAACAGCACGCTGCACCTGGACCGCGACGCGGCCGAGCAAACGGTCGGCGCCCTGGCCGAGGAGTACGGCCTGCGGGTGGACCCGCGGGCGAAGCTGGCCGATCTGCCGGTCGGGATGCAGCAGCGGGTCGAGATCCTGCGCGCCCTCTACCAGGGCAGCCGGACCCTGATCCTGGACGAGCCGACCGCGCTGCTGACGCCGCAGGAGGTGGACGAACTCTACGCGGTCCTCCATCGCCTGCGCGAGGGCGGCGGGACGATCATCTTCATCACCCACAAGCTGCGTGAGGTGGCGGCGATCTCCGACCGGGTGACCGTGATCCGGCGCGGCAAAACCGTCGGCACCCGAATCACAAAGGAGACGACGGCGCCGGAGCTGGCCGAGCTGATGGTCGGCCGCGAGGTGATCCTGCGCGTCGAACGCCCGCCGGCGTCGCCGGGCGAACCGGTGCTGGTGGCGGAGAACCTCGTCGTCACCGGCTCCCGGGGCGAACCGGCGCTGCGCGGGTTAGACCTAACGCTGCGCCGGGGCGAAATCCTGGGCATCTGCGGCGTCGAAGGCAACGGGCAGACGGAGTTGGTCGAGACGCTGGCCGGGCTTCGGCGCCCGGATTCCGGTCGGGTCCGGCTCAAGGACCAGGACGTCACCGGGCAGGACCCGATCGCGCTGCGCCGCGCCGGGTTGTCCTACATCCCGGAGGACCGCCACAACCGGGGACTGGTGCTGGACTTCCCGCTGACCGAGAACGTGCTGCTCGGCAACACCGAGGCGGCGGCGTTCAGCCGCGGCTGGCGGATCCTGCGCGGCGCGCTGGACGCGATCACGCGGCGCTTGATGCGGGTGTTCGACGTCCGCGCCCCGTCGCCCCAAACCCACGCCCGCGCCCTCTCCGGCGGCAACCAGCAGAAGCTGATCATCGCCCGCGAGTTGCACCGGGAACCCGACGCCCTGCTCGCCGCGCAGCCGACGCGCGGCGTGGACGTCGGCGCGATCGAGTTCGTCCACCGCCAACTGGTGCGGGAGCGGGACCAGGGGCGCGGCGTGCTCTTGATCTCGTTCGATCTCGACGAGATCCTCGACCTCTCCGACCGGATCCTGGTCCTCTTCGGCGGTCGGATCGTCGGCGAGTTCGTGAGCGGGCGCGTCTCCCGGACCGAGTTGGGCCTGCGGATGGGCGGGCGCGGCGAGGAGGAACGGGGTGGGGTTGCCGTCGCGGATTAGCGGGCTGCTGCCCGCGCTGCTCTCCTCCTTGGCGGCGGTGACCGTGGCACTGCTGGCCGGGGCAATGGTGATCGTCTTCACCGGCGACGACCCGGTCGAAGCCTACCGCGCGCTCTTCTCCGGCGCCTTCGGCGGCCGGCGACCGATCGCCGAGACCCTGGTCGCGGCCACGCCCTTGATCTGCGGCGGGTTGGCGTTCGCGGTCGCGGCCAAGGCCGGGATGTTCAACATCGGGATCGAGGGCCAGTTGCTGGTCGCCGGGTTGGCCTCGGGTCTGGTCGGCGCCTACGCCTGGAACCTGCCCGCGTCCATCTACCTGCCGCTGGGGGTGCTCTCGGCGATGGCGGCCGGCGGGATCTGGGGCGCCATCCCCGGCGTCCTCAAGGCGCGCTTCGGTTCCCACGAGGTGATCACCACGATCATGCTCAACTACCTCGCCGAGCGCCTGATCAACTACGTCATCAGCACCGAGGAGCGGTTCCCGGTCGATCCCCGCAGCCAGTCCACCCAACCGGTCGACCCGGAGGCCCGGCTGCCCAACCTGCTCGACGGCACCCGCCTCCACTGGGGGTTCGTCCTCGCGCTGGTCGCGGCGGTCGTCCTCTGGTACGTCCTGTTCCGGACCACGCTCGGCTACCGGGTCCGCGCGGTCGGCCTCAGCCGCGGCGCCGCCGCCTACGCCGGGATCCCCTGGGGCCGCACGATCGTGCTGGCGATGGTCGCCAGCGGCGTGCTGGCCGGGTTGGCCGGCGCCGGCCAAACGCTGGGCTTGCAGGGGCGGCACATCAACCTCTCCGCCGGCTACGGGTTCACCGCGATCGCGGTCGGCCTGGTCGGCCGCAACCACCCCGTCGGCGTGGTCGGGGCCGGGATCCTCTTCGGCGCCATCACCAGCGGCGCGACCCGGATGCAAAACACCGCCGGCACGTCCAAAGAGATCGTCCAAGTCCTCCAGGGCCTGGTTATCCTCTCCGTGGCCGCCTTCGCCGCCGCCGGTCACTTCCGCCTCGGCCAACGCCTCTCCGCCCGCTTCGGCGGCGGGTCCGCCGGTCGCGCTTCCGGGAACGACCGCTCGTCCGGCGTCGGCATGGGACCGGAGATCGAGCCGCAACCGGGGCCGCCGGTGCTGTGACGGCGGACCGCGGGCGCCGGTGCCGATCGCAGGGGCGCACGGCATGCGCCCTCGGCGCCGGGCGGGGCGCCGAATCTGGGGACGGCCGTCTGGATCATCGGACGCGGTCGGTCACACCGAGGGTGCAGGCCATGCGCCCCTCCAGCCGGTCCGTCGTCTGCCGTCTGCCGTCTGCCGTCTGCCGTCTCACAAGGAGCGCCGCGTGGACGACTTCTTCTCCTTCGACCTGTTGACGGCCACGCTGCGCTTTTCGGCGCCGCTGATTTTTGCCGCGATGGGCGGGCTGCTCTGCGAGCGGGCCGGGGTGATGAACATCGCCCTTGAAGGGTTCATGCTGGTCGGCGCCTTTGCCGCCGCCGCCGGGACCTACTACGCCGAGACCCCGTTCGCCGGTCTCGTGGCCGGGATGGCGGCGGCGATGCTGGCGGCGACCATCCACGCCTTCTGGTGCGTGACGTTGCGCGGCGACCAGATCGTCGCCGGGACGGCGATCAACCTGCTCGGGGTCGGCATTCCGGCCTTTTTGTTGCAGCGGATCTGGGGCACGCCCGGCGGCAGCCCCCAGGTCGAGCGCCTGCCCGGCATCGGCGCCGGTCTGAACGTGCTGGTGCCGGTCGCCCTCGTCCTGGTCCCGATCGTCCACTACGTGGTCTACCAGACCCGGGCCGGATTGCGGATCCAGGCCGCCGGCGAGCACCCGCGGGCCGCCGCCAGCGTCGGCATCGACGTCGTCCGCTACCGCTACGCTTGCGTGATCGCCTCCGGCGCCCTGGCCGGCCTCGGCGGGGCCTACCTTTCGATCGGCGACCTGTCGCAGTACACCAACAACATGGCCGCCGGGCGCGGTTTCATCGCCATCGCGGCGGTGATCTTCGGCAACTGGACCCCGTTCGGCACCCTCGGCGCGACCCTGCTCTTCGGCGCCGCCCAAGCGACCCGGGTCCAGGTCCAAGCCCTGGGCTTGAACGTCGCCCCGGATCTGATCGGTGCCCTGCCCTACCTGCTGACCTTGATCGTGATCACCGGCCTGGTCCGCCGGTCCGACCCGCCGGCCGGCCTCGGCAAGCACGCCACCGCGGAGTGACGCAGTCGTAGCGGTTGCTACCGATGAGGCGTCAATAGTCCTAGGCCGTTTCCGGACCGTTCGGACGATGCGGGACCTTTGTCCCGTTGAGCCGGTCCGAAGCGGCCCGTACACTACGTCTGGAAGGGAACCCCGACCGTCGCCCCGGAACGACCACTTGGGGGGAGCGCGCCGTCGCCGATGTCACCGTTCATGCACGGGTCGGCCCGGTCCGAAACCCGGGACTGAGGAGAGCAACCGCGATGAGCGACACCATCCGCGTCTTGATCGTCGAGCGGGAATCGCTCTTTCGCCGCGGGTTGGCCGGCTGCTTGGCCGTCGACGCCGGCCTGGAAGTGATCGGCAGCGCCGCCACAGCCGCCGAAGGCTACGCGCTGGCCGACCAAAACGCCCCGGACGTGGTGCTGGTCGGCACGACCCTCGCCGACGCCGCCAACCTGGAGGCGGCGACCGAGATGCGCCGCCGCTTTCCGGCCCTGGCGACCATCGTCATCGCCGCCCACGAAAGCGACGACGAACTCTTCGCCGCGATCCGGGCCGGGGCCTCCGCCTACTGTGGCCAGGACGTCGAGGAGGACAGCTTGATCGCCCTGATCAAGCGCGCCGCCACCGGCGAATACGTGATCAACGAGCAACTGCTCGACAAGCCGTACGTCGCCGCCCGGGTGCTGGAGCAGTTCCGCACCGCCACCGCCTCCGACCTCGCCCCGACCAGCGCCTTCGCCCCGCTCACGGATCGGGAACTGGAGATCCTGAAGAAGGTCTCCGACGGCCTGACCAACGCCGAGATCGGCTACGCCCTCGGCATCAGCGCCCAAACGGTCAAGAACCACGTCACCTCGATCCTGCGCAAGCTGGCCGTCAACGACCGCACCCAGGCCGTCGTCACCGCCCTGCGCCGCGGCTGGCTCTCGATCGACGACAACCCCGCCGCCAACGGCACCCTGGCCGGCGCCCGCGCCAAGCGGTAGGCGACCGCGATCGGCGGCAATCGGTGCCCCCGATGAACGACGCCGGCGCGAGAACGGGCGACCCGATCGGGTCGCCCGTTTTCAGGTCTGGTTGCCGCCCCGCCTGCCGGTTGACCGGGACCGGGAGCACGAAATCGTCGTCGCTAATCCGGTGCCGCGAGCCGGGCGGGAACTCCAACGCGGCGGGGGCGGCCTGGGCCATGGTCGTCTCCGTTCCGGGTGATCGATTATTGGGTGGTCGGACGGCGGCGCTTGTCCTGCGTCGTCGCCAGCCACGCCGGGTACGCGTCTGGGGCGAGATCGAACATCAATTCCTCGACCCCCGGCGGCGGTTCTTCGTCGAACCTGGCCGGGTCGATCCAGAACCCCGGCAGGACGAGGGAGTGGGACCGCCCTCCGGCGTCTGGAGCGACCGCTTGGTATCGCCCCTCGGCGTCCAAGCGGTGCAGCGCGACCCCCCGGTGGCCCTCGCGCGCCTCGACGATGAGGTACTCGGGGACGCCGGCCGCGGCATACTCGGCCAACTTCTCGACCCGATCGCGGCCGACGCTGTCGTCCGAGACGATCTCGACCGCCAGATCGGCGGGCCCCTCGATGGCCACGCGGTCGACCCGGGCGAGGTGTTCGGTCAGCACGACGGCGATGTCCGGCTCGCGCCCGGGACCGTCCGGCCGGGCGCGCATCAGGAACGGGGCCGGGAACACCTCGCCGAGGTCGAAAACGAGGACGAAGGAGGAGAGCACGCCGGCCAGCAATCGCGCAAACCGGACGTGGCGCCGGTTTGTCGTCATCACGATCACCTCGCCGTCGACCCATTCCGCCTGCTTCCCGTCCGGGATGAGCCGCACGAAGTCCTCGTAGCCCATCCGGTGGCGGCTGCCGGGCAGAAACTCGAGCGCAATGGAGGGTGGCTGGGCCATGATCGTCTCCTGGTGCCGGTCCGCTATGCGATGTCCGACCGGTGGGGTCGCGCGGCAAGCTTCGCGGCGAGCCAATCGCCGTACTCCCGTGGTGCGACGTCGACCATCAGGTCTTCCGGATCCGGCAACGGCTCCGCGGCGAACCAGGCGGGATCGAACCACAGGCCCGGCAAGATTCTCGAGTGGTAGCGGCCCTGGCCGTCTGGTGACACCTCGGCGTAGGTCCCATCCGCTCCCAGGCGGTAGAACCAGAACCCCGTTCGTCCGTCGCGCGCCTCGACGATCGCGTACTCCGGCACCCCGGCGACCGCGTACTCGGCCAGTTTGACGACCTGGTCGGTCCGCGCGGTCTCGTCGGAAAGCAGCTCCACGACCAAGTCGGCCGGTCCTTCCATCCCGACCCGCTGGATGCGCCCGGCGTTCGCCTTGAGCACCACCAGGATGTCCGGTTCGCGGCCGGGTCCGCCCGGCTGGGCGCGCATCAGGAACGGCTGCCCGAACACCCGGCCGAGGGCGAACAGGCGGACATACGCGCCCAGAAACCCGAGCAGCAGGGCGTTGAGATCCCCGTGCCGCGTGCTGTTGGTCAAAACGATGACCTCGCCATCCACCCATTCGGCCTGGACCCCGTCGGGGCCGTAGCGCACGAAGTCCTCGTAGCTCATCCGGTGCCGCGAGCCGGGCCGGAACTCGAGTGGGGCGGGGGGGGCTTGGGCCATGTCGCTCTCCTTGTCGCTCGTCCCGGCGAGCGCCCTCGTCACCCGTCCATCGTACCCCAAGCACGGGGCTGGTACCCTCCTTGCACAGTCCCGGCGCAGACCGGACGCGCGACACGACAGGAGGAGCGGCGATGGACGAGCGGGACGACGAGACGGCCCCCCCGGCGGGCGACGCCGACCTGGCGCGCGCCCTCCAAGGCGCCCGCGCCTACCTCCAAACCCTGCCCGCCTTCGAGCGCCGGATCGCCGCCCGCGCCGCCGAGGGGACGCCGGTCTGGCAGATCGCCCAAGAGACCGGCGTCTCCGACGCGGCGGTGGCCCGGACCCTCGACGGCGTCCTCGCCGCCGTCACCGGCCGCGACGTGACCCAAGTCGAAACCGGCGGCCTCGGCGCCGACACCGACCCCGGCGTGTCTGGCGGCTACGGCGACACCGGCTTCGGCGGCCTCGACACCGAACCGGTGCCGGACAACACGGAGCCGGAGGAGACGTAGGCTTCAGCTATCGGCTATCAGCTGTCAGCTTGCGGCTGACGGCCCTCGACCATGATGGATCAGCCGACCCGCGCGAGTACCGAGGAGGGGTCGATGACCGACTTGGTGCGGCGCGTGGTGACCCGGATTGAGGCGCTGCCCGCTGAGTACCAGAACGCAATCGCCGCCGCGATCGAGCAGGAGCCGGTCGTCTTGCCGCGTCGCCCCAACCATTGACGGCGCGCCACGCGGCCCGGATCATGCGCCGGTGGCACCGGCGCGCGCCGCGGAGCGCCGCGGCGCCGGACATCGCGAGCGCGGAGCGGAGGAACACTTCGAATGGTTCTCAGCAGCATGGTTGGGGCGCGGGTGCGCCGCAAGGAAGACCCCCGCCTGATCACCGGCTCCTCGACCTACGTCGACGATCTGCACCTGCCGGGGATGGTCTTCGCCGCCTTCGTCCGCAGCCCCTACGCCCACGCGACCATCGACGGCATCGACCCCGCCCCGGCCCTGGCGATGCCGGGCGTCCTCGCGGTCTACACCGGCGAAGACATGCGGCGGATGCTCAAGAACGCCCCCGCGCCCCGCGGCGAAGGGGGCGAGAGCGAGACCGGCCAGCACGCCAACGAGCCGGAATCCGACGAGATCCCGACCCCGGTGAATCACCCCCTGGGGCTGGACAAGGCCCGTTTCGTCGGCCAGGCCGTCGCCGTCGTCGTCGCCGACACCGCCGCCGGGGCGGAGGACGCGGCCGAAGCGGTGGACGTGTCCTATGGGCCGTTGGACGCCGTGATCGACCCCTACGCCGCGCTCGAAGACGGCGCACCCCAGCTCTACGTCGAGGTCAAGGGCAACGTTTCCGTCCGCGAGACCGCCCAGATCGGCGACATCGCCGCCGCCTTCGCCGGCGCCCCGGTCACCGTCAAGGCCCGCATCCGCTCCCAGCGCGTTGCCCCCTTGGCGATGGAGCCGCGCGGCGTGGTCGCGATGTCGGACCCGATAACCCGCGGGATGACCGTCTGGAGCAGCACCCAGGCGCCGCACTGGAATCGCAACGACATCGCCGAAGCCCTCGGCCTGAGCCAGAACCAGGTCCGCTGCATCGCGCCGGAGGTCGGTGGCGGCTTCGGGGCCAAGATCGGCACCTACCCCGAGGACCTGGTCGTGCCCGCGATCGCGATGGCCCTCAACCGCCCCGTCAAATGGATCGAGACCCGGAGCGAGAACTTTCTCGTCACCAACCACGGCCGCAACCAGTGGGCCGACATCGAGGTCGCCGCCGACGCCGACGGCACCCTGCGCGGCGTCCGCGCCCGGGTGGTCCTCGACTCCGGGGCCTACCCCAAGGCGCTGGATCTGGCCTGGTGCACGATGATCATGTCGACCGGCTGCTACAACGTGCCGAACCTGGACTACCAGGTGGTCGGCGTCTACACCAACACGATGGCGAACGGCGCGTATCGGGGCGCCGGTCGCCCCGAGGCCGCCTACTACATCGAGCGGGCGATGGATTTGGTCGCCGACGCGGCCGGACTGGACCCGGTCGACGTGCGGCGGAAAAACTTCCTTCGCCCCGAGCAGTTCCCCTACGACACCCCCTCCGGCGAGCGCTACGACACCGGCGAGTACGACAAGGCGCTGACCAAGGCGGTGGACGTGGTCGGCTACGACGCCCTCCGCCGGGAGCAGGCCGAGGCGCGGACGCAGGGCCGCTACCTCGGGATCGGCCTCGCCTCCTACGTCGAGATCTGCGGGTTTGGGCCGTACGAGAGTTCGACGGTGCGGGTCGAGCCGAGTGGGGCGGTGACCATCTTCACCGGCATCTCGCCCCACGGCCAGGGCCAGGAGACGACGTTCGCCCAACTGGCGACCGAGCACATCGGCGCCGATTTCGACCAGGTGGTGGTCCACCACGGCGACACCGGCAACACCCCGCAGGGCAACGGCACGATGGGCAGCCGCGGCCTGGCCGTCGGCGGCGCCGCCCTGATGCTCTCCCTGGTCAAGATCCAGGACAAGGCGAAGCGGATCGCCGCCCACATCCTGGAGGCCGCCGCCGAGGACATCGAGATCGTGAACGGGAAGTACCAGGTCCGCGGCGTGCCGGACCGGGGCGTCGACCTGGCGGCGATCGCCAAACTGGCCTACGAGGAAGACATCCCGGCCGAGATCGGCAACGGCCTGGAAGCGGTCGAGTTCTTCAAGCCCGCCGACGAGACCTTTCCGTTCGGTACCCACGTCGCCGTGGTCGAGGTGTTTCCGGAGACGGGCGAGACCAAGATCCTGCGCTTCGTCTCGGTCGACGACTGCGGCACGATCATCAGCCCGATGCTGGTCACGGGCCAGGTCCACGGCGGTCTCGCCCAGGGCATCGGCCAGGCCCTGTTCGAGGAGATGCACTACGACGCCGGCGGCGAGCTGATCACCGGCACCCTCAACGACTACGTGCTGCCCAAGGCCTACCACTTCCCCAACTTCGAGACCCACCACACCGAAACCACCACCCCCTTGAACCCGCTCGGCGCGAAGGGCATCGGCGAGGCCGCCACCATCGGCTCCACCCCCGCCATCGCCAACGCCGTGATCGACGCCCTGGAACCCTTCGGCGTCACCCACCTCGACATCCCCTTCACCCCCGAAAAGGTCTGGCGGGCGATCAACGCCGGGAAGGGGACGGAGGCAACGGCGGCGGATTGATCCGGCTGGGCGGGCGGAACGGACCACGATCGCCCACGGGCCGCGACGGACGAACCGTCGCGGCCCGCGCCGCGCCCGGTTGGTCGGCAATGGCACGGTAGAATGCGCGTCCGTCTCGCCCCATAGAGGAGGACGCTATGCCGGTCAGCGAACGGACCTACGAATTGGTCGCGCTCGAAGACCCCGAGGGCAATTGGGAGCTGCACCGGGGGCGGTTGCGGGAGAAGCCGAGCATGAGCTACCGGCACAATCGCGGGATGATGTACCTGGGGATCCAGCTCGGGCAGCAGCTCGATCCGCGGGAGTTCGAGGTTCGGGTCAACGCCGGGCGGGTCCGGCGCGCGAACGACACCGCCTACATCCCCGACGTGCTGGTAATCCCCGTTTCGATGATCGGTCCCGACAAGGACCGTCCGGATGTCTTGGAACGCTACGATGGACCGCTGCCGCTGGTCGTGGAGGTTTGGTCGCCGTCCACCGGTGGCTACGACGTGGACGAAAAGATCCCCGAATACTGCCTTCGGGGCGACCTGGAGATCTGGCGCCTCCACCCCTTCGAGCGCACCTTAACGATTTGGCGGCGACAACCGGACGGCTCGTACGACCGAACCGTCGTTCTCGGTGGCCGCGTTTCGCTCATGGCTCTGCCTGGCGCGACCGTCGACCTGGACGCGCTCTGGGTCTGACCAGCTACCGCGCCGCTGGCAGCTCCACCCACGCCCCGGTCTCCGCCGCCCGGTAGATCGCCAGGATCAGCTCGACCGCCTTGCGCCCCTCCCGCCCCGGCACCGGCGGTTCTTGCCCCGACCGGAGCGCCGCGACGATCGCCCGCAGTTGCCGCTGGTGCCCGGTGCCCATCGGCTCGTCGGCACGCCAGCCGTCGGTCAGGGCGCGGTCTTCGGCGGTCAGCAGGTCGGCGTCGACGGCGCCGGGGCGGGGTTCCCAGCCGGTGAGGGCACCGTGTTGTAGGACGGCCCGCCCTTCGGTGCCGACGATTTCGAGGCGGACCGGCCAGTCCCGGTCCGCCGCCGTTGTGCCCTGAATGGTGCCGAGGGCGCCGCTGGCGAAGCGGAGCACGGCGGCGGCGGTGTCCTCGGTCTCGATCGCGTGGTCGAGGGTCGCGGTGTCGGCGGCGAGGCGCGCGACCGGGCCGAGGATCCATTGCAGGAGATCGATGGTGTGGATGCTCTGGTTCATCAGGGCGCCGCCGCCGTCGAGCGCCCGTGTGCCGCGCCAGCCGCCGTTCGCCGCGTAGTAGTCGTCCGTCCGTCGCCAGTGGACGACGGCGTTGCCGATCACCGGCCGCCCGAACAGCCCGGCCTCGACGGCCCGCTTCAGGCGCACCGCGTCCCGGGTGAACCGGGTCTGGAAGATGACCGCCAGCGCGACCCCCGCGCCCTCGCAGGCGGCGATCATCCGGTCGGCGTCCGCCAACCCGATCGCCATCGGCTTCTCGGTGATCACGTGCTTGCCCGCGCCCGCCGCTCGCACGGCCTGGTCGGCGTGCAAGCCGGAGGGCGTGGCCAGGATCACCGCGTCGACGTCGGGCCGCGCCACCAGCGCCGCGTCGTCGGCGTGCCAGGCCGCGCCGTGCGCGTCCGCCAACCGGCGCCCCGCGTCTTCGCGCGGGTCGGCGACCGCGACCAGCCGCGCCCCGTCCACTCCGGCAACCGCCGCCGCGTGGACCGCGCCGATCACCCCCGCCCCGACGATCCCGATCCCCAGTTGCGCTGCCATCCTCACTCCCACCCGATCCCCTGCTCCCGCAGCACGTCTTTGAAGGCCGCGGCGGCGGCGCGGAACAGCGCCGGGCCGCTGAAGCCGGAGAACGGCCCGGCCGATTGCAGGTGCGGCTCCAGCGAGCAAAACCCGGCGAACCCGGAGGCGTGCAAGGCGGTCACCGTCTCCCGCACCTGGCCGTCGCCCGCGCCGGCGGTCACCACCTCGCCCGTCGCCCGCGCGGCGTCCTTGACGTGCAGGTAGGCGACGAACGGGCGGAGCAGAGCGTACCCCTCGTCGTGCGGCCGGACCCCGACCTGGACGAAGTTGGCCGGATCCCACGCCGCGCGCAGGGTCGGCGAGCCGATCGTCGAGAGCAGGTCGTGGCACCGCGCCGGGGTGTCGCCGTAGATGCCCTTCTCGTTCTCGTGCAGCAGCGTGACGCCGCTCCCCTCCGCCGCCCGCACCAGGTGGCCTAGCCGGTCGAGGACCGCCTCCCGGTGCCGGGCGGGGTCGTCGCCCTCCGGAACGAAGAAGGAAAAGATCCGCACGAACGGCGCCTCCAGGCGTTGCGCCACGTCCAGCGCCCGCCCGAACCGCGCCCGGTGCGGCCCGAATGGCTCCCCGATCCCGATCTTGCCGATCGGCGAGCCGATGGCCGAGACCCGCACCCCGGCGGCGGCGATGGCGCCCGCGACTCGCCCGACTTCATCGTCCGAGAGGTCGAGCACGTTCTTGTCCCAAACCCCGCGCAATTCCAGGTGGCCGATCCCTTCCTCGGCCAGCGTCCGCAGTTGAATCTCCAGATCCGGATCGATCTCGTCGGCGAAGCCGGTCAAGGTCCACATCGGTCGCGTTCCCTCCCCGGGGGACAGGATAGCAACCTTCGGCTCGTGGTGAATCCCCTTCGGTCGAAGCGCCCGCCGCGCCGCGGTTTCGTTGCGCGACCGCGGGATTGCCGACCCGACTCCCGGCCGCGTGCGGAGGCTCCCGGACCGCCGACCCGTCCACGAAGCGCGGCGTCCGGTCGGGCGCGCCTGGGGCGCCGCCGGGATCCGTGCCCAGACCCCGGCCCGCTGCCGGCGCCGGAACCAGGAGCGCGATCCGCTGGACTGGGTAGACGCCCATCTACGACCAACGTCATAGAGCCCGCCGAAACGTCGGCGGGGCAAATACGACCTTTGGATGATGCATGGGTGAGGCGCTGGGCGAATACTGGAGCGCAGGATCCACTCGACTCACGGCGATCAATGGAGGTGCACCCATTTGACTCATTGGCAGGCGCGCTCGGCGGTGGCGACGGTGGCGGCTCCGGCCGCGCCCATTGCTCGCCGGTCCGCTCTTCCCGCCCGCGCGGGGGCGAGGCTACGTAGGCACCGCCCGACCCCCCACCCGCGAGAATTAGGTAGCCCCGATGGGCAACCCTGCCCTTTCTCCGGGCCGTCCAGGGGGGCCATGCTGGGCGGGCGGCGCCGGGCGCCGCGGCGGAATAGCCCAAACGGGGGGGGAACGCCGGGTGTTTTCCCCCAACGCCGCCCCCTGTTAGGACGCAAGCGCGGCGCGTAGACTCGCAGGATCGTGGTCGTCAACACGCCGTCCGCCGTCGGAATCGTCCGACCCGGATCGGCCGAGGATCCGCCGGCGCGGATCCGGGGAGAGGGGTGGGTTCCATGGCCGTCGTCGAGGCCTCGGTCGGTCGGTTCGTCCCGCGCGCGCTGCTCGTCGCGGTGCTGGCGGCCCTGGCGCTCGCCGCCGGCGCCGCGTTCGCCCCGTCGCCGGCGGCCGCCGCCGGCGAGGTCTACGCCTGCGCGCTCAAGAGCAACGGCCAGCTCCGGATCGTCGCCGGCCCCGGCCGGTGCGACCGCAAGAAGGAGATCGAGGTCAACCTCAACGGCCGGGCCACGCCGCTCGCCCTCTGCGCCCTGACCGGGGAGGGCCAGCTGCGCCTCGCCAGCCGGTGCAAGGGGAACGAGATCGCCGTCCAGTCCCCGGCGTTGGCGCCGCTCGACCTGTGCTATCGCAAGGACAACGGCGCCCTGCGCCTGATGCTGACCCCCTGCTCCGCCCAGGAGACCCCCTACCGGATCCCGGCCCGCAACCTGCCGCCCAACGCCGTCGACGACGCGTTCGCGACCAACGAGGACACCCCCATCTCGACGAGCGGCGTCCTCGCCAACGACACGGACCCGGAGGGCGACGCGCTCACGGTCGTGGCGCTGAACGGGGTGAGTGCCGCCAACGGGGCGAGCACGCTCGGCGCCGCGGTGGCGCACCTCGGGAACGGGGTCTTCTCGTACGACCCGACCGCCGCCGCGGATCTGCAAGCCCTGACCGCGGGCGCGTCCGCCACCGATACCTTTACCTACACCGTCGACGACGGGTTCGGCGGGCAAGACGCGGCGACGGTGACGATCTCGCTCACCGGCGCCAACGACGCGCCGACGGCCAACGCCGATACCTACACCACGACGAACGAGGACGACCCGTTCGCGACGGGCAGCGTCCTGGCCAACGACACCGACCCGGACGCGCTCGAGCAAGCGCTGCTCGCGATCAGCGACCACGCCGCGGCCAGCGCCAGCGGCGCGGCGGTGGCGTACGACGGCAACGGGATCTTCACCTACGACCCCGGCACCCTGTTCGACGGCCTCGCGGCGGGGGCGACCGCCACCGACTCCTTCGGCTACGAGATCACGGACCCCCAGGGCGCCACCGCCAGCGCGACGGTGACGGTCACGATCACCGGCACCAACGACGACCCGATCGCGGCGGCCGACGCGGTCGGCGCGGCCGAGGACGGCCCGGCGGTCGCGATCGCCGTCCTGGCCAACGACGACGACGCGGACGGCGACGCCCTGTCCGTCTCCGCCGTGGACACGACCGGGACGGCCGGCACCGTCACGAACAACGGGACCTCCGTCACCTACGACCCGACCGGCGCGTTCGAGGCGCTCGCCGCCGGCGAGGAGGGGACCGACAGCTTCACCTACACCGCCGACGACGGCAACGGCGGCACCAACACGGCGACCGTGACCGTCACCGTCGCCGGCGCGAACGACGGTCCCACCGCCGTCGCCGATGCGGCGGCGGCGGCGGAGCGCAGCGCGGCGACGATCGCCGTCCTGGCCAACGACACGGATCCCGACGCCTCGGACACCCTGACGGTGGCGAGCGTCGACACGACCGGGACGACGGGCCTGGTCACGATCCCCAACGGCGGGGCCGGCGTCGCGTACGACCCGAACGGGCAGTTCGACGCCCTCAAGGACGGCGAGACCGGCACCGACACCTTCGCCTACACGGTCGGCGACGGCAACGGCGGGACGTCGACGGCGACGGTGACGGTGACGATCGCGGGGGTCACGAACGCGGCGCCGGTGGCGAACGACCAGACGATCACGACCGCCGAGGACACCGGCGTCGCCATCACGCTGACCGCCACGGACGCCGAAGGGGACCCGTTCACCCTCGCGATCGCGTCCCTGCCAACCAACGGCACGCTGTACGAGGGCACGGACGCCACGGGCACCCCCATCGGCAACGAGGACCTGCCCTACGCGCTCGCGGCCGGCGACGTCTTCTTCGTCCCGGCGCCGGACGGGTTCGGGGCGCCCTACGCCACGTTCACCTTCACGGCCAACGACGGTGGCGTCTCGAACGCCGCGACGGTCACCGTCGACGTGACCGCCGTCAACGACGCGCCGCAACTGACCGGCATCGAGGCGACCGCGCTCGCCTTCACCGAGAACGACCCGACCACGCCGATCACCGCCTCGCTCACGGTTGGGGACATCGACAGCGCCGAACCGACCGGGGCCACGGTCGCGATCTCGGCCGGCTTCGCCGCCGACCAGGACGTCCTTGGCTTTGCCGATACCGCGACCATCACCGGCAGCTGGGACGCCGCCACCGGCGTGCTGACCCTCGCCGGCGCCGACACCCGCGCCAACTACCAGGCGGCCCTGCGCGCGGTGACCTACGCCAACACCAGCGAGGACCCGAGCACGGCGACGCGGACGATCGAGTTCCAAGTCACCGACGACGCGGCCGCGCCCAGCAACGTCGCCGCGCGGGACATCGCCGTGGTCGCCGTCAACGACGCGCCGGTCCTGGCCGGCATCGAGGCGACCGCGCTCGACTACACCGAGAACGACCCGGCCACCGCCGTCAGCGCCGCGATCACCGTCGCCGACGATTCCGCCAACCTGAGCGGCGCGACGGTGGCCATCACCACCGGCTACCAGAACGGCGAGGACGTGCTGGCCTTCGCCAACACGGCGACCATCACCGGCAGCTGGGACGCCGCCACCGGCGTGCTGACCCTCGCCGGCGCCGACACGCCCACCAACTACCAGGCGGCCCTGCGCGCGGTGACGTACGCGAATACCAGCGAGGACCCGAGCACGGCGACGCGGACGGTTGCCTTCCAGGTCGACGACGGCGCCTCGGCCGACAACCTGAGCAACGTCGCCACGCGGGATGTCGCGGTCACTGCCGTCAACGACGCGCCGACCCTGACTGGCACCAAGACCTACGACGCCTTCACCAACCTCCAGATCGCCGTTCCCGACGGTTCGACGGACCTGCTGGCGGGGTGGAGCGACCCAGACGCGGACGCCGGGAGCGTCCTCTCCATCGAGGCCGGCAGCGTCGGCGCCACCGCGCCGGCGGGCGGGGCGATCACCGGGGTCGACAACGCGACCGGCGCCTTCACGTTCGACCCGCCCGGCGGCGCCACCGGCGACATCACCTTCACCTACCGCGTCTGCGACGACGCCACCCCCACCCCGTCCTGCTCGGACGACACGACGGTCACCGTGGCCGTGGCCGGGACCGTCGTCTGGTTCGTGGACGACGACGCGGCGGCCGGCGGCGCCGGCACGCTGGCCCGGCCGTTCCAGACCCTGGGCGCGGCGACGACGGCGATCGGCGCCAACACCGGTCACCGGATCTTCCTCTTCGCCGGCACCTACGCCCAGGGCCGCACCCTCAACGCCGGCGAGTGGCTGGTCGGCCAGGGGGCAACCGGCTCGCCCGACTTCGACACCCTGATGGGGCTCGGTACCCTCCCGGCCGGGACGATCGCCCGCCCGGCGATCGGGACCGGCACGGTCACGGTCCAGAACACGGTGGCGCTGGCGAGCAACGCCACCGTGCGGGGGCTGGCGATCGGCGCCGGGACCAACGCCGGCCTGACCGGCACCGGCGGGCTGACCGGCGTCCAGGTCGAGCAGGTCTCCATCGCCACCACCACCGGGACCGGGCTCTCCCTCAACAACGTCGCCGGGACCCTGAGCCTCGACGGCGTCTCGGTCGACGGCGCCGCCATTGGCGTCGGCCTGACCAACGTCGGGGCCACCGTCCAGGTCGCTGGCGGCACCATCCAGAACACGACGACGGCCGGCGTCTCGGTCAGCGGCGGCGCCGCCGCGGTGACGATCGACGCCGCGATCGGCAATAGCGCCGGGCGGACGGTCCTGGTCGAGAACCGGACCGGCGGCACGGTCTCGTTCGGCGGCGCGCTCGCCGGCGGCGGCACCGGCATCCTGATCCAGAACAACTCCAGCGGCTCGCCGGCGATCACCTTTACCAACGCCATCAAGGCCATCAACACCGGGACCAACGCCGCCGTCACGCTCGCCAGCAACACGGGGGCGACGATCGGCTTCGCGAACGGCGGGCTGGACCTCGACACGAGCAGCGGCACGGGGGTCCTGGCCAGCGGCGGCGGCACCATCACCTTCGACCAGGCCAACAACTCGATCGTCAGCACCGGCGGCAAGGCCCTCGACATCACCGGCGTCGCCCTCGGCGGCACCGGCTCCTTCTCCACCGTCTCCGGCCAGGCGGTCGCGCTGACCAACGTCACCGGCACGCTGACGATCGCGGGCGGGACCATCACCGGCGCCGGCGCGGCCCCCGCGTTCTCGGTCACCGGCGGCACCGTGACGGCGAGCTACGGCGGCGGCATCACCCAGGCCAACAACTCGGCCCTGGTCAGCGTCGGCGGCGGCCACGCCACCGGCACCCTGACCTTCGGCGGCACGCTGGGCGCCACCAACGGCACCGGCCTCCAGTTCGACAACGCCGACGGCACGTACGCCTTCGGCGGCACGACCACGCTCAACGGTGGCGACGCCGGCGTCGACATCTTGAACGGCTCGGGCGGCACCTTCACGTTCGGCACGGGGACGGCCATCACCAACCCGACCGGCACGGCCCCGGCCGGGACGGCGTTCTACGTCTCCAGCAGCAACGCCAACGTGACCTACAGCGGCAGCATCAGCGACAACAGCGGGTTCGCGGTCGACATCGACAACCACGACGCCGGCACCGTCACCTTCCAGACCGGCGCGCTCACCTCGACCGGCGCGGGCGTCCGGGTCCAGAACAGCAACGGCGGCGCGGTCAACCTCACCAACCCGACCAAGACGCTCAACACGGGCGCCAACGCGGCGGTGACGCTGAGCAACAACGCCGGCAGCACGGTCGCCTTCGGCGGCGGCAACCTCGACATCGACACGACGAGCGGCGCCGGGTTCAGCGCCACCGGGGGCGGGACGGTCGTCGTCAGTGGGGCCGCCAACACGATCGACAGCGGCACCGGCACGGCACTGAACGTGGCCAATACCACGATCGGCGCGGCAGGTGTGGCGCCTGACAGCGGACTCCGGTTCCAGAGCATCTCGGCCAACGGTGCGAGCAGAGGGATCGTGCTCAACACCACCGGCACGAGCGGCAGCCTCACGGTCACCGGCACCGGCGGCACCTGCACCGCAGCTGACACGTCGGGATGCTCGGGTGGAAGAATTCGGAATACGACCGGCGGAGACGATTCGTCGGCGACGCCGGTTGGAACCGGGATCGTCCTCAACAACACCCGAAACGTCTCGCTCACCCGTGTCTGGATCCACGACCACAGCAACTACGGCATCCGCGGCACGAGCGTTGTGGGCTTCGCGCTCAACAGTTCGGTGATCAACGGAACCAACGGTACGAACGATGCGACCCCCTTCAACGACAGCAGCGTCTCCTTCGACGAGCTGACGGG
>CADCWE010000097.1 GCA_902806325.1 uncultured Thermomicrobiales bacterium | reverse complement strand
GTCGGGGGAGTCGGCCAACGCGGCTGAACCTTTACCCTTCGATGTCGAGACTGGCGCGCAGATTGGAGCGCGCCCCGGCGATGGTGACGGCGGTCCGGATGGCGCGGGCGATCCGGCCCTGGCGACCGATCACCTTGCCCAACTCGTCTGCCGGGACGCGCAACGTGAGATGGACCGCCGCGCCGCGCTGTTGGGCCTCGACGTCGACACCCTCGGGGTCGTCGACCAGATTCCCCGCCAGGTACAGCACCAAACCGCGGAGTTCCTCGACCGGGGCGCCGGACGCGGTCCCTTCACCCGCCTCCGACGGTTGTGGTTCCGGTTCGCGCTCGTCCGGTTCGCCGGCATCGACGTCGTCGAACCCGGGATCAACGATAGCCATCAACGCTCCCCAACCAGCGGGCCACGACCGGGCGCAACGGGCGAACGGGACGTTCTAGATCGCCACCCCACCGCGCAAGGTTCGCCAATCGCCTTAGGTACCGGCGGTCTCGACGGGGGCCGGATCGGCAACCGGCATCGGGGTCACCTTGCCGTCGACCAGCACGCCGGACTTGCGCAGCAGATCCTTGACCGTGCCGGTCGGCTGGGCACCGTGGCCGAGCCAGTGCCGGGCGCGTTCCTGGTTGACCCGGATGGTGGCCGGTTCGGTGATCGGATCGTAAAAGCCGACGACCTCGATGAATCGCCCGTCGCGAGGGGACTTGCTTTCCGCGGCGACGATCCGATAACTTGGGCGCTTCTTGGCCCCCATCCGTCGCAGTCGCAACTTGATCACGCTCGAACGCTCCCCACGAAGGTTGGCACGGATCCAGGACGGCCGGCGTCACCGCCGTCGGGCGCCACAGACAACGCATTCCGCCCACAAAAAACGACCGCCAAGCGCGGCACAGGCGACGGATGATAGCACCGCGGCGAGACGCGCGTCAACGCGAGCGCGTACCCCTTGGCGAGGCGGGGTGAGTTCGGGCGGACCAGGGATCGCCCAAATCGCCCGACGAACTACTGGGCGACGCGCGAGGGCCGCTTCGTCACCACCGGAGCGTCCACCGCCGTGGCCCCGCATGCCGCCACCATCACCCGGGTCAACCGGTGAGACAAGCCCAGCATGGTGGCCCGGGTGGTGATCGCTTGCGGACCGTGCCGCGCCACCAAGGCTTCCGCGATCAGCCGACTCGGACGCGGGTCGTGGTGATGGGCCGGGGTGGCGGGCGTCATGGGGAGCGTCGTTCCTCTCCGCGCGCCGTACGCGCTTGCTCTCGGGGCCATACGCCGTTCTCTGGGGGAATTCTTCACCTTTGGTGGTCAACCATGGCCGGAACGGCATCACAATTGCTCAATATCGTACCAGCGTGATGAACCGCGGGCAATGCCCTGACCGGTGAGAGACGGTCGCCCTCGTCACGTTGCGAACGTCCCGGACCCTCCCGCCCAAACGGGTTACCCGGTGGCGTTGCCCGCACCGGTCGCCAATATCCGCCGGATGACGGCGTCCTTGCCTTTGTTGTAGGCGTCGCTGGTCTCGACCCCGGCGTCGAGAACGGCGCGCTTGCGCGCCACGTACGACGCCACCAGCGCCGGGTCGGCGCGGAGCGCGTCGCGGAAGCGCCGTTGGTCAGCGACCTCGGCCGCGACGGTGGCGAGGACGTGGACGTGGAGCCGGAACGTCGTCCCGTCGTGTTCGATGGTGCCGAGCCGGACCGGTCGCTCCTCGGGGAACGCCCACGGTGCCGTGAAGCGCTGGAACCCCAGCCCGTCCAGGAGGTCGCGCGCCTCCGTCAGCCGACCCGGCGGGTAGAGCAGCATCAGGTCGATCACCCCTTTGCCATCGCAGCCGGGCACGGCGGTGCTGCCGACGTGCTCGACCGTCGCCCAGGGGGCACCGGCCTCGATCAACTCGGCGACCCGCCGCGCCACCGCCGGGCACCGGGGGTCCCAGGGTCGAAACGCCGCCTCGGGATCGGTGTAGGGGATGGGCGGGTAGTGGCCGATGGGGGAACCCGGTCGGTTGTCGTCCACGGTTGTCTCCGGTTGTTGCCAACGAGCGCCGGTCCCGGTGACCGCGGGCCTCCCGGCCGAGGGCCGGGGCACCCCGCGGGGGGACGGCGTGCCGCGCCCGTCCCCCGCGGGCGACGGAGGCGGCGTTGTCCCTGGCTAGTCGCCGCCGCCGACCTCCTCGTCGGCCGCGTCGTCGTCGGCGCCGAGACTGCTGCCCCCGGCGAGCCCGGGGCCTTCGTCCGGATCACGGTCCAAGCGGTCGAAGCCGGGCTGGCGCGCGGACGGCGCCGACGGCATCGGCGCGTCGGTGGCGCGGTCATCGGGGTCCCGTGGTTGGTCGTGGGCGGTCTCCGGGTCCGATTGTGGCGTCATGGCGCGACCGCCGGGACGAATGGGCCGGCAGCGACGTCCCGTTCGTACTCGTTGATCACCTCCACCTTGGCGGCGGAGGCGGACGACGGGTCGAACTCGTGGGTCAACCATTCGTCGACCAAGCGGGCCGCCAGTTCTGGGCCGATCACCCGCGCCCCAAGGGTCAGCACCTGGCAGTCGTTGGAGAGGACGGAGCGCTCGACCGAGTAGGAGTCGTGGGCCACCGTCGCCCGCACGCCGGGCACCTTGTTCGCGGCGATCGCCATCCCGATCCCGGTCCCGCAGACCAGCAACCCGCGCCGGACGTCGCCGCGGGCCACTGCTTCCGCCACCTTCAATCCGATGTGCGGGTACGCCAGCGGGTCGCTCCTGTCTGGGACCCCGAAATCGACCACCTCGATCCAGGGGTTGCGTTCGAGGCGATGCTTGAGCATGTTCTTTAAGTCGACGCCGGCGTTGTCGGCCCCGACCGCGACGACAAACCGCGCTCCGTCCATTGGCCTCCTCCTCGTCATGCGCGCTTGGGCCGATCCGCCGCTCAGGCGGCTTGCTGCCGGATCACGTCTCCGACGGCGGTCAAGATAATCAACAGCGACATCGCGCCGGCGTCGACGTGGCCGCGCGAGCGTTCGCCGAGCCGGGCCGCCCGGCCGCGCTTGGCGATCATCTCCGCCGTCGCCCGCATCCCGGCTTCGGCCTCCGGCAGCGCCGCCGCCCAGGCCGCGTCCAGCGTCGCGCCCGTTTCGACCGCGCGGCGCAACGCCCGCAGGAACGGGTCCAGGGTGTCGAGCATCGTCTTGTCGCCCGGCTTTGCCTTGCCGAGGCGTTGGATCATCGCCTGACCGGCGTCGAGGGCGTCGGCGACGGCGGCGACGTCCAACCGGTCCGCCCCGGCCAGCGACCGGCCGATGGCGCCGATCCAGGATCCGACCAGCGCCCCGGAGGCGCCCCCGGCGGCGTCGGTGAAGCCGGTCCCGGCGCGGGCCAGGATGTCCCCGGCGACGCCTTCCGGGCCATCGGCGGCGGCGACCGCGGCGCGCAGGCCACGGACCATGCCGGCGCCGTGGTCGCCGTCGCCGGCGGCGGCGTCAAGCCGCCCCAGTTCCAACTCCCGCGCCTCGACCGCCGCCAGGACGTGGGCGAGGATCGTTTGCGCCAGCCGACCGCCGTCGGCGTCGTTGTCCCGCATCGGGTCGGTCCTCCTCGGTTCAGCCGGCGCGGGTAAAGGCCGGGGTCGCCGCCGGCGCGTCGTGCAGCGCCCGCAGGTCGTCGTCCAACCAGTGCAACGTCAACGAGCAGCCGGCCATGTCGAGCGAGGTCACGAACTCGCCGATCAGCGGCTCGTACGGCTCGATCCCGGCCGCCGCCAGCAGCGGCGCGATGCCGTCGTAGAGGACGAACAGCTCCTCGTACTTGGTCCCGCCGAGGCCGTTGACCAGCACCGCCGCCCGGCTCCCGGCGTCCGGCGGCGCTTCGGCGACCAGGCTGTCGACCATCAGCTTGGCGATCTCGCGGGAGGGCATCAGCTCGCTGGTCCGCACCCCCGGTTCGCCGTGGATGCCGAGACCGATCTCCATCCGATCCGGCTCGACGGTGAACAACGGCTCGTCCTGGCCGGGCACCGTGCAGCCGGCGAAGGCGACGCCGATGGTCCGGGTCCGCGCGTTGGCGCGCTTGGTCAGCGCTTCCACCGTTGCCAAATCGTCGCCGCGCTCGGCGCTGGCCCCGGCCGCCTTGAACACGTAGAAGCCGCCGGCGATGCCGCGCCGATCCTCGGCTTCCTCCGGCGGCGCCGCCAGCACGTCGTCGGTGACCAGCACGGTTCGAACATCGCCCCCCTCGTCCAGCAACCGCCCCTCGGCCATGGCGAAATTCATCACGTCGCCGCCGTAGTTGCCGAAGGTGAACAGGATCCCCGCCCCGCCGTCGACGGCCTTGGCGACCCGATACGCCTGCTCCCCGGAGGGGCTGGTGAAGATCTCGCCGATCACCCCGGCCGTCGCCATCCCCCGCCCGACCAGGCCGTAGAAGGCCGGGTAGTGCCCCGAGCCGCCGCCGACCACCACCGCGACCTTGCCCGCCCGGGGGGCGCCGACCGCCATCACCCCGGAGGCATCCGGGACCGGTGCCACGTAGCGCCCGAACGCGGCGACGTAGCCGCCGATCATCTCTTCCCGGAACGCGGTCGCCTCGTTCAGCATCCGCCGCATGGGTCGTCCTCCGTCCACTCGTTCGCCGTCCACGCGATTATCCGGGATCGTGGCGTCCGGTGCCCGCTCGGCGGGCACCGGACCGCCCGCGGCGCACGCGGCGGCGCGAGCCGGTGCCCCCAAAACGGTAGGGCGGGCGGCACGGACACCTCGTGCAACGTCTCCAGCACGGCGATCCGGCGTCGGAGGTCGGTTCCAGAGATGTGGGGAATGCGGAGCGCTTGCCGGCGGGGTGACGGGGCAACCCGTTACGGATCGAGGACCCGTTCCCCCGATCCGTACTCCGACACCACCGGCAAGATCATCGGTCGCCGCCGCGTCTCGCGAAACAGGAACGCCGCCGTCGCGTCTCGGATTTGACGCGACAGGCCCTGCCATCCCGTGGCCCAGTCCGTCTCCGGGTCGGGCACCAGCACCCGCCGAAGGTGGTCGGCGGCCGCCGCCAGCAGCGCGGCCGAGTCGCGGACGTAGACGAAGCCGCGGGTCTCGATCTCCGGGCCAGCGACGATGGCGCCGGTCCGCGGAGCCACCGTCAGCGCGACGATCAGGACGCCTTCGCGGGCCAGAATCCGGCGGTCCCGGATCACGACCTCGTGCAGCGGCGCGACCCGGTCGTCGTCGACGTAGACGATCCCCGCCTCGACCTGACCGGTGACGACCACGCGCTCCGGCGTCACCTCGATCACGCTGCCGACGGCGGCGAAGGTGATCTCCTCGGTGGCCATCCCCCGCTCCACCGCCAGGTCGGCGTACAACGCCATGTGCCGCGGTTCGCCGTGGAAGGGAAGGGCGTGGCGCGGTTGGAGCAGATCCAGCATCCGGCCGATCTCTTCCCGCCCGGCGTGGCCGGAAACGTGGACCCGGTCCCGCGCCGGGTAGACCACGTTCGCCCCGGCCGCGAACAAGCGGTCGATGGTGCCAAAGACCGCCACCTCGTTGCCGGGGATCGGGGAGGCCGAGACGACGACCGTGTCCCCCGGTCCGATCGCGATCGAGCGGTGCTGGTCCCGCGCCAAGCGCCCGAGCACCGCCTTGTCTTCGCCCTGGCTGCCGGTGACCAGGTAGACGACCCGCTCGTCCGGCAGCCCGGCGGCGACCCGATGGTCGACCAGCGTTCCGGTCGGGTCCTTGACGTAGCCGAGCTCGCGCGCCACGCGCAGATTCCGCTCCAGGCTCCGCCCCAGCGCGGCGACGCTGCGCCCGTTCTCCCCCGCCGCGTCCAGCACCTGCTGGACGCGGTGGATGTGCGAGGCGAAGGTGGCGACAAAGATCCGGCCCGGCGCGGCGGCGAAGACCCGCCCGAATGCCTCCCCGACCACCCGCTCCGAGGGTGTCGCAGCGGCGGTTTCGACGTGGACGCAGTCGGAAACCAGCAGCCGCACCCCCCGCTCCCGAAACTCCGCCAGCTTGGCCTCGTCGGTCAGTTTGCCGTCGACCGGGGTCGGGTCGAACTTGAAGTCACCGGTGTGGACGATCAGCCCGGCCGGGGTGGTGATGCCGAAGCCGACCGCGTCCGGGATGCTGTGGCAGACCCGGAACGGCTCGACGTAGAACACCCCGGCTTCGAGGATCACCCCGGCGTCGGGGTCGAACGGCTGCAGATCGGCCCGGTGCAGCAGCCCGCGCTCGTCCAGCTTCTCGGCGATCAGGCCGATCGTCAGCGGCGTGCCGTAGACCGTGGCCGGGATCTCCGGCAGCAGAAACGGGAGTGCCCCGATGTGGTCCTCGTGCCCGTGGGTGACGAAGATCGCCCGCACCCGGTCCGCCCGCCCCCGCAGGTAGGCGATGTCCGGCAACACCAGGTCGATCCCCAACTGCTCCTCGTGCGGGAACCCGACGCCGCAATCGACGACGACGATGTCTTCCCCGGCTTCGAGGAGCAGCATGTTCCGCCCGACCTCGGCCATTCCGCCGAGGAAGATCAGCCGGACGGGGGCGGGGTCGGCGATGGCGGCTCTCCGTGAGGCGGGAGGCGAACCTGACACCGTCGCCAGTCGCCACTACCACAGTCGTACGTCTGACGTCCGACGTCCGACTCCCGACTCAGAACAGCGTCATCTGGTTCGCC
>CADCWE010000096.1 GCA_902806325.1 uncultured Thermomicrobiales bacterium | reverse complement strand
CTCGATCCTCGACCTCTCCGAGGGCGTGTTCCAGGTCATGGCGACCAACGGCGACACCCACCTCGGCGGCGACGACTTCGACCAGGTGATCATTGACTTCCTGGCCGACGAGTTCAAGAAGAGCGAAGGCATCGACCTGCGCAAGGACCGGATGGCGCTCCAGCGCTTGAAGGAGGCCGGCGAGAAGGCCAAGATCGAGCTGAGCTCCACCCAGCAGACCGACGTCAACCTGCCCTTCATCACCGCCGACGCCAGCGGCCCGAAGCACCTCAACGTCACCCTGACCCGGGCCAAGCTGGAGCAGCTCGTCAACGCGCTGATCGAGCGCACCGGCCCCCCGATGGAGGCGGCGCTGAAGGACGCCGGGCTGAGCAAGGGCGAGGTCAACGAGGCGGTCCTGGTCGGCGGCCAGACCCGGATGCCGGCGGTCCAGCGCAAGGTCCAGCAGTTCTTCGGCAAGGAGCCAGAGAAGGGCGTCAATCCGGACGAGGTCGTCGCGATCGGCGCCGCGATCCAGGGCGGGGTGCTCGGCGGCGAGGTCAAGGACATCCTGCTCCTCGACGTCACCCCGCTGACGCTCTCGATCGAGACCCTGGGCGGCGTCGCCACCCCCTTGATCGAGCGCAACACCACGATCCCGACCCGCAAGAGCCAGAGCTTCACCACCGCCTCGGACTCCCAGCCGCAGGTCGAGATCAACGTCCTCCAGGGCGAGCGGCCGATGGCCAACGACAACAAGAGCCTCGGCAAGTTCATCCTCGACGGCATCTTGCCGGCGCCGCGCGGGGTGCCGAAGATCGAGGTCACCTTCGACATCGACGCCAACGGCCTCGTCAACGTCGCCGCCAAGGACCAGGCCACCGGCAAGGAGCAGAAGATCACCATTACCGGCTCCTCCGGTCTCTCCGAGGCCGAGGTCCAGCGGATGGTCCAGGAGGCCGAGGCCAACGCCGAGACCGACCGCCAGCGCCGCGAGGGGATTCAGCTCCGCAACGACGCCGAGGCGATGGCCTTCCAGGCCGAGAAGACGCTTTCCGAGTACGCCGACCGGATCCCGTCCGAGCTCAAGGCCGAGGTCGACGAGAAGGTCAAAGCGGTCCGCGAGATTTTGGACAATGACCCGGAGAACGTCGACCGCCTGCGCCCGGCGCACGAGGCGATGGTCCAGGCGCTGACCAAGATCGGGACCCAGATGTACGAGGCCGCCGCCGCCCAGGGCGGCGACGGCGCCGGCCCCGACGGCTTCGGACCCAACGGCACCGACGGCGCGACGGCCCCCGAGGACGACGCCACCGTCGAGGGCGAGTTCCGCGAGGTCGGTGCCGACCGGTAACCCCGCTCCGACCGCACGGATCGACGAGGGGGGCGGCGATTGCCGCCCCCCTCGTCGTTGTTTGTGTTGGGCGGCGATGGGAGAGCAGGGAGTGCTGACCGAGACGCCGCGGTCGGGATGCGGGCTGCCACGGAGGGACCGCCCGCGTCCCCAACCGCCCGGCGACGACCAGCACCAACCCGACCCCAAGGCGGGGATCGAGATCGAACACCCCGATTGACGCCCGCCCCACCACCCGTCACACTTTGATCGGCGCGCCCGGTGCCACGAGTGGCTCCTTGGCTCCTACCCAAGGAAGGCGTTTCCCATCAATCTGGACGCCGTCCGCGCTGACCTCCGCGCGGCGCGGGATTTGGTGGTCGCCAGTGGCACCGCGACCGCCGTCATCACGCTCGACCGTGACCTGGCTGGCCTGGCGCCGGACACTCGCCGCCCCTCTTCCACCCTATCCCTCGGCTTGGATCACGCTGAGGGATGCGCAGAATCAGCCGACTAGGGCGGCGGCCATCGCGGGCAAGGCCGGTATCGTCGTTTCAGACAACCGACGCGACTCCCCAGCAGTTGGGCCGGCGGGTCGTGAGCGCTTCGGCGCGGTCGAGTGTCTGCCCGCGGACGCCTTGTTGACGTTGGTCCGTTTTTGACCGGCAACCCGTCCCAGGAGTCGTGCCCCCGGTGCATCCGTCCCTAATCCGGATCATCTTCCTCAAAGACCTCAAGGACGCGATCCGGGATGCCCGGGTGCTGGTCGCGATCGTCGTCCCGCTGGGGTTGGGGATCTTCTACAACACGGTCTTCGACGACGAGGACGGCGGCGCGGCGTTGCTGGAGACCACGGTCGCTTACGCCGAGAGCGAGCCGTCCGCCCTGCCAGAACTGCTGAGGGAGCAGGCGGGGGGAGCGATCCGGATCGCGTTTTTGCCGCACGCCGACGAGGCGGCGGTGCGGGCCGCGGTGGCGGCCGAGGAGGCCGCGGTCGGTCTGGTGTTCGGGGAACGCTTCGACGCCCGGGTCCGGGCGGGCGAGTCGCCGCCGCTGGCGGTCGTCACGGGGACGGAGACCGACGTCGCGGTCCGGTTCGTCGTCACCGCGCTGGAACCGGCCCTGCGCCGGCTCGCCGGACAGGCGTTCCCGGCCACGATCCAGACCGGCGTCGCCGCGCCGCTGGAGGACGAGCCGGCGGTGTTCGACGTGGTCGGGTTGCGCCGCTACTCGATCCTGGCCACGGTGATGTTCCTGATCGCGATGGTGGCGATGCTGGCGGTGCCGGTGATCCTGGCCGAGGAGACCGAAAAGAAGACCCTCGACGCCCTGGTCCTGATCGCCTCCCACGCCGACGTGATCGCCGCCAAGGCCCTGGTCGGGCTGGCCTACGTGGTCGCCACCGTCGGTCTCCAGCTGGGGTTGACCGGGTTGTGGCCGGAGGACCCGGTCGTCTTCGGCGCCGCCGTGCTGACCCTCGGGGTGACCCTGATCGGATTCGGGTTGCTGCTGGGCAGCCTGTTCCGCAACGCCAACCAGCTCAACACCTGGTCCGGCTTCCTCCTCATGCCGGTGATCGCGCCGGTCTTTCTGGTCGGGCTGCCGGTGCCGGATCGGGTCGAGGCGGTGCTCTCGGCGCTGCCGACCAGCCAGGCCACCCGGCTCGCCCTCAACGGGCTGTCCGGCCAGGCGCTGTTCGCCGATCCGTGGCTCTCCTTCGGGGTCGTGATCGCCTGGGGCGTGGTCGCCTACCTGCTGCTGCTGAGCCTGCTTCAACGCCGGCAGGCGTGACCACGGCCGCGTCTGGCGCTATTCCGGCCCCGCCACGGCCCCGTCCTCCAGCGCCGGTGGCTGCTCCCGCAGCGTCCGCAGCGGCGACCGGACCAGCCAGCCCACCGACAGCGTCATCCCCACCACCCCGACCACGAGCGTCCACGGGGCGCCGATCAGCGCACCCAGCAGCCCCCCGGCCAGCGCGCCGATCGGCTGCATCCCGGAGATCAGGAACCGGGCGGTGGCGTTGACCCGACCGCGCAGCCGCTCCGGCGCCAACGCCTGGCGCAGGCTGAGGGCGTTGACGTCGTAGACCAGCAGGGTCAGCCACTGCGCGAACTCGGAGAACAGCACCATCGGCAGCGCCACCGCCGGGAACAGCACCGCCAAGGGCACGGCCAGCCCGGTGACGCCGGTCAGAAACTGGGCCACGACCATGGTCGGCCCGGTGCCGAAGCGGCGCGCCGCCGGTGCCGCGACGGTCGCCCCGATCAAGGCGCCGGCGCCGCCAACGGCGAAGACCAGGCCGACCCCGGTCGCGCTCAGCCCGAGGTCGCGGGTCAGGTAGAGCACGTAGACCGAGAGGAACAGGAAGCCGAAGAAGTTGGTCGTCGCGGAGCAACCGGCCATCGCCCGCAGCAGCGGGTGCCCGACCACCACCCGCCACCCTTCCCCGATCTCGGCCCAAATCCGGGTCTGCCGCGCGCGCGGCGGGGGCGGTGGCTCCGGCGTCCGGATGCGGGACAGCAGGAGGCCCGAGACCAGAAAGGAGACCGCGTCCAGCCCGACCGCGAACGGCGCCGTGACCAGTCCGACCAACCCGCCGCCCAACCCCGGCCCGGCCACCTGGGCGATCGAGGCGCTGGCCTGGAGCTTGGCGTTGCCGTCGACCAGCTGGTCCCGCCGCACCAGCGCCGGCAGATACGCCACGTAGGCCACGTTGTAAAAGACGGTCAGCACCCCGACCGCGACCGCCACCGCGACCAGCAGCCCCAGGCTCAGCGCGTCCGCGACCGCCGCGATCGGCACCGCCAGCAGCAACGCCGCCCGTCCGAGGTCGGCCACGATCAGGATCGGCCTCCGGGGCAGCCGATCCACCCACGCCCCGGCGATCAACCCGACCAGCAGGAACGGGGATGTCCCGGCCGCGGCCAGCAGCCCCATCTGCAACTCGGAGGCGCCCAAGGTCAGCGCCGCGATCAGCGGCAACGCCAGCAACGACACCTGGGAGCCGAACCCGGAGACCGTCTCGGCCCCCCACAGGCGGAGGAAGTCCGGCTGCCGCCACAACCCCGCGAACCGGACCCTCCCGCGATCCGCCGTCGGTTGCCCATCGGGCGGGGGCGACACCACGCCGCCCGCTCGCTCCGGCGCGTCATGTCGCGCCGGAGCCTCCACCGTTTCGACCATGACCAAACCACCCCCGACCGTGCCGGGAGCGGATCACCGGATGGGCGCCCGCCCCCGCTGTCCTCTGCGCCAGCGTGCTAGGACAGCGGGGAGCGGAGCATCCGGACGTGGTCCGGGGTTGGGGGCGGTCGGTTCATGGGAAACCCTCATCGCGGGCCATACCCGAAACCACAGGATACCCGAAACCACCGCCTGGTTGTCGGGGCGCTCGGCGGTGCGCTCCGCGGGCATCAACCTCGGCTGGCCTCCCTACGGTGGGGGGCACTCTGAGCGCGGCGAGGAATCCTTCGCCCTCGGGCGACGGCGGGGTACCGACGGACCAACGAACGCCGCCGTGGCGGGAGTTTCTTCGCCGCGCTCAGCATGACGGTCGAGGGACGGCGCCCCAATTACCACCCATCGGACGCACGGCCGAGCGCCCCTACGACCCGCCCGCCTCGACCGCCAGCCGCTGCCGCAGCAGCACCAGCACCGCGACTTCCTCCGGCGGCAGGGCCGACAACTCGGCGGCCAATTCGGCGTCGGCCCGCTCGCGCACGGTTTCCGCGAGCGACCCGTCCAGGTAGGCGTCGACCACCGCCGGGTGGACGTAGCACTTGCGGCAGACGGCGCGGGTGTTGCCGAGGCGCGCGGCGACCGCCTCGATCGCCGCGACCACGTTCTTCTTCGCCTCCGCGTCGGTGTCGACGGCGGCGAACTCCTGGAGCGACTTCGCGGCCAGCACCGTCCCCGCCCAGGTCCGGAAATCCTTGGCCGTGAACTCCTCGCCGGTGATCTCGCGCAGGTAGGCATTGACGTCGGCGGAGTCCAGCGTCTGCGATTCACCGTGCTCGTCCTCGAAGCGGAACAGCTCCTGCCCGTCGAGGTCCTGGCACCGCTTGACGATCTTCGCCAGGCGGCGATCGCGGACGCCGATCTCGTGCTCCACCCCGCTCTTGCCGCGGAAGGTGAAGCGGACCGAGGTGCCGTCGACCTCGGCGTGCTGGTCGCGCATCGTGGTCAAGCCGAACGACTCGTTGGACTTGGCGTACTCCTCGTTGCCGACCCGGATCAGGGTCGCTTCCAGGAGCCGGACCACCGTCGCCAGCACCTTCTCGCGCGGCAACCCGGGTCGCTTCAGGTCGGCGTCGACCCGCTCTCGGATCGCGGGCAGCGCCCGGCCGAAGGCCATCAGCTTGCCGTACTTGGTGTCGTCGCGGACCTCGCGCCAGCGCGGGTGGTAGCGGTACTGCTTGCGCCCCTTGGCATCGCGCCCCGTGGCCTGGATGTGGCCGCGGGGGTCGGGCGAGATCCAAACATCGGTCCAGGCCGGCGGGATCCCCAGCGCCTTGATCCGGGCGATCGTTTCCCGGTCCCTGATCGGATTCCCGTCGCGGTCGAGGTAGGAAAAGGCCTTGCCGGCCCGCTTGCGGCCGAACCCGGGGGTGGCGTCGGAGACGTAGCGCAGCCCGGCCGCCTTGGCCGATGCGACGGGGTCGGTGATCAATTCGGGCAAGGGGGGCGGGGCGGCGGTGTTGCGACGTCGCGACATCGGGCGGTTCCGACGGGCGGCGGCACCGTCCGGCGTCGTGGTTCGGGCCATCAGGACTCCCGGGTCGGTGCAAGGAGGGGCGGCGACGATTGCCGCCGCGGTCGCCTCAATCGGTGGTGGACGATGGTTCCGCGATGCACGGCTCGTGCCAAGTTGGGGGCGATGAAACGGCGACCCGTGTTGGGTCGCCGTTTCCGTCGTTCAAAGCGGGTTGCTCGCCGCCGGGTTACTCCGGCAAGAAGCCGACGTAAAAGCCGCCGTGCCAGGTCCCGGCCGGCGCCTGCCGCGCGGCCCCGACCAGCTCCTCGCCGATCGGGGCGTTGCCCAGGCCGCTGCCGCCGTCGAACCCGGTCAGGCGGTCGGGGTTGATCGAGGCCGCGGTCGCGGAGCCGGCGACGCCGGCCACTAGGGCCAGCGCGAGGCAGAGGGAGGCGATCCGCTTGGCGAAGGTCGTGGCCATGGCGGTGGTCGTGGTCGTGGTCGTCATCGTCGTCTCCTTGTTCTCGTCCGGGACCGGCGATCCGCTCGCCGGGCATGCATCTATCCTGCGCTTCCGCGGGAACCGCCACATCGCCCGGGGTGCGTATTTGGGCGCGAGAGGACGCGCGGCGGCGGCTACGCACAAATGCGTAGGGGCGCAGCCGGGATGCTGG
>CADCWE010000095.1 GCA_902806325.1 uncultured Thermomicrobiales bacterium | reverse complement strand
ATGCCCGCTCACTCTGGAAGCCAACCGTAAGGATGCCGTAGTCCGACAGCGTCGCCTGAGGCGATTGCGGTGGAGGCAGCCGTCGCGGCAGAGACGAGGCCGTCACCAAAAGCGACGATCCACGGCCACAGGACACCCGCTAGAGGAAACGGCGAGCGGCCCCGCGCGGGCGCCTCCGCCCCCGCACCGGCACCAGTGCCTCACCACCTGCCGAAATCGCGGCGATGCACGAATTCCCTATGGTGGCCGCCCAACGTCGCCTGCCTGCGGCTGCGCGGGCGGCCCCTCGCGTTTCTGGTCGTATGTCCCTTCGAATCCGCCCCGCGCTAGCAAATAGGAAAGGCCAGCCACGCCCCCGGCCACCAGCCCGTCTTCCCAACTCTTATTCGACTGGTAAGTCACCAGCGTAGTCAGTGCAAGGCTAAGGAGCGCCCCGAGCACCGCCCGGAATGTCGCGACTTGCCATGGTTGAGTCATCGCCGCCCCCTGACACTACAGGCGATCACCACGCTCAACAGGCATCGCCGTGAACGCGAAGAACCTCGTCCTCGTCAAGTACACGGAGCACGCGAAACGGCCAATGCGCTCCACCTGCCCAATTGTGATGAATGTAGTGCATCGTACACTACCAAGCGTCGATGTCAAGCGTTTCGGAGCACCGAAATGGCCCAGCCGGTCACTCTTGGCGCCCGTTGTATGGTCCGTCGGACAGGGAGAATCTGTTCACCGACGCGTCCTACTCCCCTCCGCACGGCTCGCATGGGCGTGATCGTCCAACACGGATGCTGCGCGCAGCTCACGGATCCCAGCTTCGTCCTCGGCGCCGGCCTTCGGGATTGAGGCGTGGACCTTGGACGAGTTCTTGACCATGCTTTGTTGAGGCGCACCCGAGCGCATGCGGGCGGTTCTTCGGCACCAAGCGATGTCATACCGCACTCCATCGATGCCGATGCGCCAGTTGGTCGAGCGCCTGGCGCGCAACTCGCCGACGACGGGCGCGATAGCGACGCCAGATCTTGTCCTCGATGTGTTGAGTGGACTGCGACCGGCGTGCCTCCAGGAGAGCGGCAACGACGCACCGAGACGCAGTGCGGGGGCGGCCGACCGGCTGCCCCCGCGACTGAATGCTCACCTCTGCCGGCCGACGCCTAATAGACCTCCAGGTACCGTTCCCGTTCCCAGGAGGAGACGTGGCGGCGGAATTCGCCCCACTCGGCGAGCTGGGCCTCGACCAGGCGCTCGAAGACGTGGTCGCCGAGGGCCTCGCGGACCACCGGGTCGGCCTCCATCGCGGCGACCGCCTCGCCGAGGGTGGCCGGCAGGGTCGGCACGTTGCGCCGCTTCAGGTCGTCGTCGGTGAAGTGGTAGAGGTTCTCCTCCACCGGCTCCGGCAACGCCGTCTCGTTCTGGATCCCGTCCATCCCGGCCGCCAGCATCGCCGCGAAGGCGAGGTAGGGGTTGCAGCTCGGATCCGGGCAGCGCAGCTCGATCCGGGTCGCGGCGGTGTGGCCGCCGCGGATTGCCGGGACCCGGATCAGGGCCGAGCGGTTGGTCCGCGCCCAGGCGACGTAGACCGGGGCTTCGAAGCCGGGCACCAGGCGGCGGTAGGAGTTGACCAGCGGCGCGATCACCCCGCAGAGGCCGCGGGCGTGGGCGAGCTGGCCGGCGATGAAGTGCTTGGCGACCTTGGACAAGCCGTAGGGGTCGTCGGCGTCGACGAAGGCGTTCTTGCCGTCTTCCAGGGAGCGCAGGCTCTGGTGGACGTGCATCCCGGAGCCGTTGATCCCCTCCTGCGGCTTGGGCATGAAGGTCGCGTGGAGGCCGTGCTTCTGGGCGATCGCCTTCAGGACGTACTTGAACGTCAGGGCCCGGTCCGCGGTCGGGATCGCCGGACCGTACTCGAAATCGATCTCGTGCTGGCCGACGGCGACCTCGTGGTGGCTGGCCTCGACCTCGATCCCCATCAGGTCCAGGTGGTGGACCATGTCCTTGCGGATCGTGGAGGCGAGGTCGGTCGAGAAGTCGAAGTAGCCGCCGCGGTCGTGCGGCAGGGGGGCGATCTCGTCGCCGTTCTTCTCGAAGAGGAAGAACTCCAGCTCCGGCCCGACCATGTAGGCGTAGCCGAGCGCGGCCAGCTTCTCTAGCTGGCGCATCAGGACGCCGCGCGGATCGCCCGGAAACGGGTCGCCGTTGGGGTTGTGGACCCAGCAGATCACCCGCGCGGTGGTGTAGTCGTCGCGCTCCCAAGGCAGGATCTGGAACGTGGAGAGATCCGGCAGGAGGTACATGTCCGACTCGGCGATCCGGGTGAAGCCGGCGATCGAGGAGCCGTCGATCCATTGCCCGCCTTCGACGATGTGGTCGAAGATCTTGGCGGGCACGGTCACGCTCTTGACCATCCCCATCACGTCGGTGAACTGGAGGTTGACGAACTCGATCCCCTCGTCGGTGATCTGCTTCAGGATGTCGTCTTTCGTCGGCTCCTTGCCCAGAAGCTGTTCCCGTACCGCCGTTACCACGCCCCGATCCTCCTCTGCCGTTCCGCCGGCGCCACCCGCCGACGCTCGCGCCGCCGCAACCCGCAGGCTTCTACCACCGGACCAAGACGCGATCCCGCGACGCGCGGTGGCGCACCCCTCCGCATCGGGACGCGCCGATCCGCCCCCGTAAGGTCCCTGCTGGCCCGGAAACGGTAGCCCAGGGACGCCGCGCCGTCATCGTGCAAGCGGACGACAGGCGACGTGCCCAGTTGAGCAATATGCACAATTCATCGGAGCAATGGAGCGACACGGCCGAGGATGGTAAGGTGTCCCCTTACCCGCCGGGCCGGGCGGCCCGCCGCGGGAACGGCGCTTGCTACAGCGTCCAAATCCTGCGATCGACTCGTCTCCGATCCCCGTTCCCAACCCGCCTAACGTCGCGAGAGGTGCTTCCCGGGTGCTCGATCTCCTTTCCTCCATCGCCAGCATCATCGTCATCGACCTAGTCCTTTCCGGCGACAACGCGGTCGTGATCGGGATGGCGGCCCGAAGCCTGTCGCCGGAGAACCGGCGCCGGGCGATCATCTTCGGCGGCGCCGGGGCGATCGGGCTGCGGATCCTGTTCACGGCGATGGCGGCGCTGCTGTTGGGGGTGCCGTACCTCCAGGCCGCCGGCGGCCTGCTGCTGCTCTGGATCGCCTACAAGCTGCTCAAGCCGCACGACGAGCACGCCAACATCTCGGAGGCCGGGTCGTTGGGCCAGGCGATCCGCACCATCGTCCTGGCGGACGTGGTGATGAGCCTGGACAACATCCTCGCCGTCGGCGGCGCGGCCCACGGAAACCTGTGGCTGCTGCTCTTCGGGCTGGCGCTCTCGATCCCGATCATCCTGCTCGGCAGCGACATCGTGGCCCGGCTCCTGGGCCGCTACCCGATCCTGGTCTACGTCGGCGCGGTGGTGCTGACGATCACCGCGGTCGGGATGGTGCTCGAAGACAAGTTGGTCCACGACAACGTGCGGGAATTCTCGGGGTGGGAGATCGCGCTGATCTCCGCCGTTGCCTCGGCGGTCGTCGTCGCGCTGGGCTGGTACGGCCAGCGCCAGGCGGCGGCCCACGGCGTCGAACCCGGGGAGGGTGGCCTTTACCCGGAGGACCACCCGCCGGGGATGGACGCGCCGGTGGGGCGGAGCGGCCAGTCGTCGGGGGTCGAGCCAGCGGGGTAAGGCGCAACTCGGGATCTCGAGTGCGGCGGCGTCCTGGCTCCCCGGCCCATCCGGCAGGGGACACCGGGCACGGACCGAACTCCGGGCGCTGTACGAGCGCGTCTCGGGCCAATGCCAGCGGAACAACTCCCACCGGAGTGGGTTCAATCGCCGGAGCGCAAGACGGGCACCGGCGTCCGCGGTCCCACGGCCGGGGCCTTCCACCACCCGCGAAACGGGCGGGAAGGGAAGGAATGCGGGGCCAGGAGGGAACCGACGCCAGAACGGCGCTCGCGTCTGCGCCGAGCCGTGCGCCGCGCGCGGCGCAGACGGCCGCACCGCTGGAGTAATCTGGGGCGACGATGGCATCGTGGTCGGCGCGGTCGACCACGACGATCTTTTCGCCATCTGCAATAATGCGCGTGACACGGTGCCGACCGGGTGCCGCGGGGAGAAACGATGCGGCCCCTCGACCGATTGCCGCCGGGAGACGGTCGATCGTTGCCGCGAGGCGTTCCAGACCCGCCGCGCGTTCGGGTGCCGCAGTGCAGTCGTGCCTCCCCGATGCGGAGGCGTGTGGAAGGAGACGGCCATGGATCGTCCGATCGTCCCGTCGCGACCCGCCCTCACCCGTCGCGCCGCGCTGGCCCGGCTCGGCGGTGGGGGTCTCGCCCTGGGTGTCGCCGCCGCTTCCCGCCCGACCCTGGCCCAGGAGAGCACTCCGATGGCCTCGCCCGAGGCCGTGCCGCCGGTGCTGCAGGACTGGGTCACTGGTTGGGAGACCGCCGACACGGACCGGCTCGCGTCGACCTACGCCGAGGACGCCGTCGTCGAGGTCGTCCCCCTCGCCACCACGCTGCCCGGCCGGGAGGCGATCCGCCAGTACTACGCCTCCTACTTCGCCGCCTTTACCGAGTCGATCCCCCGCATCACTACGGTCTTCGCCACCGCCGAGCGAGCGGCGGCGGAATGGTCGTTCCAAGGTCGGTACACGGGGCAGTTTCCGGGCTTTCCCCCGGGCGAAGGGCAGCCGATCTCGGTGCGGGGCGCGAACATCATCACCCTGCGGGATGGGCAGATCACCGCCGAACACCAATACTTCGACGTTGCCGGTCTTCTCGCCCAACTCGGAATCGGAGCGTCGGTCCCTGGCACCCCGGCCGCGTCCACCTAGCGAGCGTGGTCTGCGTTGCTGGGGAGCGGGCGCCAAATCGGGCGCCCCCGGTCCGCTTTCCGCCCGCTCCCCCAGTCGCCCAAGGGCACCCGGGTTCACCGAACGAAGCCCTTGATGCAGGCCGAAGATTCGCCGGTGCGGGTCGGCGCCGTCCTGGCGCGAGACCGCATCGCCACCACCCATAGGGTACCCGGTTACCCTGGCACTCGCCGCTCAACCCAGGAAACCGGCTGAAGGCCGGCCGAACGGGGTGAGCGTACGACCCATTGTGACTGCAACCTCTGTTGACCGGCGGCGATGGGCGAAACTTGGAGGTTGGACCTCCAGCGGCCGGCTCGCCGTGTCCCGCAGTCACTTGCCGCGGACCGACAACGCATCGGGGCGCCGGGTCTCACGATGGCAATGACCAGTCGCGTCGGGTCATGCCCCGGTCACGTACCGCCCCACCTCATCTTCTCCTTTCTCCTCGTCCACCGCCCCCGTGAACGCGAACAGCGCGATCTGCGGCGGCGCCAAGAACCGGAACGGCACCCCCGAAACGCCCAATCCGTTCGAGACGTAGAGCGGGTTGCCGTTGACCAGGTGGGCGCCGCGCGGGTAGTGCGAGTCCAGGTCGCCGGCGATCATCGGCAGCTCCAGCCAGGTGAAGCGCTTCAGGGGCGAGAGCCGGATCTGGCCGCCGTGGGTGTGGCCGGCCAGGGTCAGCGCGAAGCGACCCGGCGGTGCTTTCTCGACGATGTCGGGGACGTGGCCAAGCAGGATCGCCGGCACCGACGGACGGTCGTCGGCACCGGCGAGGGCGTCCGGCAGGTCGTCGAACCCCAGGTGGGGGTCGTCGACGCCGACCACCAGCACCTCTCCTGCCCCGTCCCGCACCGGGACGGCGAAGTGCTCGTTGGCCAGCACCCGCACGCCTTGGGCGGTCAGCGCCCCGACGATCCGGTCTGTCGCCCCCCGGCTCGCCAAATGGTCGTGGTTGCCGAGCACCGCAAACGTCGGCGCGGCGGCGGCGAGGTCGGCGAACAAGGCGGCGCCCCGGCGCCACCGGCCATCGTGGGTGAAATCCCCCGTCAAGGCGACCAGGTCCGGCCGATCGGCGAGCGCGGCGGCGACCGCCCGGCGCAGGATGGACCGGCGGGTGCCGGCCATGCCGACGTGAAAATCGGTCAGGTGCGCCAAGCGCAGCCCTTCCAGCTCCGGCGGTAAGCCGGGCACGGCGAGGCAGAACCGCGCGACCTGCAACCGCCGCGGCTCGATCGCGTAGGCGTAGCCGGCGGTTGCCCCACCGAGCAGCAGCCCGCCGAGCAGACCGCCGCCGATCCACCGCCGGGCGCGCCCGGATCGCTTGCGGTCCACCATCGCCTGCTCTCCCGTTCCAGCTCCCCATCCCGACGTCGAGACCACCGCCGCGATCGTTAACGGGCGTTGCGCGTCTCGGGGAGGGGCCACCGCTATACTGGCCGTCGGGGTGGCGACGATGACCGCCCCGTGCGACCGCCGCGGACGGATCCCGATGAGCGACCGCGACCACAACCAACCATCCGAGCCGCCGTTCGACGCCAGGGGCGCCCGAATCCTCGTCGTCGACGACGAGCCGGTCCTGCGCGAGACGGTCGGCTACAACCTTCGCCGCGACGGCCACGTCGTGGATCTGGCCGCCACCGGCCCAGACGCGCTGGCGACCGCCCGCGCCCACCCCCCGGATTTGGTGGTTTTGGACGTGATGCTACCGGGGATGGACGGGTTTCAGGTCTGCCGTACCCTGCGCGCCGAGTCGACCGTGCCGATCCTGCTCCTATCCGCCCGCGGCGAAGAGGTGGACCGCGTCCTCGGCCTGGAGCTGGGCGCGGACGATTATCTCACCAAGCCGTTCGCGATGCGGGAGCTGCTGGCCCGCGTCCGGGCGATGCTGCGCCGCTCGCGGATGGCCCGGC
>CADCWE010000094.1 GCA_902806325.1 uncultured Thermomicrobiales bacterium | reverse complement strand
CGGCGGGAGCATCACATCCCGTGGATGGGACTTGGCCCGCGATGGTCGGCGCCGTGGCGAGCCATCCCTTCGTCGCCACGCTCGCCGCGGTCGGCGACGTGTCGGACGTGGAGGCGACTGCCCGGCGGTACACCTGGCTGCTGATGGGCGCGGCGCTGGTTGGGATGCTGGCGCTGCGGGCGAACGTGCCCTACGCCGTCGCCCTGGTCGTCGGCGCGGTCGCCGTAGAGCAAACCGGGCTGGTCGCCGGACCGACCCTGGACCCGGATCTGTTGCTGTTCGGGCTGCTGCCGCCGCTGCTGTTCGACGCCGCGTTCCGCGTCGACGAGCGGGAGTTGCGCGTCCTCTTCCGCCCCGTGCTGGCGCTAGTGGTGCCGGGGGTGATCGTGGCGACGGTCCTGGTCGGCGGCGTGTTGACCCTTGTCCTCGATCTGCCGTTTTCGGCCGCGCTGCTGTTCGGGAGCATTGTCGCCGCGACGGATCCGGTGGCCGTGCTGGCCGTGTTCAAGCACCTTCATGTCCCGGCCCGGCTGGAAGCGCTGGCCGAAGGCGAGAGCCTGATCAACGACGGTACCGCGATCACCCTCTACGTGTTGCTCCTCGGGTTGGCGGTGACCGGGGACGCCGACGCGCTGGGGGGCGTGCTCCTTTTTGGCCGAGAAGTGGGCGGCGGGGTGCTGATCGGCGCGGCGTTGGGGTTCGTCTTTTCCCGCTTGACGCGGATCGTCGACGACCACCAGATCGAGATGATGCTTTCGACGGCGCTCGCCTACGGCAGCTACCTGATCGCGCAGTCGGTCGAGAGTTCCGGTCCGCTCGCCTGCGTCGCCGCAGGGCTGCTGCACGGGTCCTACGGCCGCCGGGTCGGGATGACACCCGCCGTCCATCGGCTGCTCGACGACCTCTGGGAGTATCTCGGGTTCCTCGCCAACGCGGCGGTCTTCTTGCTCCTCGGGTTCACCGTCGACCTCGGGTCCTTGCGGACCGAGGCCTGGGCGGCGGTGGTGGCGATCGTGGCCGTCCTGGCGGCGCGGGGGGTGGTGACGGTGTTGACCGCGCTGGCGGTGCCGGACGAGTTGGAGGTGATCCATTCCCACGGCGAACGGTTGGTGCTGGTCTGGTCGGGGTTGCGCGGGGCGCTGACCGCTGCCTTGGCCCTTGCCTTGCCGCCGGAAACGCCGTCGCGCGACTTGCTGATCGCGATGGCGTTCGGGGTCGTACTGTTCAGCCTGATCGTGCAGGGGCTGACGCTGCCGCTGGTGATCCGCTGGTCCGGGGTCACCCGCCCGCGTCATCCTCGACCGGCCACCGCGCGCGGCGGTGGGAAAACGATGGGATGACACCCCCAAACAAGAGCGGCGGCGCCAGCGCCGCGGGGACCGACGCGCCGGACGACACCGTCCACTCCGCGCCACGCCGCCGGTTCCCCATCAAGAGGGAGGGAACGGATGTGTTGCCGTCGCCCGCGCGGCCGAGTCAGCGGCGACGATGGCGACGCCGGTGGACGGTCTGGCTTGTGCTCGTCGCCGCCGCATTATCAGCGCTCACGTTCGTCGCGGCCGCCAATTACGTCATCGTTGACCTGCGGCTGATCGGCTGGCGGGGTGATGTCCGGCTGTCGTGGGCGTTGCTAGTGACGAGTGGGTTAGGGTTCTTGCTGGGCTACGGCGCTTCCCGGTTCGGGCGTTGAGCGGGGTCGCAGATGGAGCGGCGGCGGAGTTGCCAACGACCACGTCCATTGAGGTCCTGATCCGGTCCAGGCGGCGTTCTCCGCGTCGTTCTCCGCCGAGCAGCTTCACGATCGCCAGGTTATCGGTCGTAATCGCGTCGACCCCAAGCAGAACGAGCGCGTTGACCCGTTCGAGGTCGTTGACCGTCCATGCCAGCGTCAGGAAGCCTTGCTTCTCCAGCCACGCCGCGCGTTCTTCATCAATCAGCGTGTGCCGGACGGAGACGCCGTCAACAACGGATACCAACGACGGATCTTCCTCGATCAGGCGGAAGCGGTCCTCGCTGCCGACCCCGAGAAAGCGCAGCACCGCCGGTTCCCGTTCGGCGAAGATGCGCAGGACGTCCGGATTGTCCGAGACGACGATTACCCGCCTCAGCCCCCGTCTCTCGGCGAGGAATCTCAGGACGAGTTCGTGGAAGTCCGCGGAGCGTTCCTTGAGGTCGAACTTGATCGCGTCCGCGCCGGCGGCGGCGATCCAAACGCGCTCCAACGGTGGCCCGCGAAAAAAACGGTCCCCGAACCAAATCGGAGGCGATCCGTGGGCGGCGTAGAGCTTGCCATCGAGTGAGACAACGTCGACTTCCACCACATCGGCGCCGTAGCTGAGCGCTTCGAGGGTCGCCGGGATGGTGTCGCCCGAGTTGTGGGCCACGGCGAACACGCCGGCGTAGTCGTCGAGCAGGTCGGCTTCCAACTCCCGATAGAACTGAACGGGCCGGAGGCCACTGGTCCACTCCTCGCCTCGCTCGGGGGCAATGGCCAAGACCCCGAGGACCGCGAGGCAGGCGGCGATGACGGCGATCGCGAGCGCCACGACCGACGCTTCGGCCACCGCGCTCACCCGTTTCGCCCGGCTCGCCCAGTTGGAGCGCCTGGAAGCCGTCATTTCGACAAGAGTCTCCACAATCTCCCCCTTCCACCGTCGCCTCGGCAAGCCGGGAGCGATCGCGGGCACTGAAACCCGGGCGGCTCCTTCGCCACGCTCGTTGGTCACGGTGGCGGACCTAGACGAACGCTGGCGGGACGTTAGCGGCTGGCGCTTGCGGCCTCGGCCGCGACGGCGGTAGGACGGTGCGGTCCGCGTGCCCCGCGCACGAGAAGCCTGAACTCTGCGCCGACTACTGATCGGGTGACCCGGATCGCGTTAAGCGGTGGTGAGCGGTCCATTCCGGCAGTGCGTGCGCCGACCAGTCACTTCTTGGGCGGTTGAGGAAGGCCGATCACCCCGATCAGCGATGATGTACGGTCGTCTGCGGCGCGGTGCACCACCGTGAACGAGCCGTCGGTCTCGAGCACTACCGCTTCCACCGCATCGAGCGCGGCGACCCCCTGCGCGCGAACCGCGGAGCGGACCTCCGACTCGACGACCCGAGAATGGCGCATCTGGTCGGGCAGGAATGTGCCGCGATAGAGGAGAAGCGCGGGCTCCGACTTTACAAGAGCGCTCACGGTCTTGGAGCGAACTGAGAGCCAACTGATCGCAAACTGGAGCCCAACCAGCGTTGCGAAGGCGACCAGCCCCTCCGCCAGGGCGACATCCTTGGAGAGGAGGATGGTGGCGAGGGTGGAGCCGAGAGCGACGGTGACGACCAGGTCGAATGCGTTCATGGTGGATAGCGTGCGTTTGCCCGAGACCCGAAGCAGCGCGACCAATGCCCCGTACGCGAGCGCGCCGACGACCAGCGTCCGCCCAAGTCCGGTCCAATTCTGGAACAACGCATCGGGCCACATGCTTCGCCACCCTCCCATTCCGACGTTCAGCAGATTCTATGCCGAAGGTATCCCGGTACGCCGCGTGCGACGTGGCGCGCGAGCAGTCGCCAACGGTTCGGAACGCCGTTCCTGATGTCGGGTGACCTAGACTTGCGGGTAGCGGTCCATGAAGAAACACCTCGAAGCGCGGTGGCACGACCTCCAGGACAGCTTGTGGTTCGTCCCGGCCATCATGACGTCGACCGCGATCGTCCTGGCCCTTCTGCTGGTCCGGGTCGACCAGCGGCTGCTGCTCGACCGGCGCGCCAACGTCGCGTGGCTGTTCGGGGGCGGGGCGGAGGGCGCCCGAGGGGTGCTGGCCGCGATCGCCGGCACGATGATCACGGTCACCGGCGTCGTGTTCTCGATCACGATCGTTGCCCTCCAGCTTGCCTCAAGCCAGTTCTCGCCACGCGTGTTGCGCAACTTCACCGGCGATCGCGGCAACCAGTTCGTCCTTGGCGCGTTCATCGGCACGTTCACCTTCGCGCTGCTGGTGCTGCGCTCGGTGCGCTCCGCGACCGAGGACGGTCAACTCTTCGTCCCGTCCGTCTCGGTCACGGCGGCCATCATCCTGGCATTGGCGTGCATGGGGCTCCTCATCTACTACATCCACCACGCCGCGCGCTCGATCCAGGCCTCTGTGGTGATCGAGCGCGCGGCCCGCGACACATTCGCGTTGATCGATGTTTTGTTTCCCGAAGCCGTCGGCCGACCTTCTGGGGTGTCGGCGACCGCGGAGTCCTTGCCGACCGCGCTCGGGGCGACGGTCCGCGCGGTGGATAGCGGGTATGTCCAGGCAATCGGTGAGGACGTGCTGTTCGATTTGGCCGAACGTCACGCATTGGTCGTTCGGCTTGAGCCACGGATCGGCGAGTTCGTGCTGCCCGGGGCGCCGATCGCGACCGTGTGGCCCGCTTCTGTTGGCGATGATTGCCACGACGCCATCCGCGGTGGCGTGGTGCTCGGATCGGAGCGGACATCGCGCGCGGACGTCGAGCTGGGCATTCGGCAACTCGCCGATATTGCGCTTAAGGCCCTTTCCCCTGGCATCAACGATCCGACCACGGCCACCATTTGCATCGATCGGTTGGCCGAGGCCCTGGTGCGCTTGGCGTGCCGACCACGACCGCAGGAGGCTCGCGCCAGTGAGGACGGGAAATCCCGGTTGGTGCTGCAAGGTCCACCGTGGGAACGCCTCGTCGAAGTGGCGTTTGCCCAGGTCCGTCATTACGGTGCCGCCGACGCCACGGTGATAGAGCACCTCGTGGTGACCTTGGGCCGGATGACATCCCTGGTGCCCGCGGATCGCCGCGGACCGCTGGTTCGCGAGGCGTGTCTCGCGCTGGCCGCCGCTCGGCAGCAGTCGGGCGTGGCGGCGGACGCGGAACGGGTGGAAGCGGCCGGAGCTTGGATCCGTGCCTGCGAATCCGGTCAGCGTCCAATAGCGGAAGCGTGACGAGCGACGCAGCATTGCGACGCACAGGGAGCCAACCTAATCGTCCAGGGGTTCGATCGGTCGGAGTGGGAATCGGATGGAGATTGTCGGGATCCGTTTGGTCGGCGTCAACGCCGAGACGGGGCAGAAGCTGCTCCTGACGGTGGTGTTTTTCGTCACCATCGTCCTGCTGCGTCGAGGGCTGTCCGCGGCGGCGTTTCGCCTCCGACGGGTGAGCGCCAGCGAGGCGGCGCGCTTCTGGACGCGGCAGGTTATAAACATCGCCACCACGCTGCTGCTGGTGCTCGGTCTGCTGTCCCTCTGGTTCGACGACCCGGCGCGGTTGGCGACCGCCCTCGGTCTGGTCACGGCCGGCCTCGCCTTTGCGCTGCAGCGGGTCGTGACGTCGGTCGCCGGCTACTTCGTCATCCTGCGCGGGAACAACTTCACGGTCGGCGATCGGATCACGATGGGCGGCGTCCTCGGCGACGTGATCGGCCTTGGGTTCATCCAGACCACGATCATGGAGATGGGCCAGCCCCCCGCGGTGCAGGGAGCCGACCCCGCGGTCTGGGTTCGCAGCCGTCAGTACACCGGCCGCGTCGTCTCCGTAAGCAACGCCAAGATTTTCGACGAGCCTGTCTACAACTATACCCGCGACTTCCCCTACATTTGGGAGGAGTTGACGTTGCTGATCGGGTACCGCGCCGACCGCGATCGGTCCGAGCGTATCCTCCTCACCGCCGCCGAGCGCCATACCGCGCCGATCCGGGAGGAGAGCCAACGCGCGTTGGAGGCGATGCAGCGGCACTACGCCGTGCAAGCGTCGAGTGTCGAGCCGCGGGTGTACTACCGCCTGACCGACAACTGGCTCGAACTGACGTTGCGCTTCGTGGCCGAGGAGCGAGGGGTGCGCGACCTCAAGGACGCTATGTGCCGGGACATCCTGCGCGACCTCGACGCCGCTGGCATCGAAATCGCCTCGGCCACCGTCGAGATCGTGGGCATCCCCACGTTGCGGATGGAGAACGGTCGCGGGACGGTGGGCGGTTGACGCCGGCGCTACGCTAGACGCGGCCCATCGCCGTTTGCGCCAGCAATCTGGTATGATCCTCAAAAGGAGGGGCGTGGTTCGTCCTGGGGGTGCCGCGTACCCCGTATCCGCGCGGCTAGGGGTGGGACTGCCAATTTGGCAGTCCCTTTTTGCGTTGTCGCGGCCGGTGCCACCGGCGCGGATCGGGGATCACCATCGGTGTCGGAACTGACGGTCGCCACGACCATCTTCGTCGTCACCTACGCGGTCATCATCAGCGAGCGGCTCGACCGCACCGTCGTCGCCTTAGCCGGCGGCGCGCTGATGATCGCGTTCGGGGTGCTGGACCAGGAGCAGGCGGTCGCCGCGATCGACTTCAACACCTTGGCGCTGCTGGTCGGGATGATGATCTTGGTCAACATCCTGAAGCGAACCGGGATCTTCCGCTACGCCGGTTGGCGGACGGCGATCGCGGTCGGGGGCAGCCCGTGGCGGTTGATGGTCGGGTTTGCGCTCTTCACCGCCGTCGCCTCCGCCTTTCTCGACAACGTGACGACGATCCTGCTGATGGTCCCGGTCACGATCGCGATCTGCGACGACCTCGGCTTCGATTCGCGGCCGTTCCTCATCACCCAGGTGATCGCCAGCAACGTCGGCGGCACCGCGACCTTGATCGGGGACCCGCCGAACATCTTGATCGGCAGCGGTACAGGGCCCGACTTTCTGGCGTTCATCACCAACCTTGGACCGTTGGTTGTGCTGTTGGTGCCGCTGACGATTGCCGGGTTCTGGATCGTCTACGGGCGAGCGGATCGCCTCGCCAGCCCGTCGGCGGCGGCACG
>CADCWE010000093.1 GCA_902806325.1 uncultured Thermomicrobiales bacterium | reverse complement strand
CGCCGACGCCGGCGAGGAACTTGCGCTCCGCTTCCGGGATCCCCAGCTTCTCGAAGGTGTCCTTGATGTAGGCCGGGACCTCGTCCCAGGTCTTGCCCTGCTTCTCGGACGGGCGGATGTAGTAGAAGATGTTGTCGAAGTCGAGTTCGGCCAACTCCTCGGCGCCCCAGTTCGGCATCGGGCGAGCCAGGAAGTGCTCCAACGCCTTGAGCCGGATGTCGAGCATCCAACTCGGCTCGTTCTTCATCGCCGAGATCTCCTCGACGACCTGACGCGACAAGCCGCGCTTGCTCTTGAAGAAGTAGTCTTCTTCGTCGTGGAAGCCGTACTGGTAGTCGGCGATCTCGACCTGGGCCTTGGCGACCATCGGTTCCTCCTAAGGCGGGACATCGGGGAGACGGCACGTAACGGTCGGGAACGGGGCGCGGCCGTCGGTCGTCCGACGTTCCGGCTCCCCGGCTAGTCCGCGGCGAACTCGGCGCGCAGCGTCTCGTAGCCCTTGGCTTCGAGTTCGTGGGCCAGTTCCGGGCCGCCCTCTTGGACGATCCGGCCGGCCATCATGATGTGGACGAAGTCCGGCTTGATGTGGTTGAGCAGGCGCTGGTAGTGGGTGATCAGCAGCACGCCCATGTCCGGCCCGGCCAGGGAGTTGACGCCCTCGGAGACCACGCGCAGGGCGTCGATGTCGAGGCCGGAGTCGGTCTCGTCGAGGATCGCCATCGTCGGCTCCAGGAGCGCCATCTGGAGAATTTCGGCGCGCTTCTTCTCGCCGCCGGAGAACCCCTCGTTGAGGTAGCGGGTGGCGAAGGCGTCGTCCATCTTCAGGAGCGCCATCTTCTCCTTCATCAGGCGGCGGAACTCGCGCGGGGTCATCTTCTGCGCGGTGCCGCCGGCGGCCTCGGCGGCCTCGACGCGGGCGTTGCGGACGTTGGTGACCGCCATCCGGAGGAAGTTGGCCATCGAGACGCCGGGGATCACGGTCGGGTATTGGAAGGCGAGGAAGATGCCCCGCCGCGCCCGCTCGTCCGGCTCCAGCTCCAAGATGTCTTCGCCGTTGAAGCGGATCGCCCCTTCGGTGACCTCGTAGGACGGGTGGCCGGCCAGGACGTAGGCGAGGGTGCTCTTGCCGGACCCGTTCGGGCCCATCAGGGCGTGGACCTCGCCCTTGTTGACCGTCAGGTTGACGCCCTTGAGGATCTCTTTGTCCCCGATGCTGGCGTGCAGGTTCTCGATCTCGAACATCGGCGCGCCGGTGGTGTTGGTGTCGCTCATGGCTGCTTCGGTTCCCCTTCCGTTCGATGGTCGTTGCGACGCGGGCGCGGGCCATGCGCCCCTTCCGTTTGTCCTACCGACTGCCGCCTACCGCCTTGTTCCGGCACCCCGGGCACCGCCCCGCGAAGACCGTGTGGTGGCTGGTGACGGCGAAGCCGCTCTGCTCTTCGGCGACGTGGCGGGCGATCAGGGCGACCGGCACGTCGACGTCCATCAGCAGGCCGCAGCCGGTGCAGTGGACGTGGTCGTGACGGTCGGCCCGCTTGTCGAACCGGCTCGCCTGGTCGGCGAAGGTCAACTCCTGGACCAGCCCGTGGGCGGCCAAGAGGTGCAACGAGCGGTAAACCGTGCCGTAGGCGATCTTGGGGTCCCGCCGTCGCACGCGCTCAAAAATCTCCCCCGCGGTCAGGTGCCCTTCAGCGGCCTGAACCTCGGCCAAGATCATCGTCCGCTGCGCCGTGTTGCGATACCCCGTCTCGATCACCGATTGCCTCGTCTCCGTCTTCGGAACAAGATAGGAATGAGTCTCGTTCGTGGCGAAAGTTTACCACGGGGGTCGGGATTTGGACAAGGACGGGTGGCGCGGATCGAATCCGTCGACGGAGCGTCCGTCCGGCGCCGGTCTTGGGAGACGCGGCGCCAACCGGCGGGCGCGGCGAACGTCCGCGCCCCTGGGCGCGGCGATCGCGATCCGGTCGAAGGGGGGCCGTCTATGCCGGGCCGCGACCGCCCCGCCGCCGGCGCGGAGGAGGGCCTGCGCGCCGCCGGCGACCGGCGCGGGGTCGTGATCCAAACCGGAGGCGGCGCCGCAGGAGTCGCCCGCGATGACGGGTTCGGTGGTCATCGGACCCACCCGGCCGAAGATGCCGGGGGAGGATGCGGTGGCCTGACCGATGGGGCCGAACCTTCGCGCCGCCCGATCCGTCCCCCGCCGGCCCGACGAGGAGGGATCGGCTCGGCGTTGGGCGGGGCCGCGCTCGGGCGGCTCCCAACCGGCTCACGCCGCTCCGGTGGATCGCCACGCGCGACGAGACGCAAGCCACCGACGACGGGACCCTCCCACCGTCGCTGCCGTCCTCCTCTAGTTGTCGCGGTGCCGACGCGCGATCGGCGACCCGCGCCGCGATCGGCGCCACGAACCGGGGGACGGCAAGGGCGGTGATGGTGTTCCCGTTCGTCGGCTCCGCGCGGCGACGGTGCGCCGGCCCCGTGGTTCGGCTCGGCTATGCCCCGGTCGGCTGCTGGGCAGGGCCGGGGAATCGCGTCTCGAAGTCGATGACCTTGATCCAGGTCGGCGTGACGGTCACCAGGGCCATGTTGCGTTCTTCCGCCCGCACGCCCGCTTCCCATTCCGCCATGCGCTCCTCGCCGACGATCCGCCGGGACGCCTCGACGTACTCGTCCGGCAATCCCCGGTTGAACTCGATGGTGGCGACCCCGCGCGCGAGCAGGATGATCGGGGGAAAGTCCGTGGTATCGACGGTCAGCGCAACCTTCGGGTTCGCGCCGAGCGCCTTGATTTTGGGCCAGTCCGGCGGCGAGGCGAAGACGAACCCCTTGCCGTTCCAGAGGTAGCTCACCGGGACCGCCCGTGGCGAACCGTCCCGCGCGACGTAGGCGAGGCGAGCGGGAATGGGCGCCCGCAAGAGCTTCTGGACGACGGGGTCGTTGTTCATGATCTCGACGATTTCGTCGTACGTCATGCCGTTCCTCCGTCCTCCCCGATCGGCGATGCCCGGGCGTCCTTCCGTGGCGGTCCAACGTCCCGCGCAACGGTTCCATCAGGGCGCCACCGGGGGCGCGCGGACTGGGAGTCAGTCGCCAATCCCCTGCCGGAGGCCGCCGAGCTGGCCGGGGCCAAGCGCGGCGTTGTGCCGTTGCCGCGCCGGTGGGCCGAAGCACCTGGACGGGTTACCCCCGCCCCTTTCGGCCGGCGATGGGCGCCGAGCGCGGCCCGTAGTCGGCCGGCAGCGGCCCTCGCCGGCACCGCCTCCCCGTCCCTGGCTGGCCGGAAGCGGGGGATGACGGCCCGGTTCGGCGGTTTGTCGACACGCCCTACTCGTCGACCTCGCCCTGAAAGACGGCGAAGGCGGCGCCCTGCGGGTCTTGCGCCACCGCGATGCGGCCGCTGCCGACGTCCATCGGCCCGGCGAGAACCTGTCCCCCGAGTTCGCCGATCTTCACGACCGCGTCGTCCGTCGAGGCGACGGTGAAGTAGGGCAGCCAGTGGGGCGGGACCGGGCCGACCGACTCCGGCAGCGGCATCATCCCGCCGTTGGCGCGCCCGCCGTTTGTGATCGAGTAGTAGCGGACCTTGCCGTCCTCCTCCTGTGGGTCGATCTCCCAACCAAACAGGTCGCGGTAGAACGGGATCGCGGGGGCGGGGTCGTGGGCGTCGAGCTCGTTCCAGGCAAAGGAGCCCGGGTCGTTGACCACGCTGGCGCCGATGTGGTTGGCCGGTTGCCAGGCGCCGAACACGGCGCCGACCGGGTCCCGGATGATCGCCATCCGCCCGGCGTCCAACACGTCGAAGGCGTCGACGACGACCGTGCCGCCGAGGTCGCGGGAACGGGCTGCGATCGCGGCGGCGTCCTCGACGCTGACGTGGTTGAACCAGTAGGGCGGGATGCCCTGCTCGCGTTGGTCGGGGGGGAGGGCGGACAGCCCGGCCACGTCGTCGCCGTCCAGCCGCAACATGGTGTAGGTCTGGTCGTCGCCGACCGGCATGTCGACCGCTTGCCAACCGAACAGGTCGCCGTAGAAGGCCTTGGCGGCGGCCGGGTTGGTGGTCGATAAATCCACCCAGCAAAAGGTGCCCGGCGGGTACGACGTGCGCTTGCCCATGGTCGACGGCTCCTTTCGGATCTCCCCGGCGCCGACCCCTCGACGGTCGCGAGCACCGTGGTAGATCATATGTTCTTATTGTACGTTCATCCGCCGGTTTGTCAAGGGGTCAAGGGCCGCGTCCTTGCCCCGCTCCAACGGCGCAGACCGGCGGTCCCGGCTGGGACCCCGGTTTCGGAGAGGGGGGCCACCGCCCGCGCCCGAACGCTTCGCGGCGGGCGCGTTGGCGCGATTGGTGATCGATCCGGACGACCGTTGCCCGGTGATGGAGACGGGCGCCGCCGACGACCGCCCGAGCAGCGCCCGCTGCGGCGCAGCTGACCGCCGGGTCGGCACGGGTCGGGTAGTATTGGCGGGACGCTGGGGACCGCGCCGGCGACTTCGAAGGGCGCATCGGATGGCCACGCTCCGGATCGGGGTGGACGCGGACGCGGTCGAGGTGCTGCGGCGTTTCGACCGGCCGGTGGCGGACGTGGCGCGCGAATTGGTGGCGCCCGATCGCTATCGGCGCGGGAAGATTGCCGGCGGCAAGGCGGCGAACCGGTTGCGGCTGGATCGGCGGGCGTTCGTCCACCGCGCGGCGGACTTCGGCGTCCCCTCCGTCAACGACGACGAAGAGAACCTGGTCGTCGAGTTTGCCGCCAACGACCGGCGGTAGATCTGCCGCCGATGGTGGTCAACGCCGGCCCGTTGATCGCCCCGGCCACAGGTCGGGCGACGCGACCTCAGGCCCAATCCGCGACGAAATCGACCGCCGCCGTCGGGGAGGATGGAACCGTGCCGACCATCGCCGTCACCCGCGTGATCCCGGAAGCCGGGCTGGCCCTGCTGCGCGACGCGGCCGAGGTCCGCCTCTGGGAGGACGACTTGCCGCCGGACGCCGCGGCGCTGGCCGATCTGCTGCGCGGCTGCGACGGGGCGCTGACGCTGCTGACCGACGCCATCGACGGGGACGTGCTGGACCGCGAGCCGCAGCTCCGCGTGGTCAGCAACTTCGCGGTCGGCTACGACAACGTCGACGTCCCGGCGGCGACGGCGCGTGGGGTCGCCGTTTGCAACACCCCGGACGCCCTGACCGAAACGACGGCCGATTTCGCCTTCGCCCTGCTGATGGCCGCCGCGCGGCGGGTGGTCGAGGGGGCGGACTACGTCAGGGCCGGCAAGTGGCAAACCTGGGGGCCGCTGCTGCTGCGCGGCCACGATCTGCACCACGCCACGCTCGGCGTGGTCGGCTTTGGCCGGATCGGGCGCGAGGTGGCGAAGCGGGGACGCGGCTTCGACATGCGCGTGTTGGCGTACGACACCCACCAGGACGAAGCCGCCGCCCGCGAACTGGGGGCGGAATACCGGTCGCTGGACGACCTCCTGGGCGCGGCGGATTTCGTCACCCTCCACGTCGCCCTGACCGACGAGACGCGGCACCTGATCGGCGGCCGGGAGTTGGGGCTGATGAAGCCGACCGCGATCCTGGTCAACGCCGCGCGGGGGCCGGTGACGGACACCGACGCCCTGGTCGCGGCCCTGCGCGACGGCACGATCGCCGGCGCCGCGCTGGACGTGACCGACCCCGAGCCGCTGCCGGCCGACCACCCGCTGGTGTCGCTGCCGAACGCGTTGGTGGTGCCGCACATCGCCTCGGCGACCTACGCCACCCGCGACAAGATGGCCGAGACCGCCGCCCGCAACCTGCTGGCGGTGCTGCGCGGCGAGCGCCCGCCGTTCATCGTCAACCCGGAGGTGCTGAATGACTGATTACGAGTTCACGGTGGTGATCGAGCAGGACGAAGACGGGCGATTCGTCGCCATTTGTCCTGGGCTGCAAGGGTGTTACACCGAGGGCGAAACCCTATCGGAGGCGCGCGAGTTGATCGCCGATGCGATCCGCCTCCATGTCGAGGCGCGCCTTGCGTCCGGCGAGCCGATCTTGCGAGAAGTTGGTTCGTCCATTGTCCGTGTCGCGGTGTGAGTGGAAAGCCGCCTGCGGTCACGCCAGTGCGGATGGTGGCGCTCCTGCGCAAACGGGGATTCGTCGTCGAGCGTCAGGACGGCAGTCACGCGGTGTTGAAGCACCCAGATGGCCGGCGCACCACGGTGCCGATGCACCAGGGTCGCGACCTGGGAAAAGGGCTGCTGCATCGGATCATGGGCGACACCGGACTCAGCACCGAGGACTTGACGCGCGGTTGACCGACGACCGCTTTCGTCCGGCGGCGCTGCACGGCGAGCACCCGCCGTTCGTCGTCCCCCCTGAGGTTCTGGAGGCGTCCCGTGGCTGATCCAAATCCGTCCGACGATTCCCAGGCGGCGGAACGGTCCGGCGTTGCGGTCTACTGCACCCGCTGTGGCCACCCGAGCGACCCGAGCGACGGACCGGTCTACTGCGAGCGGTGCGGAGCGACGCTGGTCTATCCGGCGGCAGCCAATGGGAAACCGGGTGGTGGTGACCGGTTGGACAAGGTTGCTGGCCCGGATTGGCGGTGCCCCGGTTGCTTACGCACGGTGTCCAGCCGTTTGACCCAATGCCCGACGTGCTTGTTCGAGCCGGCCAGGAGGTTGACGGGCGCTGGCTCGGGAGGTCCGAGACGGCGGCAGACGGCGTGACGGATCGGGAGGCGAGCGTGGCGGACGCGGGCGAGACGAGGATCGAGCGCGACACGATGGGCGAGGTGCGGCTGCCGAAGGACGCCCC
>CADCWE010000092.1 GCA_902806325.1 uncultured Thermomicrobiales bacterium | reverse complement strand
CGCTCTACGTCCAAGTGGTGAAGGGTATCGTGAATGCCGGTGAGGTTGCCGCGGGCGACGAAGTGATCACGGTGAGCGCGAGCACGGCGGACACCGGGACCCAGATGCGGGTCTCGGGCGGAGGGTACATCTACAACTTGTCCACCAAGACCGGCTTCACCACCGGCGAGGACTACACGATCCGGATCCGGGCCGGATCTGCCACGGGGCCGATCATCCTCACGGCGGTGCTCCGCACCACCAAATAGGCACGGAGGCACGGAGTCAACGCAAACAGGGGAGGGCCGGTCGAAAGACCGGCCCTCCCCGCGTTCGCGAGACCGACCCGTCGAGCCACGGCGGCCACGACGGCCACGGCGGGCCCATCCGGTTGATCCATCGTCCATGGCGAAGGAGAGGTTCCGGCCCTTCGGCTCGGTCTCCTCCGCGTGCCAACGGTTTTGCATCAAGCGGCCGCGGAGCGCGTGGGCCGAGCAGTCAGGTCGCGGACCGCGATGCCTCTCCTGGTCACCCTTCGCCGCACGGCGTCGCGCCGCGTCCGGGACGCCCGGCGGCAACGAAGCGGGGACACGGCGCCCTTCGGCGGGATCTCGGCCGTACCGCCAACCTGGCGCTCGCGGGGACAGCCGCCGGCAAGATCGGCGCATCACCTGGTAGCCAGACCTTGACCCCATCGGCCGCCGACCGCCGGTCCTAAGTCTCGGCCGGCACCCCGTCTCGCTCAATGCCGGCCGTGGTCTAGGCCGCCTAGGTCGGCGACGCGCTCGGTTTCGCACCAGGCGTCGAATCCGGCCGGAGGCGGCACGAGTTCTGGCGGGGACGCATTGATTAGGGCGCCCGGATCGCGCCTTCGAGGGGCTCGCGTTCGGTCTCCGCCCTGCTCCAGGCGTGGATCGTGCCGACGCGCGACCCTGCTTTAACAAGCTGTCCGGTCTTGTGGTCGATGTCCAGCGTCGAATGGTCCGTGCGCGGCCGGTCGGCGCCGTCGGTGTTCACGCGTTCCCGCTGCCCGTGCGTGGAGCCGCTCCCCGCCCCGTGCACGTCGACTCGGGGTGCCCCAACACCCCTCCCCGCTTCCACCCGTGCCGGCGGGGCTCGCCCAAGGCCGGCGCCGACCGGGAGCGGTCCGTCCTCGAGCGCGCGTTCTTGGTCAGCGACAAGTTCCGTTGGCACGCCAGGTCGCGATCGGTCATCTGCGGCGCGCCGCTGACCTGGATCACGAGCGGGCCGCTCCGCGGGGCATCGGCGCTGTTCTGGTCCTCGTATTCGCCGGCGATCCGGTCGATCCAATGGCGCGGCGAGTTGAGAACGAATCGCCGGCCCCGCCGCCGACTCCGACCGGCGGACGCGCCGCGGCCCGAGGCGGCGTGGGGGTCAGGCCACGTCGCCCACGGAGATAGGGCACCCTCCCTCGATGTCGAAGGCCGGTGCAGCGGGATAGGCGGGGATCTGGTGGAGACGGGATGGATCGCGTACCCAACGGTACGGCCACAAGGCGCCGCCGTCGGTCACAAAAACTGCGGAATAGATCAAATGCGGCATTGGGTGTCAAGTCGGGGTGGACCCAGCTCCTGGCGCCGCATCGGGGGCCAATCGACCGCGCCGAGCATCCTGGGGACGGTGGGAGCGGGCCGCTAGAACGCCGCGCCGAAGAGCCGGTCGCCGCCGGCCTGGGCGCCCGATCCCAGCAGGCCGTTGGCGAGCGCCGCGCGGACGGCGGCGGCGCTGTTGGTGACGCCGAGCTTGCCCAGGATCCGCGCCCGGTGGTTCTCGACCGTCTTCGGCCGCAGCCCCAGCGCGACGGCGATCTCCTTGCTCGTCGCGCCGTCGGCCAGCAGCCGCAGGACCTCCTGCTCCCGCTCGCTCAGCGCCTCGATCGTCGGCACCGGGACCCGGTTGACCGCCCGCGCCACCAGGACCCGGACGATGCTCTGGTGCAGCACCCGCTCCCCGGCGTGGACGCGCCCCACCCCGTCCCGCAGCTCCTCGGGCTGGCATTGCTTGAGCAGGTAGCCGTCGACGCCGGCCTCGAGGAGGCCGAGGATGTCGGTTTCCCCGCCGCCCGCGGCGACCACCATCAGCCGGGTCGCCGGCCGGATGCGCTTGATCTCCCGCGCCAGCGCCAGCCCGTCGACGTCCGGCAGGTTGCCGTCCATCACCACGACGTCCGGGCGGAGGGCGTCGACCAACCGCGTCGCCTCCCGGCCGTTGCCGGCCTCGCCGATGACCCCGAACCGGCCGTCCTGTTCGAGCACGAAACGCAGCCCCAGGCGGACGATCGGGTGGTGATCGACGAGCAGGATGCTGATCCGACCGAAATCCACGCCGCTCATCGACCGTCCCCCCGTCGCCCGTTCCCGCTCCGCCGTCTGCCGCACCGTTGGGAGTCGTTCCGTCCCGGAGGTGGGTGTTTCGTATGGGTCCAGAGTAGGACCATTCAGGGGGAGACGAAACCCGCAAACTAGCCAGATTCACCTAGTTGGAATGAACCAGATGACGGAGCGCGACACGGCCGCGCGGGGAACCGCGCAGGTATTCATGGACCCGACCGCGGGCGTTCGGGCGGCGACCGCGTCGTCCTCGGGTCCCGAGCGCGGCGCTAATGCCCCCGTGCGACGCGGGATGGGCCGCAATCCGGTCGTTCCCGGCGGCATCCGCAGCCACACCAACGCCGCCCACCGACGGGCGGTGGCAAAACGCATCGGTCGGGTGTTCGTGCCGGGCGGCCCGGTCGCGGCGGATGCTCCGTCGAGCACCGGGGGTTACTCGATGGTGATGACCCCGAGGCGCACCGCGAACAACAGCGCCTGCAGCCGCGATCCCACCCCGAGCTTGCGGAGGAGATTGACCATGTGTGTGCGCACGGTGTCCACGCTCAGGGAATACCGCTCGGCCAGGTCCTTGTCGCCCAGCCCGTCGGCCAGTCCTTGGAGCATGTCGCGCTCGCGGGCGGTCAACTTGGCGTAGGCCTGGGTCGCGTCCCGGTCGCGTTCCCGCCGCGACCCCGCCAGTCGGAGCAGTTCGATGACCTCGGCCGTCGAGAGCAGCGGCTTCCCGTCCCGGAGCTGCCGGATCGCGTCCAGGATGTCGTTCAGCGGCGTCGTCTTGTGCAACACACCGGCCGCGCCGGCCTCGACCGCGCGCGCGAAATGGACCCGATCCGCGGTTCCCGAGAGCACCAGCACCGCCCCCGACGGATTGGCGCTTCGCAGGTTCGGGATCAGCGTTACCCCGTCGCCGTCGGAGAGATTGAGGTCGACCACCGCCACGTCCACGCCGGCCAACGATCGCCGCGCTTCGCCGATCGACCCGGCCTGGGCGACGACCTCGACGTCCGCCTCGCGGCCGATCACGAAGGCCAGCGCTTGGCGGAACGCGCTGTGGTCGTCGACCAGCATCACCTTGACCGTCGACACGGCGCCACCTCCAACTCGAACGCGAAGACGGAGCCGGCGCCAAGCGTCGAATCGACCGTCAGTTCGGCGCCGTGCGCGCGAACGATCCGCCGCGACACGAACAACCCGACCCCGGTTCCGGTGATCCGCCGTCCTTCCTCCGCGCGACCACGCTCGAATTTGGCGAAGACGCGGTCGAGATCGTCGGGATGGATGCCGAACCCCTGGTCGACGACCGCGATCCGGATCCGGTCGCCGTGCCGGTCGGCGCGAACCTCGATCGGCGACCCCGGCGGCGAATACTTGGCCGCGTTGCCGACGAGGTTGCGCAGCACCTGGCCGATCCGCTCCGGGTCGGCGCAGACCTGCTCTTTCAGACCGAGGGAGCAGACGAAGGGGCGGTCGTCGGGAAGGGCCCGCGCAAACGCCGACACGTCCGCGAGCAGCATCGACACGTCGACCGCAAACGGGTAGACGGCGAAATCGCCGCTCTCCACGGTCGCGATGGCGCGCACGTCGGCCGCGAACGCGCTCAACCGATCGGCCTCGGCGCCGATGGTCGCCAAGGCGGCCGCCCGCTCGTGCGGAGCGAGGTCGTCGGAACCGAGGATGTGCAGGAATCCGCGGATCGTCGCGATCGGGGACGCCAGTTCGTGCGCCACGATCCGGGCCAGGTCAGACTTGGTGTCCGCCACGCCTTGGAGTTTCCGTGATCGCTCCTGCTCGGTCGCCAGCAGGACCGTGCGCTCCGTGGCGATCCGCCGGAACTCCATTGTCCCGCCGACGACGACGACCGCGGACACGGCCAGACGGAGCAGATTCACGGTGCTGAACTGGGCGCCAAAATTCGACGGCCACAACAGGCTATGCAGTTGCGCGCCGGTCAGCAAAACCAAGACCAGCAACAGCCAGTTGCCCCACATCGTCTCACGAATCCGGCGCGCCACCGCCACGGTGGCGGCGACTGAGAGACCGAGGGGGACCACCGCCAGGACCCAGCCCAGCAGGCTCGGGTCGTGCGCGAACAAGGCATCGCCCAGGGTCGCCTGGGAGCCACCGCAGCCCCGGCACAGCACGGGCAAGCGGTCGCCCGCGAACACGATCCCGCCGCCGAGCGCGCCGAGCGCGCCGAGCGCGAGGACCGCGCCGCGCAGCACGGCTCGCGGCGGCGCGGCCGGGACCAGCCCGACCACGAACAGCGTGCCGCTCAACGCCCAGACGACGACCGACGCCCAGATCGCCCGCTCGATGTCCGGGGTCCCGATCGAGAGCGGCGCCAGGAATCCGAAGAGGAGCGAGCCGAACCCGAGGACCAAGAATCCGGAGCCGACCCAGCGCAGCCGGAGACCGTCCCGGTCGGTCGGGAAGAGCAGCAGGACGAGGGCGCCGAAAAACCGGCCAAACGTGGAGACGGCTTCCAGTCCCACCTGGGCATTGGTGTTGAGGCGAACAAACGGCACCTCCCGAATCAAGACGACCACCGCCGCCCAAAGAAGGATCAACGCCGCGGTGGGCGCCCCCGGTTTTCGCGCCAGCGCGTCCATGCGGCGCGCGATCCCGCGCGCGCGCCGCGGTGGAGGTGCCGGGTATCGACGGGCATCGGGCGAGGGCCCCTGCATCCAGTCGCTCGACAGCATCGACGGTCCTCATCTCGGTCGCCGACGAGGCTCGATTCGCCGCCGTCGCCAACGCCGTGACCGGAACGATCCGTCCTCGCAGCTCACGGCGCGGTCGCGACGGCGGGCCAAACAAAAACCGGCCATGGGGGCCGGCTTCACCAGTCGCTTCCCGCCACTCAACAGTCTACGCGAACATAACCCTCGATTGAGCCCGCTAACGGTGATCGTTTTGGCATCCGCCCCGGTAGCACGGCCTCGCCATTGTACACGCACCGCTCCGGCCCTTCAATTGAACGGATACGACCGAAACGGTGGTTTGGGAGGAACGACGGTTCCTCCCAAACCACCCCGCGCCCGATTCTGACCGCTGCCTGGGCGCGGGTCGAGGGGCGAGCGATGCCGGATGGACGACGACCGCTATTGGCCGGGACTCCGCGACGGTGCCCGGCGGGCGGTGCTCCCCGACTAATCGCCCGATTGCCCCACCCGTCCCGCCGCGGCGCACGGGTCGTCGTCAGGCGGGAGGGCCGTCAACGGCCTCAAAGACGAGCAGATCGCCAGGGCGGATGTCGGCGGCGCGGGCGGCGCCGGGGTTGATCTCGATCACCGCCGCGGCGCTGGTGAAGTCGAACCGCCAGGGGCGCATCGCCTCGCGGACTTTGGTCACCCGATGGGCCTCGTCAAGGAAGACGAGGTCGATCGGAAAGCGCATGAACTGGGTGTGGATGCCGCGCGCCGGACGGAAGAGCAGCCCTTCCCCGTCCGGCAGGTGCTTCTTGAGCATCAATCCCTTGAACGATCCCCAGGCCCCCTCGGCGGTCCGCACGCCGGTGAGGACAATCCGACCGGTCCGTTGGTTGGTCACCCGCTGCGCCGTCGCCATCCTTGCCTCCCCAACGTTCCGTCGATCCCGGCCCCCGCGATGAGGGTAGCGTAGCGAAGTTTGGTCCGCGGTCAACCGCGACGGCCGGGGGTCCTTGTGCGGGACGACGAACGCGGATGGCGCGTGGCATCCCTTGCGCCAGCCTCAACCGGAGGCTCCGCCGATGCCTGACACCCGCCCCAATTCCGACGACGGCCGAGGACGCGCGGCGCCGGGTTTGGGCCACCCGTTACCGATGCGCAACCGGTTCGCTTGGGAAGCCAACCATCCAGAGATCGTGGCATTTGGTGCCGGCGGGGGGATTCCACGGGGACCGTTCCGGCGCGTGAAGGACGGTGCCGTCCGCGGCCAATCCGTGCGGGCCCGGCCTCGCTCGGGTGGCCGTCCTGCCGGTCAGGGCCGCCCCGTCGCGGCGAGATCGCGGCAGGGAAAAAGCCGGGCGATGGTGGCAGCCCGTCGGCCCCAACCCCCACGACCCTCGGCCCGCGCCCAATGCCAAGGAGCGCCGCGTCGGGCCACGGTCCTCCGTTAGGGCGGCTCCGGGTCGGTAAGGTCCTGTTCTCACCGATCGGCGGGGCTCGTCGTTCGCCGGGGGACCGCCGGGAGACCGCCCCGCGCGGGGACGGGCCGGTGGGGCGCGCGACTCATCCGCCCGCCGGCCGGGCGTGGCGCGCGGCGCGGCGCCGTGGACGGCAGCCGAGACGGGCGTTCCGAGGAACGCGTCTTGCCCATGAGGTGCCGGACCGCGCGATGCCGTCGCGCGGTTCCCGTGGTCCCGGGCGATACCCCAAGGAGATCGACGTTCCCGTGCGCGCCGAGTCCCTCTCCCGCCGCCTCGGTGCCGGGGCGATCGCCGTCCCGCCCGTCCTGCGCAACCGCACGTTCCGCCGCTATTGGCTCGGCCAGGTCGTCTCGAT
>CADCWE010000091.1 GCA_902806325.1 uncultured Thermomicrobiales bacterium | reverse complement strand
TTACGGATTGGGGTGGCCCTCGAAGACGATGCCGAACATGTCGTAGACCTCGCGCTCCAGCCAGTTCGCCCCGTTCCACAACGGGACCAGCGAGGGCACCGGCTCGCCGTCGTCGACCCCGGCCTTGATCCGGACCCGGACCCGGTTCGAGAGCGAGTACAGGAGCGCGACCACGTCGAAGCGGGGCCGCTCCCGCAGGCGCAGCATATCGACGGCGGTCAGGTCGGTCAGGAAGTCGAGCCGGATCCGGGGGTGGGCGCGCAGGAAGGCGCAAACCTCGCGCAGTTCGGGGGCGCGGATGTGGATCGTGGTCTCGTCGCGGAAGCGGACCACGTCGACGATCGTGTCCGGGTCGCGCTCCCGCAGGGCAACGACGACCGGGTGTTTTTCGACGTCCGGGTCGACGTAGGCGCCGCGGCCCCAGGGATCGGACGCCGCCAGCCCTTCGATGTCCATCCGCTCCCGCATCGCCTCGATGTTGACGAGGGGGGCGGCGCTCGACGGGGTGGCCTCTTGGGTCGCGGCGGGCTGGGTTTGGGCGCCGCCGCCGGTCGGGTTCTCCGGCGCGGCGACGGCGTCGATCACCCCGCCCGGGTCGGCGTTGGCGGCCGAGCCGTCGGCGGTGGCCTTCGGCTGCGGGTCCGGGGTCCGGCTCTGGCCGGGCTGGGCCTGGACGTCCTGGGGGCGCTCGCTCACCCGGGGTGCTCCTTGGTGGGACGGCGGACGGAGTCGGGGAGGCGGGGAGGCGGGCAGAACGAAAGCGGGACAATCCACTCGCGCGGGGCCGGGAACGGGTGGTGTCGGAACGGTGCGCCCCCGCCGCCCGGGGCTAACGACCCCTGGCTGAACCCCGAACGCCGGCTAAAGACCGGCTCGGTACGGGGCACCAGGGCGAGCATCGAGGTCGTCGTACTCCCCGACTCCCCGGCTCCGTCTTACCCCCGCTGCAGCGCCATCGCGTCTTCGCGCTCCGAGGCGCGCATCCGCTCGGCGGCATCGACGCCCTGCTTGCGGGCCATGGTCTCGTACTTGATGACCTTGTTCTGCAGTTCCAGGATGCCGTAGTAGAGGGATTCCGGGGTCGGGGGGCAGCCGGGGACGTAGATGTCGACCGGGATGATCTGGTCCACGCCCTGGACCACGGCGTAGGTGTCGAAGGGACCGCCGACGTTGGCGCACGACCCCATCGAAACGACCCACTTCGGCTCCGGCATCTGGTCGTAGAGGGTGCGCACCACCGGCGCCATCTTCTTGGTCACGGTGCCGGCGATGATCATCAGGTCGGCCTGGCGGGGCGAGGCGCGGTAGAGCATGCCGAACCGCTCGGCGAGGTCGAAGCGGCTCATCGAGGCGGAGATCATCTCGATCGCGCAGCAGGCGAGGCCGAACTGCAACCACCACAGCGAGGAACGCCGCGCCCAGTTGAACACGAAGTCCAGGGACGTGACGAAGATGTTTTTGTCGAAGCGGTCGTCGATCAGACCCATTCGAGGGCCCCTTTCTTCCAGGCGTAGACGTAACCGACGAAGAGCAGGCCGATGAACGAGACCATCTCGGTGAACCCGTAGAGGCCGAGGTCGTCGAAGATCACGGCCCAGGGGTAGATGAAGATGGCCTCGATGTCGAAGATCACGAACAGCATCGCCACGACGTAGAAGCGCGGCGTGTAGCGGGGCTTGACCGCGACCACGTCCGGCACGCCGCTCTCGTACGGGGCGGCCTTGGCCGGGGACGGCTTGGACGGGGCAACGACCCAGTTGAGGATCAGCAGGGTCATCCCCATGCTGAAGGCGGCCACCGTCATCAGGCCGACGACCGCCCAGTTCCCGGCGTCCGTTCCCACCGCCCGTTGCCCCTTGCCGTCGACGCCCGACCGGCGCCGTCGCGACCGTCGTTCCGGCCCCACCGGCGACCGTCGGCGGCCACCGTTTCGCTTGTGTATGGTATCACGATCCGGCCCGTCGCCGGACGGTGTGGCACCCCGGCAATGGGCACCGCGTCACCGCCGGGCGACCGTCGTTGCCGCGTGGCACGATGCGGGCCGCGATCGACCCCGTATCGTCGGAGCAGGTAACCGTGGCGACCAAACCGAAGATGGCCGAGTACGAAGAGTTCGAAGCCGGCAGCCGCCAAGCCTGGCGCGACTGGCTGGCCGCGAACCACGACACCTCGCCCGGCGTCTGGCTGGTTTCCTATAAGAAGGCGAGCGGCAAGGAGGGCGTCTCCTACGTCCCGGCCGTCGAAGAAGCGCTCTGCTGGGGCTGGATCGACAGCCGCCCGAACAAGCTCGACGCCGAGCGCTACAGGCAGCTCTTCACCCCCCGCCGCCCGAACTCCCAGTGGTCCGCCGTCAACAAGCGCCGCGTCGCCGCGCTGATCGCCGACGGCCGGATGGCCCCGCCCGGCCTGGCCAAGATCGAGGCCGCCAAGGCCGACGGCTCCTGGAACGCCTACGACGCGGTCGAGGCGCTGACGGTGCCCGACGACTTGGCGGCGGCGTTCGCCGCCGACGAGGCGGCCGAAGCCGGGTTCGCCGCCTTCTCCGCCTCCGCCAAGAAGCAGCTCCTCTGGCACCTCCAAACCGCCAAGCGCCCCGAGACCCGCGCCAAGCGGATCGCCCAGATCGTCGACGGCGCGCGGGCGGGGCGGAACCCGCTGGGCTGGCGGCGGGAGAACGCCTGATCGGCCACCTCCGGGGTGCGGGGACGGTGGGGGCGTATGGCGTGCGCCCTCGTGGCGGGGGGGCGACCCAACACGGCCCGAGACGGCCGTCCCAGCCATCGAAACGGGCAGGCGGCGGTGAGGGCGCACCGCCGTATGGGCCGACCCATTCCCATCGATCACGATCCCCTGGACGGAGCGGTACCGGACGACGAAGCGGAGGCGCAGGACCGGGCCCGGGCCGATCGGGGCTGGGGGATCGGGAAGTACCGCCCTCGCCGGATCGGCGTGCTACCATCGGCCGCCGACCGTTAGCCGACGACCGCGTGGCGCCGTGCGCCGTCGCCCAAAGGAGACCGACCCGCGATGGAGCAGGAGCAGACCCCGCCGACCGCGACGCCCTCCGGCCGCCTGGATACCCTCGGCATGACCGAAGCCGAGCTGTTCGCCTACCTGGAGGAGATCCTGCGCGAGGAAGCGATCGAGGCCGCCGAGGCGAACGAGACAACCCCGGCCGAAGAGCTGGCCAGCCCCGGCTTCATGGCCGCCCGCGCCGCCTCCACCTACGCCATCAGCCTGATCCTGGCCAACAATGCCTACCTGGCCCGGCACCTGCTGGATCTGGGGGCGCTGCCGGTCGGGGGGACGGGGGACGGGGACCGGGGAACGGGGGCGGTGTAGGGGCGCACGGCGTGCGCCCGCCTCGCCGGGCGGTCGCTCGCATCGTGCTTCGGTCGGTTTCGGGGAGCGGTACGTCGTCTCGCGCAAACGGGCGCTTGCCAGGCGCTCCTCCATCGGTTTCCGCTTCACAGGATGTGCGTTTCCCCCAGCGCGCGGACCAGGATCGCGGCGCCGGCAAGGGTGAGGACGACGGCGCCGGCGACGGGGGCGTAGCGCAGCAGGGCGACGCCGCGGGAGCCGGGGGAAAGCCGCCGCTCCAGGAAGCGGCCGGCGTAGAGGAACAGCAGGCCGACCGCGGTCAGGGCCCCGGCCAGGCCGAGGCTGAACGCCAGCACCAGCAGCAGCCCGAACCCGACCTTGCCCAGGGCGATCGCGCCGAGCAGCACGACCAGCGCCGAGGGGCACGGGATCAGCCCGCCCGAGATCCCGAGCGCGAGCAGCCCCCGCCAGGTGATCCGTTCGCCCTCCGCTCCCGGCGGCAGGTGGGAATGGGTGTGGCCGCCGTGGCTATGGGCGTGAGTATGGGCATCCCCGCGGTGGTGATCGGGGGCGTGGGGGTGATTCCCTCGCCCATCGTGGTGACCGTGCTCGTGGCCATGGCGATGGGGAAGGCCGTGCGCGTGAGCATAAGCATGCGCGTCGTGGTCGTGATGCGGGTGACCATGGGCGTGCCCGTGGTGGCCGAACCGGGCGACGGGGTTGGCGGCGCCGGTCAGGCGGTGGCGGAGGACAGTCAGGCCCATGCCGACGACGAGGAGGCCGGAGACCACGCTCATCCACGGGAAGAGGCGCTCCGGGACGACGGAGCGGGAGGCGAAGAGGGTGACCAGACCCAGCGCCAGCACGCCGGCGGTGTGGGTGATCGTCACGGTCAACCCCAGGAAGGCGGCGTGGCGGGGGGTGCCGCGCGCGCCGATCAGGTAGGCGCCGACGACGGTTTTGCCGTGGCCGGGCGACAGGGCGTGGGCGGCGCCCCAGGCGGCGGCGGCCACCAGCGCGGCGACCACCCCGGCGGCGGTCAGGTCCTCCCCGTCCAGCAAGGCGGCGAAGCGGGCGCCGCTGTCGCGGCCCCCGGGCCGTGCGTCGTCGCCGGCGGCGGGGTCGGCCACGACGTCGGCGACGAACCCGGCGGAGGCCGGGGCGCCCGGGTCCGTGGTCAGGGTGAAGGCGACCGCGGGGCGGTCGAGCGGGCTGGACAGGAGGTCGTCCGGGTAGACGCGAAGCTCGCGGCTGAGGTCGACGAACAGCTCGTCCGGGGCGTCAACCGTGAACCCGGCGGCGTGGCCGACGACGGTTTCGCGCCAGCCGATCCGCCCGCTCGCGTATGCGTTGCGGAAGGCGACCGCGCCGCCGGCGCCGCCGGTCTCGGCGCGGAAAACAACGCGCAGCCGGTGCAGGTTCAGTCCGGCCTGGCCATCGGGAAAGGCGAGGGACTCGGAAACCGGGGCGAGGGTCAACGGCCGGTTGTCGAGCGAGAGGTGGAGGTCGGAGGCGATCTCGGCCGGTTTGGCGGCGAGGTAGGCGTCGCGCTCGTCGGCGCCGGCGGCGCCGTCGCCGTCGGCGTCGACGCGGGCGAACTCCTGGAGGGTGGGGATCTCGGCCAGGTCGAGGACGTAGACGAGGCGCAGGCCACCGGCCACGGCGTCGATCCGGGCGTACTGGTTGGTGGTGAAGTTGCCGAGGGGGTGGGCGGCGGCCGGGGCGGGCCGCGACAAGCCAAACGCGAGCGTCAGCACCAGCGCCAGCAACACCGACGATGGCACCGCGTGGCATCGCGACCGGACCGGAGAGGTGATCAACGCGCGATCCTTCCGGCGGTCGCCGGCGGCGGGGCGGGCAGCGCGGCGGCGGTCGGCGCCGGCGCAGCAAGGCCGAGCGCGGCCAGGGCGTCCCGGGCTTGGGGCGCGTAGAGCGGCGAGAAGTGCGGGTTGCGGGCCAGGGCGGCTTCGAGGTGGACGCGGGCGGTGGCGTGGTCGCCCAGGTCGCGGGCGATCAGCCCGGCGTGGAAGCGCAGCACGGGGTCGTCGGTGCCGAGGCGGAGGGCCTGGTCGCTGGCGATTTTGGCGCCGGGCAGGTCGCCGCTCCGGTAGAGCGCCCAGGCCAGCGTGCCGGCGGCCGCGATGCTGGGGCCCTCGGCGAGGCGGGCGCGGGCGGCGGCGATCGCGTCCGGCAGGCGTTGGCCGCGGTCGGCATCGAAGCGGGCCAGCTCGAGGTCGGTCTCGACCCCGTTCTCGGCCGCCAGGCGCCGCATCGCGTCGACCAGGGCGTCCTGCGCCGCGGCTTCGGCGGTCCGGCCGTGGGCGCGGTGGAGGTCGCCGAGGGCAATCGCGAACTCGGGCAGCGGCATCCGGGCGAGCGCGTCCTCGTACAAGGCGACCGCCGCCGCGTCGTCGCCGCGGGCCGCGGCCACCCGCGCCAACCCGGCGGTGGCGTGGACGTAGTCGGGAAAGGTCGCCAGGGCCTGGCGGTAGCGGCGCTCGGCCCCATCGAGGTCACCGTCGCCGAAGCACAAGGCGCCGAGTTGGGCCAGCGCCCAGGCGGCGTTCTCGGGAACGGCCGAGCCGGCGACGGCGGCCTGCTCCATCGCCCGGATCGCCCCGGCGCGGTCCCCAACCAGCTCCCGGGCGTACGCGACGCGGGCGTAGGAGTTTAAGTCGGGCCGCAGATCGACCATCCGTTGGAAGCTGGCGAACGCTTCGTCGTAGCGGCCGATCTCGAGCAGGGCGTCTCCGACCACTCCATGGGCGGCGGCGTGGTGGGGATTGGTGTCCCGCGCCCGTTCGCCCCAATCCAGCGCATCGAGGAAACGGTGCCGGGCCAAGGCGAGGGCGCCCATCCCGACCAGGGCCTCGACGTCGTCGGGTTGGGATTTCAGGGCCCGGGCAAAGAGGGCTTCGGCCTTGGGGTAATAGGCGGGGTCGCCGGTGTCGCGGGTCTTTTGGAGATAGGCGTGGCCGAGCTGCGTCGCGGCGCGGGTGGCCCCCGGGTCCTCGCGCAGCCGGTCCTGGAGATCGCGGATCCGGTCGTCGAGCCGGGACGGGGCGCGCTCCGGGGCGCCGACCAGGGCGTCGGTGGCCGAGCGGGCGGCGGGATCGATCTCCCACGCCGCCCGCTCGGCGCCGTCGCCGAAGACCGCGCCGGCGTTGAGGACCCCGGTCAGGAGGACCGCGGCGGCCAGGGCGGCCAGGGCGAGGCGTTTGGGCTGGGCGGCGAGGGGCATGGAGCGTCCTCGGGTGATTGGGGCGGAACGGCCCCCTCCCCAACCCCTCCCCCTCCCCAGGGGAGGGGCGTTCCGGCTCCCCCCTTCCGCCCACGGGTGGGGAGGGTCCCCGGGTTCGGGGCTGGGGGGATCGGAGGCCAACCCGCCCCCTTAGGTGGCCGCCTCCGTCACCTCGGCGGTCGGTTCCTCGGTCGGTTCTTCGGTCGGTTCCTCGGTCGGTTCCTCCGTCGGCGACCCGGTCGGCTCGGTGGTCGGCTCG
>CADCWE010000090.1 GCA_902806325.1 uncultured Thermomicrobiales bacterium | reverse complement strand
CCTCGCCGAGGCCGACCGCCTCCGGCGCTCCGCCCAGGCGGCCAGCGGTCGACCCGCCCCCGGAGCCTCCCGGCCGGCCGGCGCCGGATCGTGGCTCCGGCCGATCCTCGCCCGAGCCGCGATCCGGCGCCGCGCCACCGCGCGGTCGGTGTCCGGCGCGGCCTGAGTCGCCGCGAACCGAATCGCGATCGAATGCACGCGGACACGCGCCACCAAACCCAACCACGAAGGAGCAATCACCGATGAACACAGGGCGATCTCACCGATCCATTTCAACCATCACCGGTCCGGCCGACCGCCGGCGGTCCCGGCGAGACATCCTGAAGCTGGCGGTCGCCGGGGGCGCCGCGCTCGCGGCGACCGGCGCCAGCCGGACATCCCCGCTCGTCAACCGGACCGCCGCTCAGGAGGCCGGGTCCCCGCAACCCCGCCCGCAAACGGTTCTCGCCAACGACGTCGAACTCGGCTACGTCGCAGCCGGGCGAGGCGACCCGGTGATCTTCGTCCACGGCAGCCTCAACGACCTCCGCTCGTGGGGTCTCCAACTGGGGCCGTTCGCGGAGCGCCACCGGACGATCGCCTACAGCCGACGCTACCACTGGCCCAACCACCGCGCCGCCACCGCCGGGGAGGCCTACGCCGCCAGGCTCCACGCCGACGACCTCGCCGGGTTGATCGAAGCGCTCGCGGTGGGTCCAGCCCACGTCGTCGGCTCGTCGTACGGCGCCCTAGTTGGCTTGCTCTTGGCCGCGCGGAAGCCGGAGCTCGTGCGCAGCCTGGTCCTCGGCGAGCCGCCGCTGCTGACCTGGCTGGGGCAGGTCCCGGACGGGCCGGCGATCCTCGGCGCCTTCGCCGCCTCGACCTGGGAACCAGCCCGGCAAGCGCTCGCGGACGGCGACGTGGAAACGGGCGTCCGGTTGTTCCTCGACGGCGCCGTCGGGCCGGGGACGTACGACCAGCTCCCGTCGTCCGCCCAAACGATGATGCTCGAAAACGCGCCGGCGATGGGTTTGGAGACGAGCACGCCGCTCGAGACGTACGTCTCCGCCTTTTCGCGCGCGGACGCCGCCAAGATCGAAAGACCGGCGCTGCTGCTGACCGGGGAGTTCAGCCCGGCCGTGTTCAAGACGATCGACGACGAACTGGCCCGCCACTTGGCCGGTGCGGAGCGGGTGATGATCTCGCGATCCTCGCACGTGCAGCACGTCGCAAATCCGCTGGCCTACAACGCGGCGGTGCTCGACTTCCTGGCCACGCACTGAGCCATCCGGCGTGCGATGCCACCCGACGCCTCGCCCGTCGTGGACGCCGCGCGACCACTTCGCCCCCGGACGGGCGGCGACGCCCCACCGACCCGAGCCACCACGGCCAAGAACACGGAGAGAGACCATGACCCCGACCCGGTTCATCCGCCCCACGATCACCCGCCCGTTCGCCCTCGCCTGCATCGCCGCCGTGCTGATCGGACTCTCCGCCCTCGCGGCGCCGCACGCGCTGGCCCGCCCGGCCGATCGGGTCGGTCTCTGCCACGTCACCGGCAGCGCCGCCAACACGTCCATCTTCATCCAGGTCAACGAGCACGCCGTTCCGACGCACCTGGCCCACGGGGACGCGATCGCCGCCAACGGTGAGACCGACTGCAGCCCGCTGCCGCCGAACGCCAATCCGGATGCCGTCGACGACGCCGCCGCCACCGCCGAGGACACGCCGGTGATCGTCGCCGTTCTAGACAACGACACGGACGCCGAGGGCCACGCCTTGGTGGTGACCGCGATCGACACCACGAGCGCGGCCGGTGGCACGGTGATCCTCAACGCAAACGGCACGGTCGGCTACGCGCCGGTCGCCGACTTCTCCGGCGACGACACCTTCACCTACACGATCAGCGACGGGCACAGCGGCACCGGCACCGCGACGGTGCACGTCACCGTCGCGGCGGTCAACGACCCGCCCCAGGCCGAGCCCGACTACGTCGGCGGCGAAGCCTTCGGCGACTTCAGCGGCATCTGGGTGCTCGACAACGACGCCGACGCCGACGGCGACGCGCTAACCGTGACCGGGATCGCCGCCCCGCCGACCTGGGGAGAGGCCATCATCAACGGCGACGGCACCGTCTCCTACGTGCCGCCGGCCGACGTCTGCGTCGCCAACCAAGACGCCTTCTCCTACGAGATCGCCGATGGCAACGGCGGCACGGACACCGCCGAAGTCACGATCACGATCTACGACGGTGGCTCCCCCACGCTCGTTTCGGGCTCGACGACCACGGCTCCAGGCGCGCCGGTGACGATCGCGGTCGTTGACTTCGGTTCGGTGGGCAACACATCGTGGACGCTGTTCTCCACCGTGCTGGACGGCCCCGACCACGGTTCGATCGCCTTCGCCTCGTTCGGCACCGCCGTCACCTATACGCCGGATGCCGGGTTCACCGGCTCCGACCAATACACCGTCGAGATCACCAACGAATACGGCTGCGGCGGGACCGCCACCGTGACCGTCGCCGTCGGCTAACCACGGGCCGGCCATCAACGACCAACCGATCGCACGGCATGTTCCTCAAGGAGAACAACCATGAACCAGAGCGTCGGACACCTTTCTGTGGGGCAAGCGGCCTCGATCGGCGGACCATCCTTCCTCGCGCGCTTCTTCCGGCTCCGTGAGCACGGAACCGACCTGCGGACCGAGAGCCTGGCGGGCCTGGTCACGTTCATAGTTATGTCCTACATCGTGGCCGTCAACCCGTTCATCCTCGGCCTCGACGGCGCCGGGTTGCCGGCGCGGGCGGTGGCGACGAGCACCTGCCTGGTCGCCGGGGTGATGTCGATCCTGATGGGTGTCGTCACCAACCGCGCGATCGCCCTCGCCCCGGGGATGGGGTTGAACGCGATCGTGGCCTTCACCCTCGTCGGCTCGATGGGGCTGACGTTCCCGCAGGCGATGGGCGTGATCGTCGCCGAGGGCCTGATCGTCACCGCGCTCGTGCTCCTCGGTGTCCGGCGGTATGTGCTCGACATCGTGCCCCTGCCGCTGAAGCAGGCGATCTCGGTCGGGATCGGCTTCTTCATCCTCTTCATCGGGCTGCGCAACGCGGGCATGGTCGGCTTCGCTGCCGGGTTCCCGGAGTTGCTGCCGCTCAATTCCTGGTCCATCTTGGTCGCGGTGGTCGGGCTGACCGCCACCCTGGTACTGATCGCCCGGGGAGTTCCCGGCGGCATCCTCTGGGGCATCCTCGCCGCCACCGCGATCGCCTTCGTCGTCCCCGGCGACGTCGCCGCGTTCCCAGACGACCCGCTCGCCGGCCCCGACTTCAGCCTGGTTGGCGACTTCAGCTTCGGCTTTGTCGGCGAGTTGGGGGTGCTGACCGCGGTGCTGGTCGTCTTCAGTTTGATGCTGGCCGACTTCTTCGACACCATGGGCACCTTCATCGGCGTCGGCGGCAAGGCCGGCTACCTGGACGCGGACGGCCGCTTCCCGGACGCCGACAAGCCGCTGCTGATCGACTCGCTGGCTGCGGTCGCCGGCGGCGCGGCGAGTGCTTCGACGGCGACTTCTTACATCGAGTCGGCGGCCGGCGTCGAGGTGGGCGGGCGGACCGGACTCGTCTCGGTGGTGACGGGATCGCTCTTCCTGCTCGCGCTGCCGTTCGTCAACCTGGTGACCGCGATCCCAGCGGTCGCCACCGCGCCGGCGCTGATCGTGGTCGGCTGCCTGATGGTCAGCGTTCTAGGCGAGCGCGAACCCGCGACCGGGACCGGATCGGAGGCCGGCCGGGAACGGCGGGGCATCGCTTTCGATGACCTGGAGGATGCGATCCCGGTCGTCCTGACGATGCTGGTGATGCCGTTCACGTTCAACATCACCAACGGCATCGGGGCTGGCTTCCTCAGCTACGTCCTGCTCAAGGTCGCCCGCGGCAAGGCCAACCAGATTCACCCGGCCCTCTACGTCGTCGCCGCGGCGTTCCTGATCTACTTCCTGCGCTGGTCGCTGTTTGGCGCCGAGTTCTAGCGCGCCGCGCACCGGGGACCGACGGCGACCGTCCCCGGGTCCTCGGTACAATCGGAGCCGCGCCGCGGGGGCAACGACGCCCGGAGGCGCGCGGGTCGCGATGGGGCGGCCCAGAACCACGGCCTCTTCCCGGGGCGGTGGCAACGAGAAGCAAGGCACGTGATGCGCATCGGGTTGGCCGAGCAGGCGGCGGGACCGAGCGAGGACCCGGCGCCACGATCCGATCGGACGGCAGGCACGCGCGCGAATCTCGGTGTCGCGGGCCTTGTCGAGGCGGCCACCCGTCGCGAGGAGGGGCGCTTGACGGCCTCCCGTGCCGTCGCCGTCACGACCGGGGTGCACACGGGGCGGTCGCCCCACGACACGTTTTTGGTGCGGGATGGGTTAACGGCCGACGTCGTCTGGTGGGGCGAAACCAATCGGCCCGTCGCCCCGTACCAGTTCGACCGCCTGCACGAGCGGGTCGTGCGCTATCTGGGCGATCGCGAGGCGTTCGTCCAGGATCTGATCGCCTGCGCCGTTCCGACCCACCGGGTGCGGATGCGGGTCGTCTCGGAGCGGGCCAGGGCGGCGCTCTTCGCGCGCAACCTCTTCATCGTGCCGCCCCCGGCGGAACGGACGGCGGTCGGGGTGCCGCCACCGGACGTGACCATCTGGCACGCCCCGAGCTTGGTCGCCGATCTAGTTCGCGACGGGACACGACGCGACACGGCGATCCTGGTCGACGCCGCACGGGGACGGGTCGTGATCGCCGGCACGGGCTACGCGGGCGAGATCAGAAAGGCCGTTTTTGGGTTGTTGCAGCGGTTCTTGCCAAGCCGGGGCGTCGCCACCATGCACTGCGCGGCCAACGCCGGCGCCGACGGGGCAACCGCGCTCTTCTTCGGGCTTTCGGGAACCGGCAAGACCACCCTCTCGACCGACCCGACGCGGACCCCGATCGGCGACGACGAGCATGGATGGACCGAGCGCGGGAGCTTCAACTTCAGGGGGGCTGCTCCGCCAAGGTGATCGCCCTCTCCGCCGCCGCCGAGCCCGGCATCCACACGGCGACCAACCGGCTCGGGACCGTGCTGGAGAACGTGGTGCTCGATCCGGCGACGGCGGAACCGGTCTTCGCCGACGACTCCCTGACCGAGAACACCCGGGCGGCGTTCCCGCTGGCGGCGATTCCCGGTTCCTCGCCGACCGGGACGGGAAGCCATCCCCGCCACGTGCTGTTCCTGACCGCCGACGCCTTCGGCATCCTGCCGCCGGTCGCCCGCTTGACGCCGGAGCAGGCGATCTCCTATTTCCAGTCGAGCTACACCTCTCAGCTGGCCGGCACCGAGCGGGGCATCACCGAGCCTGAGGCAACCTTTTCCGCCTGCTTCGGGGCCCCGTTGTTGGCCTTGCCGCCGATCCACTACGCCGAGATGCTGGGCGATCGCCTGGCCCGCCACACACCGGCGGTCTGGCTCATCAACACGGGCTGGAGCGGGGGGCCGGTCAGCGCGGGGCAACGGATGCCGATCGGGTCCACCAGGGCCATCGTCCGATCTCTGGTCGAAGGCCGGTTGGAGGACGTCCCCACCGTTGCCGACGACGTGTTTCGCCTCGCGGTCCCGACTGCTTGCCCCGGGGTACCGCCGGAGCTGCTGGTTCCCCGCGAGACCTGGGTCGATTCCGACGCGCACGACGCGGCGGCGCGGCGCCTGGCGAACGCCTTCGCCGAGAACTTCCGGTCGTTCGCCGGCTCGGGTGGCGCCGGCCGTGGCGGCGGCGGGTCCCGCGATCGGCTGAGCGGTCCGTTCGCCACGGGTCCGGAACGGTCCGCCGCCCGGTCCCCGACGGCTTCGGTCCGGTTCGCGGGTTGGGCGCTCGGGTGGCCGGGTCCCCGGTTGCCCTTTGGGCGGTGATGGTGGCGGTCGCCCCCCTGCGACAGGGGCGCGGGCGGACGTTGACGCCAGCCTGTCGCCGCGCGCCCGGTTGACGGCGGACCACCCAGTCGCCATCATGGGTTTGGTCCCCGGCCGCGCCTGAAGCGAGCAGCGCCATGTCCACCGTCGCGCCCACCGAACGGTTTCCGTCCCTGGTCTCGATGGTGCCCGCCGTTCCCGAGCCGGAGGTGCGTCTGCCGCTCCTCCTCCCGGTGTCGCTTTCCTCGTTCGTCGGCCGGGCAGAGGACGTGGCTGCCGTGCGGGCGCTGCTGCTCCGGCCCGACGTCCGCCTGGTGACGCTGACCGGCCCCGGGGGCGTCGGCAAGACCCGGGTCGCGTTGCGGGCGGCGGAAACGATCGGTGACGCCGACGGCGACGGTGGCCCCGTCGGGGTTGCCTTCGTCCCGCTGGCGCCGATCCGAGACCCGGCCCTGGTGCTGCCGACGATTGCCCAGGCTCTGGGCGTGCGAGACCGCGGCTCGCGCTCGGCGGGGGATGCCGTCGTGGCCGCGCTGCGCGACCGCGACGTCCTGCTGGTGTTGGACAACCTCGAGCAGGTGCTCGGTGCGGCCCACCCGATCGCCGATCTGCTTGCCGCCTGCCCCCGGCTCACGGTGCTGACCACGAGCCGCGCCCCGCTGCGGATCTCTGGCGAGCGGGAGTATTCCGTCGCGCCCTTGCCGATCTCCGCCTCCGATCCCGGCGTGGCGCCCGGCGACGCGGTTCGCCTCTTCGCCGAACGGGCCCAAGCTGTCCGGGGCGATTTTGCCCTCACCGCGGCCAACGCCCCGATCGTGGCCGAGATCTGCCGCCGCCTCGACGGGTTGCCGCTGGCGATCGAGCTGGCGGCCGCGCGCGTCCGCCTCGTCGCTCCCGACGCCCTGCTGGCCTGGCTGGACCGCCGCCTGCCGCTGCTGACCGGTGGTCCCCGCGACCAACCCCAGCGC
>CADCWE010000089.1 GCA_902806325.1 uncultured Thermomicrobiales bacterium | reverse complement strand
GGCCCGCGCGCGGGGCGGGACGGGGCGGCGGCGCGCGCGCGGCGCGGGGTGGAGCAGCGGCAGCTCGTTGGGCTCATAACCCAAAGGTCGGGGGTTCGAATCCCCCCCCCGCTACCTCCGGCCGCCAAACTGCAGGGCCGAAGGCCCGTCGCGATTTCGCGACGGGCCTTCGGCGTTTAACCGCTCGACGCGCGTCCGACCCGCGCGTTTGGATTCTTAGCCGAATAGGCCGAGTTGCGTGGCGTGCTGCTGGGCCTTGGCGGCGGCCAGATCGGTACGGGCCGTCAGCGAGGGGAAGAACGCTTCGAACTCGGAATCGCTTGGGAAGATGGCGCGGAACCGCTCGGCGGTGTCGCGCAGGCGCCGGAGCAGGTAACCGATGTTCTCGTCTTGGTCGTACTCCGCGGCGAGGGCCAGTTCGCCGTCCTGGCGTTCGTAAAGTTCGAGTCGCTCGCCGCCGCGTACGGTGTCCGGAAGACGGTCGAGCAACCGCTTCAGCCGGACTTGACGGTCCTTGGTTTCGTCGTTGACCATCCCCCATTGGCTGAACTCGGCGACCCGGAGTTCGCGATTGCGGATGCGTTCCCCAAGAGCAAAATAGGCGGTTCGGACGTCGTCGGGTTGCCCGCGGAGGAACGCTGCGGCGGCCAGGCCCAAGAACTCGCGGAAGCACGCCTCCATCCGGCGGCTGCGGAGCGAGCTCCCGCGCAGCAGGACGGTGCCCTCGTAGTCGAGCAGGGCGTAATTCTTGAGCCTCAACGACAGCATCCCGGCGTACCGGCCGTCGTGGGCGAGACGGATGCCCGCCGGCAGGGCCGCACCGAGCGTGGTCACGTACGCGCGTTCGCCGTCTTCGTTGGAGACCTCGGGCGGCGGCACGAAGTAGACGCCGTCGGTGTCGACCTCGATCGGCGTTCCGCCGGTGGCGTGGAGGCGGTCGACGACACCCTTGATAATGCGTTGGCCGGCCAGCGTGACGCGCTCGGCCGCCGCGTAGTCGTTGAACAGCGCCCCGCCGTAGCCGAGGTACCCGTAGAACGAATTGATCAGGACCTTAAAACTGCTCTGGAGTCCTTCCCACATCGCCCGTTCGGCGCCGGCGGTGACGCGGGTCTTGGCCTTGGCGCCCAATCGGCGACGGGTCAGATCGGCGAGCATCGGCAGGTAGGCGTCGAGCACGTCGGACTCGGCGGTGATCGCCTCCGCGAGCATAATCGAGGGGTAGAGGCTTTCGACGTCGCATTTGACGACCGGAGAGAAGCTGCCGGTCGCCAGCAGTTCGGCGTGTCCGCCGGGGTACGGCCGAGGCCGTTGGGCGGTCGGGATGCTGTGCCCGAGCATCAGATACGCGCGGACCATGAGGTCGTTGATCTTTTCCCCCGGTCCCCCGGTGGCGACGCTTTGGAACGACCGGGGCAGCAACTGGGTCTGATAGAACTCGGTCGGCACGGCGAGCCGGGATAGGGCATCGACGTCCCGGACGTCGTCGAGCGCGTAGTCGCGGAGGCGTCGCCTTCCCTCCGGATCGCGCCAGAGGTCCCGAATTTGGGCGGCCGGGACGTAGGCTCGGTCCTCGCGCTCCAGCCCCAGTTCCTTCATCACCCGCTTCAAGGCGTAGGAGCTGAGGCGCCCCGCGACATCGTAGCGCTGAATCTGCTGGTAGGTGTCGACCACGTGGCGACCGAAGACCCAAGCCGGGGTGAACGGCAGCGTCAGCGCCCCCACCTTGAACCGCTGCTGATTCTGGCCGAGGCCGACCGGCGAGCCGTCCCGACCCCAAGACAAGGCGAGGCCGAACCGCTGCGCGCGGGCGGCGAGGAACGGGATGTCGAAGTTGAACAGGTTGTGGCCTTCGATGACGTCCGGGTCCCAGGCAGCGATGCGCTCGTTGAGCCGGGCGAGGAGGGCGGCTTCCGGTTCGTCGGGGAGACGGTCCAGGTAGTCGGTCGCGGTCCGGGGCCCGTCCACCAGTTGGAGGGCGATCGCGACGATCTCCTCGGTCGCGGGGTTGAGACCGGTCGTCTCGATGTCGAGCTGGAGCCGGCGGAGGTCGTCGTAGACCATGCCCTTGAACAGCGTCTTGCCGGATTGGACAAGGTACTGCTCCACCCGGGACCGGAACCGAAAGCTCAGTTCCCCCGCGTCCCGGCCCGCCTGTGCCGCATCGGAGAACGCGGACCAGGTCGCGAAGCGGACGAGATAGCGCAGGCGATGATCGCCCGCGAGCGGCGTCACCGTCGGACGCCCGCGCAGCGCCGCCCAGGGTTCGGCGCGCTCCGCGACCAACCACGGCGCGAAGGCGTCGTGGCTGACGATGCGTTGGCCGTCGGCGGCGGCTTCGACGATGGCGACGCGGTCGGGGCCAACCGGTTCGACGGCCACGATCCGTTCCGTGCGATCCCGTCCGTAGAGCAGGAGGTCGGTGCGCGCGGTGTCGAACGCCGGGTCGGCGACGCGCGCGGGGGCGCGGGATGGGGAAGATTCCATGTCGCGGGGGAGTATAGCAAGGCGTCCCGGATGGGTGACGCCGGCCCGCCGGGCTCGTCGTGACCTACGACCCAAGGTTCGGCGGGGCTCCCGTTTCTGAGCTCAAAACCAGACGCAGACAGGACGGCGGCACCGTGGCGGCGAACCGGATCGGCGGCGCGTCGGCCGCGGTCGCGCCGACGTGCCGCTGTGCCACGGACGCGCCGTCCGTCCCGGACCCAGCGCGTCCACGGGAGTCGCGGGAACTGCTCGAGCCGGGCGCGAATCGCCCTGCATCCGACGACGATTGATTGAAGGCGCGATCGCGGTCGCGGAGGAGTCTCAAATGCGCAGCGGCGGCAAGCTCTTCGTCTGAGGCGTGGTCCCCCGCGCGACGCGATTTCTTGCTACCCTGGGTTTGCCGTGCCGGATCGCCCGTCGCGGGTTGGGACGGATGGGGGACGGCTCGGTGTACGACACGCTGATCTCCGGGGGACACCTGCTGACGATGGCCGGCGAAGGCGCCGGCTTTGTCGCCGACGGAGCGGTTGGGGTCGAGGGCGGCAAGATCGTCGCAGTCGGGCCGCGAGCGGTCGTCGAGGGGAACGCGACGGCGCGGCGTACCATCGATGCCACCGGGCGCCTGGTGATGCCAGGATTGATTGATGCCCACCTGCACTCGGCGTCGGTGATCGGCCGGGGGTGGGCGCAGGAGGTCCAGCCGTGGATGGCCTCCGCCTACGGACCGCTGATGGCCCACGCCGCGGACGCCGACGCCCCAATCGCGACCTTGTGGGCGCTGATGGAGGGCGTGGCAAACGGGACCACGACGTTCGGCGACTACGATGCGCCGATGGAGGCGCTGGTCCACAGCCACGTCCGGCTCGGCAACCGGGCGGTGGTCTGCGGCGGGATCAGCGAACTGAACTGGGCCAACCGCGCGGCCTGGTTGGCGGACGGATGGACCCCCGGCGACCCGACGCCGCTCGACCGCGCCCACGGCGAAGCGGCGCTGGCCGCCGAGTTGGACCTCCACGAGCGGTGGCACGGGCACGACGGGGGGCGGATCTCGGTCATCCTGGGGCCGCACGCGGCCGATTTCCTGTCCGGCGAGTTGCTGGTGCGGGCGGCCGGCGAAGCGCGCCGGCGTGGGATCTCGATGCACCTCCACGTGGCGCAGGACGTCCGGGAGAACGAGGCGACGCTCCGTCGGGCGGGATTGCGGGCGATTCCCTACCTCGACTCCCTGGGGTTGCTGGGTCCCGACCTGATCGCCGTCCATCTTTCGACCGCGACGCCGGACGAGGTGGCGCTGGTGGCGGCACGGGGTGCGCGGATGGTCTGCTGCGCCAATTCCATCGGGATCATCGACGGGGTGGTGCCGCCGGTGGCGGCGTTCCAGGCCGCGGGCGGGCTGGTCGGCTTGGGGTCGGACCAAGCGCCCGGGAACAATTCCCACAACATCTTCGCCGAGATGCGGGCGGTGGCGATGTTCGCCAAGATCGCGGCCGGCTCGCCGCTGCCGATGCCGGCCTGGCGCGTGGTGCGGATGGCGACGATCGAAGGGGCGCGGGTGCTGGGGATTGGGGATCGGGTCGGGTCGCTGGAGGAGGGCAAGGAAGCGGACCTGATCCTGCTCGATCTCGACCGACCGCCGTTGGCGCCGGCGCTGCTGCGCCCGGCCCGGAACCTGGTGCCGAACCTGGTCTACGCCGAGTCCGGGCGCAACGTGCGGTTGAGCATGGTCGCGGGCGAGGTGATCTACGCCGACGGCGAGTTCCTCCGTGTTGATCGGACCGAAGCCTTGGCCGATCTGACCGCCGCGGCGATCCGGCTCCAAAACGCCGCCGACGCCGATCCGACGCTCTCCGGTTTGCCGATCGTGGAATTGACCCGCTCGGGTCGCATCTGAGGCACCGCAGCGCACCGATCCGGGAGAACGAGCGATGACGCGCGGACGTGCGCTTGGAACCGCTTCGGGGCGTTGGGCGCGGGCGCTGGGCGAGAGGTTGGTCGAGGTGGTCTACCCGGCCACGTGCGCCGGGTGCGGGCGTCGCGGCTGCTGGGTCTGCGACCCCTGCCGAGCCGCCGTGCCGTTGTTTGCGCCGCCCTGGTGCACGCGGTGTGGCATCCCAGACGACCGGGCGTGCCGCTGCGCGATGCTCGCCGCCGATTTGGCGTTGCTCCGCTCGGCGGGGCCGTTCGACGGTTGGCTGCGCCGCGCCGTAATCGCCTTCAAATACGAGGACGAAACGGCGCGGGCCACCCCGCTCGGGGATCTGCTCCGGGGCGCGCTCGAAGAGGTTGACGGCCTCGACGGGTTGGTACCGGTACCCCTGCACGCGAGACGGCGGCGAGAACGGGGTTACAACCAAGCGGCGCTGTTGTGCGACCGCGTTGGGGCCACAATCGGGATACCGACGCTCGACGTTCTGGCGCGGGAGCGGGAGACCCGGGCGCAGGTCGGGCTCGGCGCGGAGGCGCGGCGCGCGAACGTGGCGGGGGCGTTCGGGATGGCGCCGGGCCGGAACGTGACCGGTCTCCGGCTGGCGCTGGTGGACGACGTCTGCACCACCGGTTCGACGCTCGCCGCGTGCGCCGCCGTGTTGGTGGCCGCCGGCGCGGTCGAGGTCGTGGCGGCGACGTTGGCGCGAGAGGTCTAAAAGCGGCCGATGGATGCGTGATAACGGCACGCACGAAGAAACGCCGATCGGACAACTGTCCCATCGGCGTGGTCTGCGTCGTCCGCGATTGGCGTCGTTAGCTGGCGTTGCGGCGGCGGCGGCGCTCGGCCTTCCGCTGCTTGGCGCGGTTCTCTTCCTGAACGCTGATGAAGCGCAGGCCACGGCGGTGTTCGCGGATGATCCCCGACCGCTCGATGCCCTTGGTGAATCGCTTCAGCAGCTGTTCGAAGCCTTCGCTGTCTCGCAGTTCGACACGCATGCGCGCTGATCCCCCGTTTGCTGTGGCGTCGGACGCCCGTCTCGATGGCGAATAGGGTGCCGGACACGCCGACATATCCCGGAATGCTCTGCCCCGTCGGTCGCCTAGTATACGCCACGCCGGCCGTCTCCGCTACGCGCGGGAACCGGCGCGATCTGAGACGATGGGCGCCGCGCGATGCCCACGGGCGGACCGGATCGCCAACGCTAAACGGGAGCGGACAATGGGGGACTACGTGACGGGGGTGGCGGTCGTTCCGGGTCGAGCCGGCAGCGTCCACCTGACCCGGTTGGCGCGGCCGGAGCCGGGACCCGGTCAGGCGCTGGTCCGGGTGCGCCGGGTCGGGGTCTGCGGCACGGACCGCGAGATCATCGAGGCCACGTTTGGCACCCCGCCGCCGGGTTCCTCCGCGCTGGTCCTGGGGCACGAGGTCCTCGGCGTCGTCGAGGCGGTTGGGGCAGGGGTCGGCGCGTACCGGCCCGGCGACCTGGTCACCGCGACGGTGCGGCGGCCGGACGACTGCCCTTCCTGTCTGGCCGGGCAATCGGACATGTGTACCGGTGGGCGCTACCTGGAGCGGGGCATCATCGGGCTCCACGGCTTCATGGTCGACCGCTTCGTCGAGGACGTCCGGTATCTGGTCCCGGTTCCCGCCGCCCTGGAGGCGGTCGGCGTGCTGGTCGAGCCGTTGAGCGTGGTCGAGAAGGCGCTGCGGCAGGCGGACCTGATCCAGCGCCGGATGGCGACTTGGGCACCGGCAACGGCGGTGGTCCTCGGCGCGGGGCCGATCGGCCTGCTCGGCACGATGCTGCTGCGGGCGCGCGGGATGGCCGTCCACACCGTCGCCCGTACCCCGCCGCCGAACCCGGCGGCGGACCTGGTGGCCGCCTGCGGGGCGACCTACGTCTCGACCCGCGAAACCCCGATCGCCGCGTTGGCCGACGGGTTGCCGAACGTGGATCTGGTCTTTGAGGCGTCCGGCGCGGCGCCGGTGGCGGTCGACGCGATGCGCCTGGTTGGACGGAACGGGGTCGCGGTGTTGCTGTCGCTGACCGGCGGCGACGACGCGCTCCCCGTGCCGGTCGCGGCGATCAACCGGGAGTTCGTGCTCGGCAACAAGGTCCTCGTCGGCAGCGTTAACTCGGCGCGGGAGGATTTCGTGGCCGGGGTCGCGGATCTGGAGCGGTTCGCGACGCGTTGGCCGGGCCTGACCGAGCGGTTGATCACCACCCGGCTGCGGGGCGTCGGCGACGCGCACCGGATCGCCGAAACGGCGACCGCCGGGGTCAAAACGGTGATCGAGTTCGCGGACGATTGATCGAGCGGCGAGGGACGCGGCATGATTCCCTTGGTGGAGACCGGCGGGTCCCCGTTCGCGATCGGCCACGACGTCGGCGCGGCGATCGGCGAGCGGTTGCGGGCGGTCGCGGCGGCGGTGCGGGAAGGTGAACCACCGGGCGTCTGGGACCGTATGGTCGCCGCCGTCGGACCGTACCGCGACGCGATCGAGCGCTGGGCCCCGGAGTGCGCGGACGAGTTGCGGGGGATGGCGGACGGTTCCGGGGTGGCGTACGAGACGCTGCTGGCGATCAACGCGGCCGAGGAGTTGGGCCAGTCCCGGGGCACCATGGGCTGCACGGTGGTCGGCGTGACCCCGGCCGGGACCGCCGACGGCCACGTGCTGTTGGGCCACAACGAGGACGCGACCGCCGGCTGGGCCGATTACGCCTACGCGATCAAGGCCGAACCGGACGGGGCGCCCGCCTTCGCCGCCTTCACCTACGCCGGCTATCTGCTCCACCAGGGGCTGAACGCGGCCGGGATCGGGTCGGTCGGCAACGCGCTCTACGCGCGCGACGCGCGGCCGGGGATCCCGAAACTCCTGCTCTACCGCCGTGCCCTGGCCGCGACCACGCTCGAAGGAGCGATCCGCGCCGTCACCGATCCGCACCGCGCGTTCGGCAACAATCACCTCTTCGCCACCGCCGACGGCGATGTCGTCGACGTCGAAGTGTCCGGGGGGTGCTGGGGGATGCGCGGCGCGGGCAACGGCTTCTTGGTCCACGCCAACCATTTCATCCTGCCGGAAATGACCCACCTCGACGCCGGCGAGGATCTGCTCAACTCGCGGCTGCGCCACCTGCGAACCGAGCGTCTGGTCGAGGCGGCCTGGGGCAAGCTCTCGGTGACCAGCCTGCGAACCATCCTCGGCGACCACGCGAATTTTCCCAAGAGCGTTTGCAAGCACCACGCGCCGGAGAGCGACCTGGACTACGGCACCATCGGCGCCGTGGTCGTCGATCCGACGGCGCGGGCGTTGTGGGCCTGCGCCGGCAACCCGTGCCGGGCGGAGTGGCGCGAAGTCCGGCTGTGATCGCGCCTCGACGTTTGCGAATCCGGTAGCCCGAATCACTGCCGCTTCCCGGCGACGGGACTCGCTGCCGTGGTGTGGCACATCCCTTGCCCCGAATGGTCCGCCACATCAGGCGACACCCGGAAAGGATCGGACGACGATGGCCTCCACTGCAAACGACAAGCAGTTGTTCAAGCCAGGCGACTCCGTCGCTTGGAAAACGTCCCAGGGCGAAACCACCGGAACGGTCAAGCGCAAGATCACCGAGCCGACCGATCTCAAAGGACACCACTTCGCCGCCTCCAAGGACGACCCCGAGTATCTGGTTGAGAGCGACAAGAGCGGCGCCGAGGCGATCCATCGCCCCGGGTCGTTGCGGAAGGAGAACGGTTAGATGGCCCAAGCGACGCTTCCCCGGCCGGCGAACGCCGACGATCTGAAGAAGGTGAACGAGCTGATCAAGGACATCCGGATCGCGATGATGACCACCGTCGAGGCGGACGGGTCGTTGCGTTCGCGGCCGATGGCGACCCAGGAGGCCGAGTTCGACGGCGACCTGTGGTTCTTCTCCCACGAAACGGCGCCGAAGGTCGACGAGATCCACCAGGACCGACGGGTTAACCTCAGCTACGCCGGGAACAAGGAGAACACCTGGGTCTCGGTCTCCGGCACCGCCTCGGTGGTGCGCGACCGGGCAACGATGGACGCGTTCTGGAACCCGGCGTTGAAGGCGTGGTTCCCGGAGGGGTTGGACGATCCCGATTTGGCGTTGCTGAAGGTGGACGTCGAGCAGGCGGAGTACTGGGACACGAGCTCGAGCAAGATCGTCCACGCGGTCGGGTTCGTGAAAGCGATCGCGACCGGCAAGCAGTACGAGCCGGGCGACAACGAGAAACTCGACCTGCAGGCCGTCTGATCCGGGGCTGACCGGGGACGACCTCGGCGGCAACACCCCCGGCCGGGATCCCGAATCGGATCGTCGCCGGGGGTGTCGCGTCGGCGCGTGTTGCGCTAAACTGCCGCACCCGCGAACGCCGGCGCCCCGCAGGCGCGGCGATGCCAAACGTCGTCGCTGTCGATCCCAGGCGGCTCCTGCCGGGTGGGCAACACGGGCGCGAGCCACGGATGGTGCCGTTGGAGAACGGATCGGTGATCGCACCTGGACGGTGCGAATCCCAGCTTCGCGTTGCCCGGAAGGGACGCCGGGCGGGTACGAGCGCGGCGGTCGGTCTGCCGATCGCCGCGGTGTCGACTTGGCGAGTGACGACGGGCGGCGACGGCGGTGGCGCCCGGAACGGACGGACCACGACCGATGATGGGGTGGGGGATGTCGGACAACCTGCTGCGGTGGGATTGGGCGGCGGGCGGCAACGGGATGGCTCGCGGTCCGGGAGGGTCGCCGATGGACGGCTCGGGCGACGACGTCTTCGTCTGGCGCCACGGGCGGGCGGAGGTGGTGCTCAGCCGGGCGGGGGATGCGTGGGCGGTCGTCTACCGCACCGCCGGTCGGCTGCTCGGGCCGCCGCAGGTCCTTTGGGATGCCCGCCACACGCGGGCCAAGATGGCGGCTTGGGACGTGATGGCCCGCGTCACCCAAGCGTCGCGGGACGAGGACGAGGGGGTCCGCGTCGGACGCCGCGCCGCCCAATGGATGCACGCGGCGCGGGTGCCGGACGAGACGGACGATTGAGTGGGCAGTGGGCAGTGGACAGTGGGCAGAGCGACGGGAGAGGACTGAGGACTGAGGACTCCGCCACTGCCCACTGCCCACTAGGACGCCTCGCCACGACATGCTTGACACATGTTTGCACTCGACCGTGGCAACCATCACGTTCCTCCACGGCACACCCCACCACCGCATCGGGACTTTCGGGCTCTTCACGCCTGTCCCGCCGGCTGCTAAAGAGAGATCGGTAGCCGATGGCGCGCTGTCTCCGGCCTATCCATCTCTCGGCCACGGGTGCTCCCGACCCCGCTCTTGGCGACGTCTTGCGGGTGGCTGAGGCAATCACGGAGGATCGCGCATGGACAATCCCTGGGGGCAGCTGCCCGAGCAGGCTCCCTACGTGCTCCCGGCCGACGCAACCGCCGTCGAGTCGTTCAATCGAAGGGCGCGAGACAACCACATACTCCACACGGAGAAGCTCCCCGAGCCCTACCTCGGCGACCCGACCGCCCCGATCGTCCTCCTCAACCTCAACGGGGGTTCGACGATAGCGACCACCTGTTCACCGCGGACCCGTGCGGCCGGGCGCTCCAACTCGGCAACCTTCGCCACGCACCCGCCGCGTACCCCTTCTACCACCTCGACCCACGGATCGCCGGCTTCGGAGGCGCGAAGTGGTGGACTCCGCGCCTCGGTGCGCTGATCCGCCTCGTCGGGGTCGAGGTCGTCGCGAACCGCGTCTTTTGCGTCGAACTCTTCCCGTACTCCAGCCGGGAGTACCGTGACATGGGCCACATCCTCGACTCCCAACGGTACGGCTTTCACCTCGTCGAGCAGGCGATCGACCGCCGCGCGCTGATCGTGACGATGCGATCCCGGAAGGCATGGTGCGCGCAGGTCCCGGGATTGGCCACCTACGACCGGTTGCACGCCTGCAGCAACCCGCGGAACCCGTCCATCAGCCCGCGCAGTCTCCCCGCGGCCTTTCCCGAGATCGAGCGGATTCTGCGCGCATGAATCGGTGCGGCGCGCGCGCCGGGCGCGCCACGCTCTGCCGCTGTCGAGTGCAAACATGTGTCAAGCGTGTCGTGGCGAGGCATGGCCCACTCGAGGTGTAACGTGCCGGAACTGCCCGAGGTCGAGACGGCGCGGCGGATCGTCGAGCGGGAGCTGGTCGGGCGGGCGGTCGAGGCGATCGCGCTCGGTCTGCCGAAGCTGATGCGGGATTCCCCGGAGCCGACCCTTGCCCCGTTGCTGGGGAAGACGCTGGTCGGGGCGGGGCGGCGGGCGAAGGTGCTGGCGTTCGAGTTTGACGGCGGGTTGACGCTGCTCTCCCACCTGAAACTCGCCGGGCAGATCGCGGTCCACCACGACGACGGAACCCGGTTCGCCGCCGGGCATCCGGTGCCGAACCCGGCCGGCCCGTACCCCCATAAGGCGTCCCACCTAATCGTCCGGTTCTCCGGCGCGCGGACGCTGTTCTGGAGCGACGCGCGCCAGTTCGGCTGGTTGCGGTTGGTCCCGTCCGCCGAGGTGGAGGCGATCCTGGCGGGGTTCCGATTCGGTCCGGAGGCGGTCGGGCCGGACGGGATCGGCGTCGAAGAGCTGACGCGGCGCCTCGCCCGGCGGACGATCCCGATCAAGACGGCCCTGCTGGACCAAGGGGTCCTGGCGGGGTTGGGCAACATCTACGTCGACGAGGCGCTTCACGCCGCACGGCTTCACCCCTCGCGCCCGGCCAACGGGCTGACCCCCGACGAACTCGTGGCCCTGCACGTCGCCATCGGGTGGTCGCTGGAGCGGGGCATCGCCCAAGGCGGCGCCACCATCGTCCACAACAAGGCGTATCCGCGCGATGGGTTTCCCCAGGTCCACGCCCGCCTCGGCGAACCGTGCCCGACCTGCGCGACCGCGATCGTCAAAACCCGCGTCGGCGCCCGTGGCACGTATTGGTGCCCGGTCTGCCAGCCCGACTCCGTCCCTACGGCCGAAAATCCGACTCTGGGGTGATGGTGCGGACGAAGTCGGCGATCAGCTTGGCGGCGTAGTCGAGGTCGCGGAGGCTGACGGTTTCGTTCGGGGAGTGCATGTAGCGGTTGGGGATGGAGACGAGACCGGTGGCGGTGCCGGGGCCGGTGCGAATCATCGCGTCGGCGTCGGTGCCGCTGGTTTTCGGGGCACCTTGGACGGGGCAGTCGAGGCCGAGGCGTTCGCCGGCGGCGCGCAACCCCTCGAACACGATCGGGTTGACCGACGCGCCGCGGGTGAGGACGGGACCGCCGCCGAGGGAGACCTCGCCGTCGGTTTTCTTGTTCGCGCCCGGGTAATCGGTCGCGTGGGTGACGTCGAGCGCGATCGCGACGGTTGGCGCGAGTTGGAATGTGGCGGTGTAGGCGCCGGCGAAGGAGATCTCCTCTTGGACCGTGGCGAGCGCGTAGATGTCGAGGGCGGGGCGATCCGCGGCGAGCAGGCGCACCGCTTCCAGGGCGACGAAGGCGCCGACCCGGTTGTCCATCGAGCGGGAGACGCAGAGGTCGTCGGTGAGCTGGACGAACCCGGCGTCGATCACCGCGGCGTCGCCGACCGCGACGCGGGTTTTGGCGTCGGCCCGGTTGGCGGCGCCGATGTCGACCCACATCTCGCGGATCGGCGTTGGCTTCTCGCGGTCCTCTGGCCGTAGGAGGTGGGCGGCCTTCTTGCCGATCACGCCGATCACGTCGCCGTTCCGGCCGGCGATGCGCAGGCGCTGGCCGATCAGCACCTGGTCGTCCCAGCCGCCGATCGGTTCGAACCAGAGAAACCCCTCCTGGTCGATGTGGGTGACCATCACTCCGATCTCGTCGATGTGGCCCTCGATCACCACCTTCGGCGCGCCGTCGTTGGCCAGGCGGGCGAAGGCGTTGCCGACGACGTCGCCGTAGACCTCGTCGGCGAACGTCTCGGCCTCCTGGCGCCAGACCCGGGCCGGGGCGCGCTCGTGGCCGGACGGCCCGGGCGCGTCCAGCAGGCGACGCAGGAAATCGGTGGCGCGTTGATCCACGGGGAGCGGTCCTTTCCCGGAGCGAACGGCAACAGCGGCGCGGCGCCGCTGCGCCGCGCCAATCAGGGACTATAGCGCGCGGTTAAGGCGACGGGCTCCTCGAGATGGACGGATCCTCCCGACGCGATGCGTGGGTGGTGGATTCGTTGGCCGGCGTCGCGCGTCGCTCCGCGACCGGCCCGAGGCGGGCAAGCGCCGCCACCACTGCTGGGCGAACGCAGTCGGCCAACGCCCGCTGCCCGCGGCGAGACAACCGGATCTCGCCGATTGCGACGTCTGAAGGGGAGAGGACCAGATTTCCGCCATGGAGATCGGCCAGGGTGGCGCCGTGGGCGGCGGCCGTGCGGGCGACGGCGGCATTCCACCGGGAAACGACCGCCGATGGGTCATCATCGTCACCGTCAACGGGAACGGTCGTGCCGGGCAGCTCCGGCACGTTGGCCACCACGACCTCACGGCCGGGCGCGGCGCACGCGGCGAGGAGAGCGTCGAGATCGCGCTCGTGGGAGCCGAGGCGGATCTCCTGGAGGAGATCGGACGCCGCGAACCAGACGGTGATCAGATCCGGCGCGAGCGCGAGGGCGGTCGGGAGCTGATCGCGACGGGCTTCGACGAGGGTGCTGCCGGGAACGCTCAGGTCATGGACGATCGTTGGCGCAGGGAGCGACGCGGCGACGATGGCGACCCAGCTCGGGTCGTCACCGTCGCCGGAGCCGGACGCGGGCACCGTCGCGCCGAGGGCGACCCAGATCCGCGCGTCGCCGATCGGTGGGTCGGAGGATTGCGACCCTGCCACGCCGCCGGGCGCCGCCCGATCCGGCGCGACCGGCGGACCGGGCGGATCGGGCGCGACGAGCAGGCTGTGGTGCGGCGCGCCGCGGGACGCGGCGACGGCAACGGCCACGGCGACGAGGGCGCAGGCGAGAATGCCCATCACCAACCAGTAGCCGATCACGCTGCTCGCCCCCGAGTCCGGCCGACCCACGGCTGGAGCGCGTCCACGGCGGCGGTGACCGCCGCCCGTTCGACGCCGGTCTCCAGCCCGCGCGCGTCGAGAAAGGCGAGCAACGATTCCGTGGCCAGGTTTCCCGGCGCGCCGGGGGCGAACGGGCAGCCGCCCAGACCTCCGGCGGCGGCGTCGAAGGTCCGCACGCCGCCGTCCAGCGCCACCGCGACGTTGGCGAGCGCCGCGCCGCCGGTGTCGTGGAAGTGCATCGCCAGGCGGTCCAGCGGAACATCGGGCGGGAGAGCGTCGAGAAACCGCGCGACATCGTCCGGTGCGGCGCTGCCGACGGTGTCCGCGATCGCCACCTCGGCGCACCCCAGGTCGAACAGGCGGCGGGCGACCGCCACCGCCGCCGCGGGGGCGACCGGCCCGGCGAACGGGCAAGCGAACGCGACCGACACGTAGCCGCGCAGCCAAAGATCGGCGGATTGGGCACGCAGGGCGATCGGCGCGAACCGCGCGAACGTCTCCCCGATCGAGGCGCGCACGTTCGCCTGGGAAAAGGCGTCGGTTGCGGCGGCGAACAACGCGATGGCGTCGGCCCCGGCGTCCATGGCGCGGTCGAGTCCGCGCGTGTTGGGAACCAAGACGGGGTAGCGAACGCCCGGCCGCCGCGTGATCGCGGTCAGCACCTCCGCCCCGTCGGCGAGTTGCGGCACCGCGGCGGGATGAACGAAGCTCGTCGTTTCCACCACTTGGAGACCGGATGCCGCGAGCGCCTCGACGAAGGCGACCTTGGCCGAGGTCGGGACGGTCACCGGCTCGTTCTGCAGCCCGTCCCGAGGACCCACCTCGACCACGGTGACGTCGGTGTTGGGTTGGATCGGGGTGAAGCGGTCGTCCAGGGGCCGTCCCTGCCTTTCCGTTTGGCGACCGGCGGGACGTCCGCGGGTCGATTGACCAACCGGCCGGGCTACCGGATCACGCAATTGCTGGGAGCCGTCGCGGTCGGGGTAAGCGTCGGCGTTCCGGGCGCGGCCGGTGCCAGCGTTGCGGTTCCGGACGGGGTAGCGGTTGCGCGGACCGTGGCGCTGGGGGACGGGGAGGCGGTCTCGGGGGCGCCTGGGGTCGGCGTGCAGGGCGGCAGGAACGGCAAGAGCGGGGCGTTGGTCGGGGCGGCGGCGACGATCGGGACGACGGTGGCCAAACGGGTCGGGGTTTGGGTCGGCACGGTGGCGGTCGGGGACGCCGTCGCGGTCGCCGAGGGCGACGGCGTGGCGGGCGGCGACGGCGTTGCCGAAGCGGTCGCGGTCGGCGTCGCCGTGGGGCTCGGCGTCGCCGTGGGACTCGGAATGGGCGTCGCGGTGGGAAATGGAGTCGCGGTGGGAAGAGGGGTTGACGTGCTCGTCGCGGTCGCGGTCGGTGTCCGTGTTGGCGAAGCGGTCGGCGACGCGGTTGGGGAAGGCGACGCGGTCGGGGATGCGGTCGGCGTGCTGGATGCGGTCGCGGTCGCGGTCGCGGCCGGCGTTTCCGTCGGTTCCGGCGTGGCGGTCGGGACGGCGGTCGCGGTGGCGGCGACCACCGGCTGAACCAGGAGCGCGGCGGAGGTTGGGGCGACCGATGGAGGAGGCGCGGTCGGCGTTGGCGACAATGCCGGGACCGCGGCGGTTGGCGGCGCGGCCGTGGTCACCGCCGTCGGCGGGACCGGCGGGACCAGCGGCGCGGTGGTCGGCGGAGGGGCGACGGGACCAGCCGCCTCGGTCGCGGTTGGTGCCTCCTCGCCGGGGCTGGTGCCGGTCGGCATCACCGTCGGAACCTGGGCGGGCGTCGCCGACGCGGTCGGCTCGATCGCCGGGGCCGGGATGGCGGTCGGCGGGGCGCTGCTGGTCGGCGCGGTGACCGCGCCGCTGGTCGGCGTCAGGTCCTCTTCGCTATTGCCGCAGGCGGCGAGGCCAAACGCCAGGATTGTTCCCAGCACCGCGACCCGTCCGCGGGTCCTCCCATGCCACCCTGATCGCATCCCGTCCCCCTTGTGCTCGTGCCGCGCGCTGGCGGGACGACCGGCGTGCGCCGGGAGGCGAGCGCGTCCGCGCCCGGGCGGTCGTTCCGGCCGCGCTATCCTACGGTGGGGTGCGGTCCTCCGCAACAGTAGGAATCTGACGGGAGCACGGTCCGTACCGCCCCTCGGGCACCGGACCAGCAAAAGGCCGCGGCCCCGCCGACACCCGAGTGGTTCGGCGAAACCGCGGCCTTTGTGGTGAATCGCGGGACGATCAGGCCGGCGCGCCGACCATGTCGGCCACGGTCAGCCGCGACAGGTCGACCTCTCGAACCTGCTTACCGACGACGAGTTCGTAGCCGTCGGGGTCGGTGATGCCCCAGTCGCGGTCGCCCCAAAACTGGTCGGTGGGCCGGTGGAGCACCGTCGCGCCGTGCTCGACCGCGACGGCGAAGAGGGCGTCGATGTCTTCGTCGGCGCCGACGCTGAAGTAGAAGCGAACGCCGTAGCCTAGGGTGCTGGAGGGGGTTTGGTTCGACTTCTCGGGATCGATCCCGACCATGATGTGGACATCGCCGCGCTGGAGACCGGCGAAGAAGATCGCGCCGTCCTCTCCGGGCAGCGCGAAGACGGTCTCGAAGCCGAGCACCCGCTGGTAGAACGCCAGGGTGGCATCCAGATCGGTCACCAACAGTTGGGGCTGGCAATGCTTCATCGCGGCCTCTCCTCTCCTCGTTCGACGGTTGACGCGCAACGGCGACCGATCGTCCACCCGGACGGGTCCTCGGAGGACGCCCAAAGGAACGCGGGGTATGGCACCGGCGGGCGCGGGATGCGGGGCCGGGCGGCGCGCGGGGGGCGCCGCCCGGGGTTCCGGAATCGTGGGGCGATCCGGACGCGGGAGCGGGGCGAACGGCGGGGTCGCGGGTCCTGCACGGGGACGGGACGACGCGGCCGGAAGAAGGGGAGAAACCGAGGGCGGACGCGGATGCCGCGGGACGAGCGGCTCGAGCCATCCGCCCCCTCACGTCCGCCTGGTCCTTAGCGGACGGCCGCGCGTCGTTCCTCGTACGGACAGAATAGAACACTCGTGCTACCTTGTCAAGGGGTCAAGGGCAAGAGCTGGGGCCCGATCCGAACGGGAGCGTCGGGTGCGTCGGAGACGCGACGGGTTCCCTCAATGCATCGAGAATCACGAGGCGCCGACGCCGCTGCGCCGACTTGACATCACTGCCGCCCCGCTGCTAGAGTGCCGCCCAAGCGAAGAGCGGAACGACGAGGATCGGAACGAGTAGGCGTCGGTCACGCGAGGCCGAGCGAGCCGGGGAGGGTGCAAGCCCGGCGCCGCGCGGACGCCGAATGGCTCCGGGAGTCGTGCCCCGAACGAGCGGCGTGGACGCGCCGGCCAAGTAGGCGGCACCGGGTTCTCCCCCGTTAGCGGGAGCGGCGCATCGGCCCCTCGGCCCGTGCGCACGAGTGGGAGCGCGGCCTGGGTCGCCTCCAATCGGGGTGGCACCGCGGGGCGTGCACGTTGCACCTCCGTCCCTTCTGGGACGGGGGTTTTTTGCGTCTCCGTCCATGCCCCCGAACGTGAACAGGAACGAACGCCATGGTGCAAACCCAGGAGCCGCCCGCGACATCCGCGCCTCGCTCCCCGGCGCCGCCGAAGCGGGGCGACCTGACGCCGTCGTTGGCCGCGCTGCGCCACCTGCTGGCCGGTGCCGACGAGCCGGTGACCACCTTCCCCGTCTATCGCGAGATCATGGCCGACCTCGAAACCCCGGTCTCGGCGTACCTCAAGATCGCCGGCGCGGGCGTCGGGTTCCTGCTCGAAAGCATCGAGGGCGGGGAGCGGTTGGCGCGGTATTCGTTTATCGGGGCCGATCCGGTGGTCTCGTTGACGATGAACGATGGGGTTGTGGTCGCCGAGTCGGAGACAGGGGCGCGGCGCACCGCGTACGCCGACCCGCTCCATGCGTTGGCCGACGCCATGGCGCCGTACCGGAGCATCGGCGCCGCCGGGTTGCCGCGCTTCGTCGGCGGCGCGGTCGGGTACCTGGGGTACGAGGCGGTGCGGGCGTTCGAACCGCGGGTCGGGGCGGCGGCGGGTCCGGGATTGGGCCTGCCGGACGGCCGATTCCTGGTCGTCGATTCCTTGCTGGTCTTTGACCATTTGGCGCGGACGATCAAGGCCGTGGCCCACGTCCATCTCGACGAGGGAATCCCGTTGGAGGAGGCCTACGCGGACGCGGCGGCCCGCGTCGACGAGTTGGTCCACCGCCTCCGCGCCCCGACGCCGCCGCTGCCACGCGGCGGCGAACCGGCCGAAACCGCCGCGGTCGACCGGTCGCGGCCAAACACCACGCCGGAGCGCTACCGCGCGATCGTCGAGCGGGCGAAGGAGTACATCCGGGCCGGCGACGTGATCCAGGTCGTGCTGTCGCAGCGCGTCGATCTGCCGACCCCGGCCCACCCGTTCACCATCTACCGCGCGCTGCGCACCGTCAACCCGTCGCCGTACATGTTCTACCTCAACTTCGCCGACCACCAGATCGTCGGCGCATCGCCGGAGTTGCTGGTCCGGCTGGAAGACCGGACCCTGACCAACCACCCGATCGCCGGCACCCGGCCCCGGGGCGATACGCCCGCCGCCGACGCGGTCTTGGCCTCGGAGTTGGCGGCGGACGACAAGGAGCGCGCCGAGCACATCATGCTGGTCGATTTGGGCCGCAACGACATCGGCCGCGTCGCCCAACCCGGAACCGTGCGGGTGCCGCAGTTGATGGAGGTCGAAAAATACTCCCACGTCATGCACCTGGTCAGCCACGTCGAGGGCGAGATCGAGCCCGGGTTGACGGGGTTCGACGCGCTGCGGGCCTGCTTCCCGGCCGGGACGGTCTCCGGGGCGCCGAAGGTGCGGGCGATGGAGATCATCGCCGAGCTGGAGACGGACCGCCGGGGGCCGTACGCGGGCGCGGTCGGCTACGTCGACTTCGCCGGCGGCATGGACACCGCGATCGCGCTGCGGACGATGGTCGTCAAGGACGGGGTGGCCAGCATGCAGGCCGGCGGCGGGATCGTCGCCGACAGCACCCCGGAAGGCGAGTACGCCGAGAGCTACCACAAGATGCGGGCGGCGCTGCGGGCGATCGAACTGGCCGAGGCGCTGGAAGCGGCCGAGTTCGAGCGCGACGCGGCGTTGCGCGAGGAGGACGGGCGATGATCTTGCTGCTCGACAACTACGATTCCTTCACCTTCAATCTCTACCAGGCGCTGCGGGAACTCGGGGCCGAGGTCGAGGTGGCCCGCAACGACCAGATCACCGTCGAGGACGTCGAGGCGATGGCGCCTCGGATCGAGCGAATCGTGGTCTCGCCGGGACCGTGTACCCCCGCCGAGGCGGGGATCTCGGTGCCGCTGATCCGCCGCTTCGCCGGCCGCAAGCCGATCCTCGGCGTCTGCCTTGGGCACCAGGCGATTGGCGCGGCCTTTGGCGCGACCATCCTGCGGGCGCCGTCGCTGATGCACGGCAAGACCTCGGCGATCTTCCACCACGGGGCGGGGGTGTTCGGTGGGTTGCCGGAACCGTTCGTCGCCACCCGGTACCATTCCTTGCTGGTCGACCGGCCGAGCCTGCCGCCGACCCTCGAGGTGACCGCCGAAACCGACGACGGCCTGATCATGGGGATGCGGCACCGGGAGCTGGACATCGAGGGCGTGCAGTTCCACCCCGAATCCATCCTCACCCTGGCGGGGAAGGATTTGCTCGCCAATTTTCTCGGCATCGGGCCTGGGCGTGTGGCGAGGGAGGCGGTCCAAGAGCCGGCGGCGGCGTTGGGGTATTAACGCGTACTGCGTCAAGGGGTCCACCCCGACGACGCCGTTCCCGGCGCGATGCGCCTCCACCGCGAACGCGCGCCGAAGCACCGGTCCAATGAGGGAAACCGCGATGGCCACGGCAACGATGGAACCGACCACGACCACCGACATCAAGGACACCATTCGGGCCGTCGTCGACGGCCGGGAACTCTCGCTCGACGAGGCGAGCGGGGCGATGGACGCGATCATGGAGGGCCGGGTCACCGGGTCCCAGATCGGGGCCCTGGTCACGGCGCTGCGGATGCGGGGCGAGACCGTCGGCGAGATCGCTGGGTTCGCGGCGGCGATGCGTCGCCACGCCCTGCGGGTGGAAATCCCCGACGACGGGCGGCCGCTGGTCGACACCTGCGGCACCGGCGGCGACGCCTCCGGCACCTTCAACATCTCGACCACCGCCGCCTTCGCGATCGCCGCCGCCGGGGTCCGGGTCGCCAAGCACGGCAACCGGGCGGTGACCTCCAAGTGCGGCTCGGCCGATCTGCTCGAAGGGCTGGGGGTGCGGATCGAGCTGACCCCGGAGCAGGTGGCGCGCTGCGTCGAGGAGGTCGGGATCGGGTTCATGTTCGCGCCGGCGTTCCACCCGGCGATGCGGTTCGTCGGCCCGGCCCGGCGCGAAATCGGAATCCGGACCATCTTCAACGTGCTCGGGCCGTTGACCAACCCGGCCGGGGCGCGGCACCAACTGGTCGGCGTCGGCCACCCGGACATCGCCCGCAAGCTGGCCGAGGTGCTGGGGCTGCTCGGCAGCGCCCACGCGGTGCTGGTCCACGCCGAGGAGGGCCTCGACGAAATCGGGATCGCCGGGCCGTCGGCGGTCACCGAGTTCGACGCCCGGCACGGCGGGGTGCGGACCTCCGCCGTCTCGCCGGAAGAGTTTGGCCTCACCCGCGGCACCGTGGCCGACCTCCAGGGCGGCGACGCGGCGGAGAACGTGGCGATCACGCGGGCGATCCTGTCCGGCGAACCGGGTCCGCGGCGCTCGATCACGCTGCTCAACGCCGGGGCCGGGATCTACGCCGCCGACGCCGCCGCCTCCTTCGGCGACGGGATCGCGCTGGCGGCGGCGGCGATCGACTCCGGCCGGGCGTTGGCCAAACTCGACGAATTGGCGCGCTTTACCCGGGACCTGGGCGACGGCGCAACGGCGGTGACGGCGTGACCGCCGGGGTGGTCGAAACCGGGACTGTGCTGGACCGGATCCTGGCCCGGACCGTGGCCGATCTGGCAACGCGAAGGGCAACGACCCCGCTAACCGATCTGGAGCGGGGAATTGCCGCGCGTCCGGCGCCCGTCTCGCTGCGGGATGCATTGCTCCGCAACCCGCCGGCGGTGATCGCCGAGATCAAGCGGGCGTCGCCGTCGCGGGGCGTCTTTCCGGTGGCGGTAGATCCGGCGACCGTGGCCGGGGAGTATTTGGCGGGCGGCGCGGCGGCGCTCTCCATCCTGACCGACAATCCATTCTTCCACGGCTCCCTGGCCGATCTGGCGGCGGGCGCGGCGGTGGCCCACGACCGCGCCCGGCCGGCGCCGGTCCTGCGCAAGGACTTCGTCCTCGATGCCTACCAGATCGCGGAGGCGAGGGCGTTCGGGGCGGACGCGGTGCTGCTGATCGCGGCGGCGCTGGACGACGCGACCCTGGCGGGGTTGCTGTCCGCCGCCGCCGGGTACGGCCTGGACGCGCTGGTCGAGGTCCACGACGAGGCGGAGATGGCGCGGGCGGCGGCGGCCGGGGCGACGCTGATCGGGATCAACAATCGGGATCTGCGGACGTTCGCGGTCGATCTGGCGACGACCGAGCGGGTGGCTCCGCTGGCCCCGGAAGGGGCGCTCCTGGTGGGAGAGAGCGGGATCTTCGATGGCGCTGACGTGGCGAGGTTGGTGGCGGTGGGCGTCGGCGCGGTGCTGGTCGGCGAGTCGCTGATTTTGGCCGGGGATCGGGCGGCGGCGGTGCGGGCGCTGCGCGGGGTGGCAAGGTGAGGGGGACGTTGGGCGGGGAACACCGGCGGGACGATCATCACGCCGTGCTCCGGCCCGGGATGGTCAAGATCTGCGGGTTGCGGGAGGCGGAGCACGCGGTCGCGGCGGTAGAGGCGGGGGCCGATCTGCTCGGGTTTGTTTTTGCCCCGTCCCGGCGGCGCGTGACGGCGGAGCGGGCGGCGGTCTGTTTGGGCGCCACCCGGGATCGGGCGCGGGCGTTGGGGCGAACGGTGCTTGGGGTTGGCGTCTTCGTGGATGCGTCCGACGCGGAGATGAACGAGGTTGCCGAAGTCGCCGGGTTGGACGTGCTGCAATTGCACGGGGACCACGATCCGGGCCTCCTGGAGCGGTTGAACCGGCCGGTGATCAAGGCACTGCGGGTGATGCCGGGCGCCGGCTGGGCCGACCTCGAAGCGCGGATGGACGCCTACGCGACGGCGGCCAGTACCCCGATCGCCTTTTTTGTGGACGGCTACGACCCGGTGGCGCACGGCGGAACCGGCGTGCGGGCGGACTGGGGGCTGGCCGGAACGATGGCGGCGAACGGCCCCCTGGTGCTGGCCGGCGGCCTCGACCCCGAGAACGTGGGCGATGCCATCGCGGCGGTTCGGCCGCTGGCGGTGGACGTCAGCTCGGGGGTGGAGACGGACGGATCGAAGGATCCGGCGAAGATCGCCGCCTTCGTGGAGGCGGCCAAGGCCGCGTTCTCCAAACGCTGACCCAGACGGTTCAGCGGCGGGCGAAGCCGACGTGACCGACCGGTGGACCCGCTTCCACGGCGACGCGGTCGACGCGGGCCGGTGGTCGTCCGTGGCGGCACCAGGCGACGAAGCGATCCAGGGCCGCCGGTTCGCCTTCGGCCTCGATCAGCACCGAGCCGTCGGTTTCGTTGCGCGCGAACCCGTTAACGCCGAGTGCCCGGGCTTCGCGGCGGGCCTCGGCGCGGAAGTTGACGCCCTGGACCATCCCCTCGACGCGGATGCGGCGCAACTCGATCATCGGTCGTGCTCGGGGCGGAGGGCGCGGCTGGTGGCGTCGGCGAGGAGGGCGCGGAGCCATGCGCGCTCGTCGCCGGGCATCTCCTGGGCGACGGTCGGGCCGCGGTCCGGGAGGGAGCCGGCGACGCGGTAGACGCCGCTCTCCCGGGTCAGGTAGCCGTAGTCGACCATCTCCCGGCGCAGGGTGGCGACGTCGTCGTGGGCGACCTTGAGCAGGGCGTTGACCTCCTTCTCCGGGTACTCCCGATCCGGGAGGAACCGCTCCAGGAGGTGTTGGAGGACGAAGACCCGCTTGCGACGCTGGGCCGGGATCTGCGTCAACCGCGGGCCGTCGAAGAAGTCGCGCAGGGTCTTGGCGCGCTCGCGCTCGACGGGGTCCTCCGGCGGCTCGTGCACGGTGGCCGGCGCGGCCGGTCGCCCGAGGGCGCGGAGGGCGACCTCGTTCAGCGCGTACTCCCGCCGCTGGGCGTCGGGCGTGACCGTGACCAGACCGGCGGCGGCGAGTTTGGCCATGTGGTGGCTGATCGTCGGCGGCGTCAACCCCAGCCGTTCGCTGAGATCCTTGCCGGAGTGCGGGCGCTCCGCCACGGCGCCGAGGATGCGCAGCCGGGCGGGGTCGGCCAGGGCCTTGAAGACGGCGGAGAGGCGGTCCACTTCGGGATCGGAGAGGGGGGCATCCATCGTGGTCTCCCGCTGGCGCGCTGCGAAGTGCATCTAATTAGATGATAATCAAACAACCGGATTGTGTCAAGGGTCTCCCGGAGCGTCCGGGTGGCAACCGGGGGGTTGGTCGTGCCCGCGCCCGGACCGATCCGTGACGAACCGTTCCTCCGACGCCACGCAACGTCCGACCGCAACGCGCGCGTTCGGGCGCCGTATTCTCTTCGGGCGCCCGCTAGGCGTCGATCGGCACGTGGTCCCAATCCGCGCCGAACCCGCACAGCCAGTTCAGGGCCCGCAGTCGCTCCGCCGCGAGGCCGGCGAGGACGGCGTGGCCGGCGTCGTCGAGGTGGTGGTAGGGACGCCCGTTCACCGGGAAGTCGTGGCCGGCGGGCTCGGCGAAGACGCCGCCGCGGGCCGCGTCTTCCGCCACGTCCCGGATCACCCGCCGCAGACCGGCCGCCCCGCGGCCGGTGGCCCCGAGGAGCAGATCGGCGATCCCGGCCCGCCAATGCCAGAGTTCGGCCCGCTCGCGCTCGACCGCGATCTCGGCTTCGGTGCGGAGCACGGCCTGGCCGCGAAACGCGCCGGTCTTGTCCCATGGGGAAGGCACAAGGGCGAAGACGGCACCGGGGATGGCGGGGCTGTCGTAGGGCGGCGCGTTCGTCAGGAGATTGAGCGCCCAGCAGAGCGCCACCAACCCTTCCACCTGCCAGGTGGCGGCCTCGGCGTCGCCGTCGGGCAGGCGTCCGAGGCGGGTCTCGATCAAGCGCCGCTCCGCAGGCGTGGCGAGCGGATCGACCCCTTCGTCGCGCAGCCAGGCCCCGAGGTCGAACCGATCCGCCTCCGGGTCGTCGGTCTCGATGCCGCCGTCCGGTTGTTCGAGGAACCCCCGGCGGCAGACGGCGCCGACGATCAGGGCCCGCGCCGCGACCTCCGCCGGGGCGCGGAGGTTGATGTCGATCTCGAGGTCGTCGGGGTCCAAGTCGTCGCTCATGCGGGCGCCGTTTCTCCGCATCGGGCCGGCACGGGGCGGGATCAGACGTTGAACAGGAAGTTGATCGTGTCGCCGTCCTGGACGACGTAGGTTTTGCCTTCGCGGCGGAAGGTGCCGGCCTTCTTGGTTTCGGCCAGACCTCCGGCGGCGATCAGGTCGTCGTAGGCGACGACCTCGGCCCGGATGAAGCCGCGCTGGATGTCGGAGTGGATCGCGGCGGCGGCCTCGACGGCGGTTTCGCCGCGCCCGATCGTCCACGCCCGGCACTCGTCCGGGCCGACGGTGAAGAACGGGATCAGGCCCAGCAGTTCGAACGAGCGGCGGATCACCCGCGCCCGGCTCGACTCGGCGATCCCGAGGTCGGCCATGAAGGCCTGGGCCGACTCCTCGTCCAGGGCGCCGATCTCCATCTCGATCTGACCGGCCAGGCTGTCGACGCCGACGCCGGGGCGAGCGAACCGCTCCGCCAACCGGGTCGTCATCGAGTCGCCCGCCTCGCCCAGTTGGGCCTCGCCCAGGTTGAGCAGCACCAGCAGCGGCTTGGCGGTCAGAAACCCGAAGCCGCGCAGCACCTTGGCGTCGTCGGGGTCGAGTTCGCCGACCACCTCGCGCAGGGGCGTGTCGGCGTCGAGGGCGGCTTTGAGGCGGGTCATCACGACCTGTTCGCGCTCGGTCGCTTCGCGTTCCGGGCCGCGCAGCTTGGGAAGCTGGGCGGCAATCCGGTGGAGCCGCTTGTCGACGAGGGCGAGGTCGGAGAAGAGCAGCTCCAGGTTCAGCGTCTCGATGTCGCGTTCCGGGTCGACGCTGCCCTCCGGGTGGAGCAGGTTGGGATCCTCGAAGGCGCGGACGACGTGGACCAGGGCGTCGGCCTGGGAGAGGTGGCCCAGCAATTGGCCGCTCATCCCTTTTTCCGCGATCCCTTTGGCGATCCCGGCCACGTCCAGGTACTGGACATCGGCGGGGACCTTGCGCTGCGGTTTGAACAGGTCGGTCAAGGTGTCCAATCGGGGGTCGGGTACCTTGACGGTGGCGAGGTTCGGTTCGTCCTCGGCCGAGGAGAACGACCCGGTGCGGGCCTCGGCGCCGGTCAGGGCGTTGAAGACCGTGGTCTTGCCCGAACCGGGCAGACCGATGATGACGAGCTGGGTTGCCAACGTGGGTCCTGACGGTGAGGGGGCGCGGAATGGCGCCGCGGCGGCGGGTTGATGCCGAAAGTATGACGCACGACGCGGGAACGGCGCCAACGCGGCCATCCGCTCCGGGGCAACAGCGAACCGGTCGACGACCGCCCGCCGATCCAACGGTCCGTCGCGGATGTCGCGTTGCCAACCGCTCGGATCTGGCGCTCGGGCCGCTTCACGGCTCAACATCTGGGTTGCTGCCGCCTTGACCCGTCCCGGCGGCAACCCCGGATGCTGACGATGTCCGATCGGGCGCCAGCGGTCGCTTGCCGCCCGCTTATCCGGTCCTGGGCGGGTCGTCGAGCAGCCCGAGGGCGCCGGCGGACAGGACGAACAAGAGGTGGGCGAGCAGGAACGGGCGCGGGGCGGGGTCGCGGTCGGGGGCGGCGACGTGCGCCGGGAAGTGGCCGTCGCCGTCGGCGAGCGCGGTGCCGAGGGCGTGGTAACGACCGGCACGGTCGACGTTGCCGGCGGAAGCATGGGCGGCGGCGAGCCAGAACAGATCTGCCGGGCGCAGCCGGTTGGTCCCGGCGTGGGCAAGGTGGGCGACCGGATCGCCGCCGTGCCAGGACACGTCGCGGAGTCCGACCGCGGCTTCGGCGAGATCGGCGGCGCCGGCGGCGTCCGGCGGCGCGTCAGCGGACCCGAGCGGCCAAGCCAGGGCGAGCAGCGCCAAGAGGTCGTCGTCGCGGTCCTCGGCGTTGGGATCGGGCGTGCCGCGGAAGGCGAACGCGTCGACGATCGCCCCGTCGCGGGCGGCGGTCATGGTGTCGGCGACGCGGGACCACTGGGGCACGTCGAAGACGACGGCGGCGGCGCGGAGACCGCTCGCGGCGACGGTCAACTCGGCGGCCCGGATGGCGCCGACCGCGTCCGGGTGGTCGCGAAACCGCTGCCCGTCCCAGCGGACGGCGATCGCGGAGGCCAGGGCGCGGCAGACGGCGGTCGCGATCTCGCCCTGGGCGCGGTCCGAACGGCGGACGATCGCCGCCAAGAGGATGCCGCTGCCGATCAGATCCGGCCGATCGTCGCGCACGGGTCCGTGGATCTGGTAGGCCCGCCGCAGGAGGCCGTCGTCGCCGAACCCGGCGGCGCGGTCGCGGAGCCAGCGGAGGGGAGGCGTGCGGACATCGCGGCCGAGGGCATCCATCGCCAGGATCGCGGCGGCGATGGTCGGACCGGGGCGGCAAAGAAAGGCGTCGGTGGCGCGGGCCGGATAGAACGGCAGATGGGCGGGCGCCGAGACGAGGGCGCCGTTGGGGAGCAAGCACTCGTCATAGACACGGGTGGTTGTGCCGATCAGGGCGATCAGGTCGCCGCGCCGCGCGGGGGAATCGGACGGCGGGGACACGGCCGGGTCGCCGGCGGGGTGATCGGTCATCGGGTCTCCTCGGGGGTGGCGCCGGTGATGTCGGCGACGACGGCGCCGGTCAGGCGGACGATATCCGCCGGGATGACCCGCAAGAGCGCGTGTTCGGACCCGCCGCCGCCGTAGGCGACGGCGAGGGCGGCGGCGCGGCGGTCGAGGACGACCGGGAACGGGGTCCGATGGCCGATCGGCGCCACACCGCCCGCCGGAAACCCGGTCGCGGCGAGGACCGTCGCCGCGTCGGCCAGCCGCGGCCGGTCCAGCCCCGCGACCGCGGCCAGCCGGTCGCGGTCCACCTTGGCGGTGCCGGAGGCGATGGCGAGGACCAGGGTTCCGGCGCGGTCGCGAAACAGCAGCGACTTAAGGATCACCTCCGGTGAGACGCCGATCGCCGCCGCCGCCAGCGGCACGGTCGGCATCGGCGTGTTCGGGGTCAGCAACTCGGCGTCCAACCCACGGTCGGCGACGAAGCGGCGCAGGCTCGCCACCGCATCGTCATCGAACCGGCCCACCTCCGGCCGGGAACCGGTCCTCACCGGCCGCGCCGCCGGGGGTCGAGCGCGTCGCGCAGCCCGTCGCCGAAGAAGTTGAGGGCCATCACGACCGACATGATGGCGATGCCGGGCACGGACGACATCCACCAGAACTCGATCCCCTTCTTGAATCCTTGATTGATCATCGCGCCCCACTCCGGGGTCGGGGGGACGACGCCGAGGCCGATGAAGCTGAGGCTGGCGGTCAACACGATCGCGGCGCCGACGTCGAGGGTCGCCTTGACGATGATCGGGGCGTCGGTGCTGGGCAGGATGTGGCGGGTCAGGACGCGCCAAGACGAGGCGCCGACGGATTGGGCGGCGGTGACGTACTCGTTGGTCTTGATCGAGAGCACCTGCCCCCGCATCACCCGCGCGTATTCCGGCCACAGCACCAGCCCGACCGCGAGCAAGGCGTTGAGGAGCCGGTTCTGGCCCCAGGGCAGGCCGGAACTGACGGCGGTGATCGTCATCGCCAGGATGATCGAGGGGAAGGAGAGGACCGCGTCGGCGAAGCGCATGATCGCGTTGTCCACCCAACCGCCGACGTAGCCGGCGACGGCGCCGATCAGGCAGCCGAAGCTGCCGGTGGCGAGGATCACCAGGACGCCGGACGGGAGCGAGATCCGGGCGCCGTAGATCACCCGGCTGAGCATGTCGCGGCCGAGTTCGTCGGTGCCCAGCCAGTGGTCGCGGCTTGGTTCCTGAAGGTTGTTGCCCGATTGCGGGGTCAACGGATCGTCGAGCGGCAGCACCGGCGCCAGCAGACCGAGCAGCAGCCAGCCGAGGATGATGGTCAGGCCAGCCATCGCCACCGGTTGCCGGCGCAGCGTGCGCCAGGCATCGCCGAGCGGGGTTCGGCGCGGGCGCAACGAGATGGGACCGACCGGGGTCGTCCGGGCCTGGGTGATGACGGCAGGCGAGGTGGTGCTCGTGGTGGCCAACTGCGGATGCGCCTTCCCTTCCTGCCGGCCCGCGCCGATCCCGATGGCGCTACCCGATCCGGATTCGGGGATCGAGGATCCCGTAGGCAATATCGACCACCAGGTTGAAGACAATGTAAGCGAAGGCGATGAACAGCGTCACCCCGAGCAACGCCGGGTAGTCGAGCTTGACCGCTCGGGTCACCGCGTAGGATCCGACGCCGGGCCAGGAGAAGATGGTCTCGGTCAGCACCGCGCCGGCCAGCAACGAGGCGAAGGTCAGGCCGAGGACGGTCACGGTCGGGATCAGGGCGTTGCGCAGCGCGTGGCCCATCACCACGCGCCGCTCGACCAATCCCTTCGCCCGCGCGGTGCGGACGTAGTCGTCGCTCAGGGCGACGAGCAGGGAGGAGCGCAGCATCCGGGCGACGATGCCCATCGCGAACGAGCCGAGCACGACCGCCGGCATCGCGACGTGGCGCAGCAGGCTGCGGAACGCCGCCCCGTCGCGGTCGAGGATCGCGTCGAGGCTGACCAACCCGGTGACCAGCGGCGGTTGGGTCATCCCGACGTCGAGACGACCCGGTCCCGGCAGCCAGCCGAGCCGCACCCAAAACACGTACAACGCCAGCAACCCGAGCCAGAACACGGGGACCGACGTGCCGATCAGGGAGACGAACCGGGCCAGGTGGTCCGGCCACCGGTTCTGGAAAATCGCGGCCACGATCCCCAACGGTACCCCGACTCCGAGCGCGAAGAGCATCGCGAACAGCGTCAGTTCGACGGTCGCCGGGACGAACTTGCGCAGCTCGTCGGCGACGGGGCGGGATTTGTCGATGGATTCCCCGAGGTCGCCACGGAGCAGGTTGCGGACGTAGACGACGTACTGGACCGGCACCGGCTCGTCGAGGCCCCAGCGCCGTTCGAGGGCGGCGCGGACCCGCGGGTTGTCGGCCTGGCGCTCGCTGATCCGGGCATCGAGGGGATCACCGGGGATCGCCTGGGCGAGGGAGAACGTGGCAACGCTGACGATGAGCAGCACCACCACCGCCAGCCCCAACCGCCGCAGGATGTAGCGCCAGAGACCCATCGCGGTCCTCGAACGATTCGGGCGTCGCGTGACGAAGCGCGATGGTGCCGGCCAGCGGCGACGGTCGCTTCCTAGTCCCGGGTCGCTCAACGTGGGGTTCGGAGCGACCCGGGAATAGGAAGCAGCGCAGAGGGGTGATTCGCGCCGTTAGGCGGTCTTCGACACGCCCCGCAGCTGAATCATCGCGACCGAGTGGGTGGCCGCGCCCTGGACCGCCTTGGACGCGGCTTTCTGGTCGATCGGCTGGTAGAGGACGAGGAACGGGGCGTCCTCGATCAGCCGCTTTTGGATGTCGACGTAGAGTTGCTCGCGCTTGGCGGGGTCGGTTTCGGCGATGCCGGCGTCGAGGGCGGCGTCGACCTCCGGATTCGAGTACCCGACGCGCTTGGCGGCGGCGGTGTTGGTGCGGCCGAACGGCTCGGCGTAGGTGTGGACGTCCGGGTAATCCGGCGACCACCCGGAGATGGTGAACTGGAGCTTGCCGTTGCGGAAATCCTCCAACCGCTTGGCGGCGTCCATCGGATTAAGGGCGACCGTTAAACCGTTCACCTGCTGGAGGTCGGCCTGAAGCTTGGGCACCAGGGTTTCCAGGGCGAGTCCGCCTTCGCCCTGGCCGCCTGCGCCGTAGGTCAGCGTCAGTTCGACCTCGCCGAGACCGGTGCCGTCGAACAGCTCCTGAGCCCGCGCCAGATCGGTGGTGTAGCCGAACTCCCGCACGGCCTCGGAGCCGAGCAGGGGTTCGGGGACGATGGTCGCCGGCTTGATTCCGGCGCCCTTGAGCAGGTCGTCGATGATTCCCTGGTAGTCGATCGCGTAACCGATCGCCTGGCGCAGTTCCTTGGTGGCGACGGGGCCGCCCGGGTCCTCCTGGGTGTGGAGGGCCAGGTACTCGTGGGCCAGGGTCGGTCCGGTCAACACCTGCAGGTCGCCGGCTTCCTTGACCGCCACCGCGGCGTCGGGGTCCAGGGAGTACGCGATGTCGGCCTCGCCGGTCTCGACCAGTTGGAGCTGGGTGTTGGGGTCGGTGACGTTGCGCCAGATGATCCGCTCCAAGGCCGGGGCATCGCCCCAGTACTCCGCGAAGCGCTCGACGACGACCTCCCCCTCGATGTCCCAGGCGGTCAAGCGGAACGGCCCGGTACCGGCCGAGTTGCCCTCGTTCCACCAATCGGCGGCGGTGTCGTTCTCGGCGGCGCTCTCGTCGTCGAGGCCGCCGTTCTCCCGCGTCACGGCGCTGTCCGTGATCGAGAGCGGGTAGGAGGACAGGATCGGCACCAGGGCGACGTTGGGCGCCTTGAGCACGATCTTGATCGTCAGATCGTCGACCTTCTCGACCGCGTCCCAGTAGTCGATGGCGAGGAACGATCCCTGGTCGAGGACGTTCTTCAGCCGGTTCCAGGAGAAGATCACGTCGTCGGCGGTCATCGGGTTGCCGCTGTTGTGGAAGGTGACGCCGCTCCGCAGCTTGATCGTCGCCTGCAAACCGTCGGCGGAGACCTCGGGCATCCCTTCGGCCAACAGTGGCACGAACTCGGTCGGCTTGGTCGAGTCGGGCAGGGCATAGAGGGTTTCGAGGACGACGTTCATCGCCGCCGCGGAGTTGATCTCGTAGAAGTGGGCGGGGTCCAGCCAGATCCAGGTGTCCTTGAGGTTGTCGGCGATGACCAGGGTGGTCGCGTCGGCCTGGAACCGGCGGGCGCCAGAGGCGGCGCCGGCGCGCGGGGCGGCCGACGCGGGCGACGGCGCCTGGGCGAGCAGGGCGGCGATCGCCGGGGCGGACAGACCCAGGCCGAGCGCGCGGCGGATGAAACGGCGACGACTGAGGAGGCCCGCGGACAGTTGCTGCACGAGATCGGCGACGCGCGCTTCGGCCATGCGATGCTCCTTTTCGTTCGTCCGATGCGGCGACGGCCGTGCTAGCCGCCGTGGTTGGCCAGGGAACCCGGAACGATCGGACTTCCCGATTCCACCGCCTGGCGGCGGAGCGGGGAAACCGCGTCGACCGGTCCGTCCCAAACCCGGTTCCGTGCCCCAGAACGTGCCGAATCATGGCACTACCCGGGGGGCGGGTCAAGACGCCGCGTCGCCGGGTGGTGCCCTGGTGCCGGGGCCGGGATCGAGGCCCGGGTCCGCGTTTGGTCCAACCGGCCCTACGGGGTGGTGGTCCACCACGAACGCCCGTCCGCGATCGTCTGCGAGACCTTCCCGGTTCTGTGGAGGTGGCTGAGGCAGGCCAACACGGTCGGCTGCAGCAGGTAGAACGACGGGGCGTCCGTCACCGGCGCGCCGAAGCTCGCCAGCACCCCGGCCAGGATCGCCTCGGCCGTCGCCGGCCCCGCCGCCAGCTCCAGCAACCGTGCCAGCACCGCGTCCATCAGGGCGCGGTTGAGCGCGACGAGTTGGCCGAGGTTGGCGACGTGGGGGCCGTGGCCGGGAACGGCGGCCTGGCACGGCACCGCCCGCGCGGTGTCGAGGGCGGCCAGGTGGTCGGTGACGGAGAACAGGTAGGGGATCTTGTATTTGTCCAGCACCGCCGCCGGCAGCACCACATCGGCACAGAAGAAGACGCCGTCGACCAGGTAGCCAACCTGGTTGATCGAGTGCCCCGCCAGCGATACGACCTCGACCGGCACCCCAGCGACGGACAACGGACCCGGACGGATGACCTCGTCGACCGGGCTGGCGTGGGCGAGCAGGAAGCCGCCGCGGAGGGTGTCCAGCGGATCGGCGCCCCCGTAGAGGGTGGCCGGTTGGAGCAGGGGATAGCGGAGCACCGCCTCGTCGAACTCCGGCGCGTAGACGCGGGCGCCGGTGCGCTTGACGACCGCGGCGTTGGCGCCGAAGTGGTCGGCGTGGGCGTGGGTGGTCAGGATCGCGACGACCTCGCCGCCCAGTTCCTCGCGCACGGCCTTGATCGCTTTCTTGCCGGCGGTGTCGTTGACCCCGGTATCCACCAGGACGACGGCGTCGCCGTCGCCGCGGATCACGCCGGCGTTGACGCCACCGGGGATGTAGGAAACGCGGGGGGAGAGGTGAATCAGGGGCATTGGTGGTCCTTGGTCGGTGGCGAACAACACCGCCCCCCTTCCCCTACGCCGGGGGAAAGGGGAGCCGGAGGGCTTCCCTCTTGGACGCGGCGTGGGCGAAAGCCCCTCCCCCAACGTTGGGGGAGGGGGCCATTTCGCCCGGACTATACTGCCCCATCAATTCGCTCGGAACAACGGGGAAGACGGGTGGCGATCCGGCATGTGGTGGCGGTCGGCCAGTTCGACCGGGCATGGGTGGAGGCGGTGTTCGTCGAGGCGGATCGGGCGCGGGAGATGCCGTCGGCGGCGGCGCCGCTGCGGGGGCGGATCCTGGCGACCCTGTTCTACGAGCCCTCGACCCGGACCCGGCTCTCGTTCG